>NZ_JEMA01000347.1 GCF_001589285.1 Sorangium cellulosum | reverse complement strand
GTCGCGCTCCGCGTGCAGCGCGGTCTCCGTGGCGTGGTNCCAGCATGTCGCGCTCCGCGTGCAGCGCGGTCTCCGTGGCGTGGTGCTCGAACGCCGCGACAAGGAGCGACACCCACATGGACATCGGCTGGAGGTTGTCCGCGAAGCTCTCGGTGAACAGCCCTCCCAGCACCAGCGTCCCCCAGTCGCGCTGCGCGCTCGCGATCGGGATCAGCACGAGATAGCCGCTCGGCTCGTCCGGCGAGGCGGCCTCGAACAGCTCGGGCGGCGGGAAGAGGCCGGCCCGTGACCGGCACCCCGTGAGCGCGGCCGTGTCGGGTTCGCTGGTATGCACGCTGTCGATGATGAGCTCGGGCCCGCCCGGGCCCTGATCGTCCGCCCGGATCGCGAGGCAACCGACGCGCACGGAGGTGTGCCGCAGCCAGCCCAGGCGATCGTCAGCCCACATCTCCCTCGAAGCGAGGAGCCCGGCCATGGCCATGTTGGCGCGGACCAGCCGCTCGATGCTCCTCGCGCCGCGCCGCTCGGACGCCGCGAGCGCCCGCTGCTGCGCGAGCCGCGCGCGGTGGAGGAACGTCTCCACCCGGCGCGCGGCGTCCGGCGCGGGCGCGCCGGCGAGCCGTCCGGCGGCGGTGTCCTCGATGTGGCCCACCACGGCGAGGAGGACCTCGATCCGGTCGCTGTGCTCGACAGCGCTGTCGAAGGCGCGCTCGAGCTCGGCCACCTCCGGAGTCTCCGCCCCGGCGAGCGCCGCGCCCAGCCCCCGCGCGATGACCTCGGCCTCGGGCCAGACGAGGGGCCTGTCGCCCGACGGCGAGAGCGCTGCCCCCGCGAGCACGGCGTCGAGCCGCCGGGACATGTCGCGCTGCCAGTCGCCGCCCGGCGCGTCGAGCTCCTCCGGCGCGAGCAGCCCGGCGTCCCACGCGGCGCTGCCGCACGAGCGCCGCACCACCAGCTCGGCGGGGACGCGCGTCACGGGCTGCGGCGGCGGGAGGCCGTCGAGCAGATCGGCGAGCAGATCGACGGCCATGCGCCCGAGCAGCTCGGGGCTCTGCCGCACCGTGGTGAGCGGCGGATCGCAGTGCTGCGCGAGGCTGATGTCGTCGAACCCCACCACCGCGATGTCCTCGGGCACGCGGTAGCCGCGCGCCTGGATCGCGCGGAGGGCGCCGATCGCCATCTCGTCGTTGCCCGCGACGATCGCGTCGCAGAACTTGCCGTCGCGCTCGAGCAGCTCCCCGAGGCGCCGCTCGGCATGCAGGATCGTGCATTCATGGAAGCTGGAGAGCAGGTTGAGATCGGCCTCGAGCCCGTGCGCGCTCATCGCCTCATCGAACGCCGCGCCCCGCTCGACGAAGTCGCCCGACGTCGACTTGCCGATGTACGCGATCCGGCGGTGGCCGAGGCCGACGAGGTGATCCACGAGCCGGCGGATCGAGTCATGGTTCTCCGCGCGCACGACCGGGCAGCGCGGGTCGATCGCGGGCGCGCAGAAGATCACGGCCGGCGTCCCGCCGGAGATCAGCGCCTCCAGGCCGTCGGTGGAGTACATCGCGATCCAGCCGGCGACAAGGTGGAGCCCTACCCCGCGCTCGGCGGCGGTCCGGGGCGGTCCGTAGTACACGAGGAGCTGGTAGCCGCGCACCCGTGCGGCGCGGTGCATGCCGCCGAACACCGCGGCGTTGAAGGAGTTGTCACAGAAGAGCGACGCGACGCCGATCACATGCGAGGTGCGCTGTTCGACATGCCCCGTCCTCATCCCGTTCGTGTCCTCACGCGCGCCCTTCGGGCGAGCCTATCACCGGCCTCGACGGAGCGAGCAGAGAACTTTGATGGGAGCGGGCCGGCTCTCTCGGCGATCGCGCGCTAGGGCGCGGCGCGCCTCGGGTGCGCGCATGTGATTCACCCTGTACGGGCGTGCGAGCGCGGCCGCCGCCGCTCGCCTCGAGTGGCCGTGCGCGACGCTGTCAGGAGCCTTGACGCGCGTGCCCGAGGGGGAGCTTCGGATCGAGGCAGCCGCAGCCACACCCGTCGGTGAAGGCCGTCTGCCCCTCGTCGCAGCTGAACAGCATGACGGCGCAGCGGGCCGGATCGTCGGACACGTAATGCACGCGCGGATCGCCCGGATCCGGACAGGCCAGCTTCTCGGGGCCGACGCAGCCGCAGCCGCACTCGTTGACGAACTGCGTCTGGCTCTCCGCGCAGATGAAGTCGATGAGGTGGCACTCCTCGATGTCGCGGGAGACATAGCGCACGTCCGGATCGCTCGGGTCCGGGCAGGCCGGCGCCTCGGGGCCGATGCAGCCGCAGCCGCACTCGCCGCCGAACTGCGTCTGCGGCGGGGAGCACGCGAAATCGAGGAGCTCGCACTCCCGCGGATCGTGCGACACGTAATGGACCTCCGGGTCGGCCGGGTCGGGGCAAAACGGCGCCTCGGGGCCGATACAGCCGCAGCCGCACTCGTCGGAGAACAGCGTCTGCGGCGGGGAGCAATCGAAGTCGATGCGGGCGCACTCCTCCGGATCGTGGGAGACATAGCGGACCTCCGGATCGCGCGGATCCGGGCAGTCCCCGCCGCTCACCTGGGGGTCGCAACCTAGCTGTCCGAAGATCGCGGACACCGAGAGAATCCACAAGATATGTGCTCGCATGTTCATCTCCATGGGTCTTGTCACAAGAGTGCTGGACGTGGGAACGCGCCCCCTCTGGACGCCCCTTCCGGGCCTCCAGGAGGGGGCCTGTGAGCTTTCTGTCGACTCAGGGCACACCGCGCCCGAACAACGTCACCGCGCGCCGGGTGGCCGCGGGAGAGGACACCTCGATGAGCAGCACCTCCTCGCGCAGGCCAGGCGCGCTCGACCGGAGCTCCACGCGGACGTCGCGGGGCTCCCCGGGCGCCAGGACCACGGGGGCCGACACGTCCTCCACGCCGACATCGGCGGACGGCGCGCGGAGCGCGATCGCGTCGATCACGAGCGGCTCCGCGCAGCCGTGCTCGAGGCGGAGGACGGCGGCCGACACCTCGCCGGCCGCCGTGTCGGGCAGCTCGAGCTCCGGCGCGACGTCGAAGCAATCGGAGAGCGGGCGCGGCGCGCGCTCGAGGACGCCCTGCGCGACGACGAGATCGGCCGGCGCGGAGCGCTGCTCGCCGCGCCGCGCCTGGACGCGCACCTCGTCGCCCAGGTCAGCCTCCACCTGGAGGGCGAAGCTCCCGTCGGCGCCGACCTCGGCGACCGCGGGCGGCGCTGTCTTGTCGAGGCTCACCACCCAGACCTCGTCGGCGTTCCTCGCGCTGCCAGGTCCGCCGGCGAGATCGACGGTCCACGTGTCGCACGCCATGCAGAGGTCGCCGCTCACGTCGCCTAGCTCGGGCGCAGCCGGCGGCTCCGGGATCGGGTTCACCCCGCACCCGGCCACGCACGCCGCCAGAAGAACCGCGATCCCACGCATCACGCCGCCAGGCTGTTCAACAGCCGTGCCAGCACGTTCGCCCGGATTTCCGGAGGCTCGGGTCGCTTTTTTTGTACCGTTCTGTTCCACTCTGTACCGATGGTACAGCCCCGCATTGCGCCAGGGGCCGTGATCGACGGCCGCTACGACGTCGTGCGCGCGCTCGGGCGCGGCGGGCTCGGCTCCGTCTTCGAGGCGCGCGATCGCCTCTTCGAGCGCGACGTCGCGCTGAAGGCGCTGCGCTTCGGCGGCTTCGACGGCGCGCGCGCTGTCGAGGCGTTCCGGCGCGAGTTCTCGCTGCTGGCGGGGTGCGTCCACCCGCGCCTGCCGCGCGCGTACGACTTCGCCCGGACGACCTGCGGCGGCGCGCCGCTCACGTACGCCACGGCGGAGCTCATCCGGGGCCGGACGCTCGCGGACCACGCCCGGGGGCGCGCCTTCCGCGCGGCCCTGCCCGTCCTGCTCGACGCGCTCGACGCGCTCGGCTGGCTCCACGGCGCGGGCATCGTCCACGGCGACTTCAAGCCCGACAACGTGCTCGTGCGCGACGACGGCGCGGGCGTGCTCATCGACCTCAGCGCGGCGCGCCGGATGCGCGCGGCGGCGGGGGACCTCGCGGGCACGGCGCGGTTCCTCGCGCCCGAGCTCCTCCAGGGCGCCCCGCCGAGCGCGCGCTCCGACCTCTTCGCGGTGGGACGCACGCTCGAGGACCTGTTCCCGCTCCTCGCCGGGGCGCCCCCCGCCGCCGCGCGCCGGCTCGCGGAGCGGCTCACCGCGGAGGATCCGGCCAGCCGGCCCTCCGGCGTCGAGGAGGTCCTCGAGACCCTCTCCGCCGGCGGGCTGCCGCGGCGCGCGCCCGCGGTCGTCAGCGAGCCGGGCGAGATCGTGGGGCGGGAGCGCGAGGTCGAGGCGTTCGGCGCGGCGCTCGAGGCGCTGCTCCGGGGCGAGCGCGGGCCGCGCGCCGTGGTGATCACGGGCGAGGAGGGCGCCGGCAAGTCGCGGCTGTTCCGCGAGCTCAAGTGGCGCGCCCAGCTCTGCGCGGAGGTCGTCGAGGGCGCGCCGCGCGGCGAGGACCCGCTCCGCGCGCTCCTGCTGCGCGCGCTCGGCCGCGCCTCGCTCCCGGCCGGCGTCGACGCGCTGCTCGGC
>NZ_JEMA01000346.1 GCF_001589285.1 Sorangium cellulosum | reverse complement strand
GTCGCGCTCCGCGTGCAGCGCGGCCTCCATGTCGTGGCNGCATGTCGCGCTCCGCGTGCAGCGCGGCCTCCATGTCGTGGCGCTCGAACGCCGCGACAAGGAGCGACACCCACATGGTCATCGGCTGGAGGTTGTCCGCGAAGCTCTCGACGTGCAGCCCGCCGAGCACCAGCGCCCCCCAGTCGCGCCGCCCGTTCATGAGCGGGACCATCACGAGATAGCCGCTCGGCTCGTCCGGCGAGGCGGCCGCGAGCAGCTCGGGCGGCGGGAAGAGGCCAGCCCGGTACCGGCTTCCCACGAGCGCGGCCACGCCGGGATCGCTGGTGTGCACGCTGTCGATGATGAGCTCGGGCTCGTGGGGATCCCGATCGTTCGCCCAGAGCGCGAGGCACCCGACGCGCACGGCGGTGTGCCGCAGCCACAGGAGGCGCTCGTCGAACCACGCCTGCCCGGGCGAGAGGAGCCTGCTGATATCCATGTTGGCGCGGACCAGCCGCTCGAGGCTCCTCACGCCGCGCCGCTCGGACGCCGCGAGCGCCCGCTGCTGCGCGAGCCGCGCGCGGTGGAGGAACGTCTTCACCCGGCGCGCGACGTCCGGCGCCGTCGCGCCGGCGAGCTGCCGCGCGGCGGCCTCCTCGACCTGGCCCACCACGGCGACGAGGACCTCGATCCGGTCGCTGTACGCGACGGCGGCGACGAAGGCGCGCTCGAGCTCGATGACCTCCGGCATCTCCGCCCCGGCGAGCGCCGCGCCGAGCCCCCGCGATATCACCTCGGCCTCGGGCCAGACGGGGGACCGCTCGCCGGGCTGCAGGTGCGTCGGCCCCTCGAGCACGGCGTTCATCCGCCGGAGCAGGTCGCGCTGCCACTCGCCCGGGTCCTCGCCGGCCGCCTCCGCGGGCAGCAGGGCCTCCCACGCTGGGCTGCCGCACGACCGCCGCACCACCAGCTCGGCGGGGACGCGGGTCACGAGCTGCTCCGGGGCGCGGCCCTCGATGAGATCGATGATCCGCTCCACGGCCACGCGCCCGAGCAGCTCGGGGCCCTGCCGCATCGTGGTGAGCGGCGGATCGCAGTGCTGCGCGGCGCTGATGTCGTCGAACCCCACCACCGCGATGTCCTCGGGCACGCGGTAGCCGCACGCCCGGATCGCGTGGATGGCGCCGATCGCCATCTCGTCGTTGCCTGCCACGATCGCGTCGCAGAGCTTGCCGTAGCGCTCGAGCAGCTCCTTGAGGCGCTGCTCGGTGTACACGATCGAGCACTCGTGGAAGCTGGAGAGCAGGTTGAGATCGGCCTCGAGCCCGCGCGCGCTCATCGCCTCATCGAACGCCGCGCCCCGCTCGATGAAATCGTCGGACGACGCCTTGCCGATATAGGCGATCCGGCGGCGGCCGAGGCCGATGAGGTGCTCGATGAGGCGAAGGGTCGAGTCGCGGTTCTCCGCGCGCACGACCGGGCAGCGCGCGCCCATCGAGGGCGCGCAGAAGATCACGGCCGGCGTCCCGTCGGAGATCAGCTCCTCCAGGCCGTCGATGGTGTACATCGCGATCCAGCCCGCGACCCGGCGGAGCGCCGCCCCGCGCTCGACGATGGACCGAGGCGACCCGTAGCTCAAAAGGAGCTGGTAGCCGCGCTCGCGCGCGGCGCGGTGCATGCCGGCGAACGCCATGGCGTTGAAGGAGTTGTCGAGGAATACCGAGGCGACCCCGATCACATTCGACGTGCGCTGGTCGACAGACCCCACCATCATCCCGGTTGTCTCCTCGTGAGCTGGTGTATCGCGGCGGCCAACGACTGGAAGATGGATATGCCGCGCAGCTCGATCCCGAGCTCGAC
>NZ_JEMA01000345.1 GCF_001589285.1 Sorangium cellulosum | reverse complement strand
CCCGTCCTGCTCGGCGGCGGCGGCGGGACGCTCGTCCTGCTCGGCGGCGCCGGCGGCGCGCTCGTCCTGCTGAGCGGCGTCGGGGTCAGGCTGNGCGGGACGCTCGTCCTGCTCGGCGGCGCCGGCGGCGCGCTCGTCCTGCTGAGCGGCGTCGGGGTCAGGCTGCCCGTCCTGCTCGGCGGCGGCGGGGGCGGCGCGCTCTGGCCGGCGTCGGAGAAGCCGCCGTTCTCGGTCATCGTCGGGGGGCCGTCGACCACCGTGGGGTTGTCCTCCAGGAGCGCCTCGGGCAGCTCGGAGGGGAGCCGGCTCCGCTGCGAGCGGCGCACCGCGCGCGTGATGTTCGCCGGCTGGATGGCGCGCCAGCTCGTGAGCGCCTCCTCCGCGGAGCTGAAGCGCCGCTCGCGCCGGCGATCGAGCGCGCGCTCGAGGAAGCGCTCGATGCCCACCGGCCACTTCTCGCCGGTCGCCTCGGCGAGCGACGGGGCCGCGCGGTCGAGCTTCATCGCGACGAGCACCGCCGCCGTCGCGCCCTCGAACGGCAGCCGCCCGGACAGGGCCCTGAAGGCCACCGCGCCGACCGCGTAGATGTCGGCCCGCTCGTCGGCCCGCGCCGCGCCCCGCACCTGCTCCGGCGCCATGTACGCGAACGAGCCGAGCGTCGCGTCGAAGGCGGTGAGCGTCGGCTCCTCCTTCTCGCGCCGCGTGATCTTGGAGATGCCGAAGTCGAGGATCTTCGCGCGCTCGCGCCTGTCCGGCAGGCCGAGGTGCTCCAGGTAGATGTTGCCCGGCTTCAGATCGCGGTGGACGACGCCCGCGGCGTGCGCGGCCACGAGCCCCTGGAGCACGTCGTCGATGATCGGCCCGACCTCGCTGAACGGCAGGTACTGCTCGCGCTTCAGCCGGTCCGCCAGCGACTCGCCGTCGAGCTGCTCGAACACGAGCAGGTGCGCGCCGTCGTCCGTCTCGTTGACCTCGAGGAGCTGGCAGACGTACGGGCTCTTGATGGCCGAGGCGATCTTCGCCTCCCGGTCGAAGCGCCGCACGAGGTCGGGCTTCATCGCGGCGCGCGCGAGCAGGACCTTGATGGCCACCGGGTGCATGTCCGATTCCCGTGTCGCGGCCCAGACTTCGCCCATCCCGCCCCGCCCGAGCAGGCGGGTGACACGGTAGCCAGCAACAATGTCGCCCGGGTGGATCGCCACGTAACCTGGATCGGGACCGTACCACCGCCATTCTCAAACGGGTGAGAAAAAAGCGAGAGCTGGCAAAAGCCGCGATCTCCGAGGCGCGCGCCTCCGTGGGCGGCGCGGTGCGTCGTGTCGCGTGGCGGCCCCGCCGGCGCGACGCGCGGGGGGCGCGAGAGGCGCGCGGAGGGACCTGCGCCGGGCGCCCCGCAGCGGCGCGCGCGGCCGTGGTCCGCGTCACGACGCGGAATCCCGGGAGGAACTTGGGGGGCCGCGGCACTAGCCCGAGGCGGCATGATTCTGTAGGCTCGCCGCGCCATGCCGCGTACAGCCGAGGACGTCGAAACTTACCTCCTGCAGCTCGATCGCCGGTTCGACAACGACGCCGGTACCTACCTCGTCTCGGGGGGGCCCGACGCGCCGCCGATCGCGATCCGCATCGATCCGCCGATCGTGGCGGTGCGCGTCACGATCGGCCCCGTGCCCGGGGACGACGCTCACCAGACCAAGCTCTTCCGCCGCTTGCTGGAGTACAACGCGACGGATCTCATGCACGCGTCGTACGGGATCGAGGCGGGCACCGTGGTCCTGTCGGCGGCGCTGGAGCTCGAGAACCTGGACATGAACGAGCTCGAGGCGATCTTGAGCGACATCGATCTCGCGCTCGCCCGTCACGTCCCGGTGCTGCACGATCTCGCGCTGAGCTGAGTAGACCCGCCGCGCCTTCGACCCCTGCGCTACCCGAGAGTTGGAGCTGATCTATGGGAATTTTCGCGCGCCTTGCGACCCTCATCAAGTCGAACCTGAACGACCTCATCAGCCGCTCGGAGGACCCCGAGAAGATGCTGAACCAGGTCGTCATCGACATGTCGAACCAGCTGATCGAGGCGAAGAAGCAGGTCGCCGTGTCGATCGCCGACGAGAAGCGGCTGGCCAAGCAGGCCGAGCAGGAGGCCGCGAACGCCGCGGAGTGGGAGCGCAGGGCCATGCTCGCGATCAAGGCCGGGGACGACGCGCTCGCCAAGGAGGCGCTGAACCGCAAGAAGGAGCACGACCAGCTCGCCACCACCTACAAGGACCAGTGGCAGAAGCAGAAGCAGGCCGTCGACCAGCTCAAGACGGCGCTGCGCCTCCTGAACAACAAGATCGAGGAGGCGAAGCGCAAGAAGAACGTGCTCATCGCCCGGAAGAAGCGGGCCGAGGCGCAGAAGGCGATCCAGGAGACCATGAGCGGTCTCAACAACGCCTCCGCCTTCGAGACGTTCGACCGGATGGCGAACAAGATCGATCAGATCGAGGCCGAGGCCGAGGCCGCGGGGGAGATCGCCGAGCAGTACACGGGCGACACGCTGGCGCACAAGTTCGGGCAGCTCGAGGCGACCGCGGGCGCGGACGACGATCTGCTCGCGCTGAAGCGGAAGATGGGCGTGCTGCCGCCGGAGCCGCCGCCCGCGCCCGCGCCGCAGCAGGTGCGCGTGGCCGGGGCGGGCGGCGCGCCGACCGGCATGCCCCAGGCCGAGCAGGACGAGCTCGCGGCGGCCATCGCGGAGCTCGAGGCCGAAGAACAACGTGAACAAGCCAGGATGAAGCGCTAGAGCACGCCCGCCCATGAGCCAAGCTGCCACGGCGCTCCGCCGGACCGAGTCGAGTGCCGCTCCCCCCTCCGCCCCCATCCCCGTCCATGCCGAAGAGCTCGGCGCGTTCCTAGAGCGCGTCGGGGTGAGCTCGTCCGGCGGGCTCACCGAGGCCGAGGCGCAGAAGCGCCTCGAGGAGCACGGGAAGAACCGCCTGCCCGAGTCGAAGAAGAAGAGCGCGCTCCTCCGGATCCTCGAGCAGTTCGCGAACCCGCTCGTGCTCACGCTCCTCGCCGCGGCGACGATCGCCGTGGTCGTGGGCTTCACCGCCGACAAATCGGAGAGCTTCCTCCACCGGTTCGGCGACGCGATCGCGATCCTGCTGATCGTGATCCTGAACGCGTTCCTCGGGTACTACCAGGAGCGGCGCGCCGAGGCGGCCCTGGAGGCCCTCCAGAAGCTCAGCGCGCCGAACGCGCGCGTGCGCCGCGGCGGCAAGACCATGGTCATCGCGGCCGAGGACGTCGCGCCCGGCGACATCCTCGAGCTCGAGGCGGGCGACGCGATCCCGGCCGACGCGCGGCTCGTGCAGACGATCAGCTTCGCCACCGAGGAGGCGGCGCTGACAGGCGAGAGCGCGGCCGCGGTCAAGGACGCCCTCGCCCCGGTCGCGCACGACGCGCCGCTCGGGGACCGGGTCACGATGGTCTTCACCGGCACGAGCATCGTGCGCGGCAAGGGGCGCGCGGTGGTGACCGCGACCGGCGTGCACACCGAGCTCGGCCGCATCGGCGAGATGATCCGCTCGGTCGGCGAGCAGAAGACGCCGCTCGAGGAGCGCCTCGACCGCTTCGGCTCGATCATCCTGCGGGTGTGCCTGGCGCTGTCCGCTGTGCTGCTCGGCTGGGGGTTCATCCGGGGCGGGCGGCCGTGGCACGAGCTGCTGCTCGAGGGCGTGAGCCTCGCGGTGGCCGCCATCCCCGAGGGGCTGCCGGCGATCACGACGATCACGCTCGCGCTCGGGATGCAGCGCATGGCCAAGCGCGGGGCGATCGTGCGCAAGCTGCCCGCGGTCGAGACGCTGGGCGCCGCGACGATCATCGCGTCGGACAAGACGGGCACGCTCACCCAGAACGAGATGACCGTCCGGAGCGTCTACGCGGGCGGCCATCACTTCACGGTGACCGGCGAGGGGTACAACCCGGCCGGCGCGCTGCGCGACGAGGGCGGCGCGGAGGCCGTCGAGCCGTCGGCGCCGCTCAGCTACCTGCTCGCGACGGTCGCGCTCTGCAACAACGCGTCGCTCAACGAGGACCAGGCGACGGGCCGCTGGTGCATCGTCGGCGATCCGACCGAGGCGGCGCTGCTGACGCTCGCCGCGAAGGGCGGCCAGTCGCGCGAGTCGGTGGCGCCGTCGCACGCGTTCGTGCACGAGCTGCCGTTCGACAGCGATCGCAAGCGGATGACGGTGATCACGCGGGACGAGCGCGGCCGCGAGATCGCGCACGTGAAGGGGAGCGTCGACGTGCTCCTGCCGCTCTGCGTGAAGTTCGCCGCCAACAGCGGCGTGCGGGCGCTGACCGAGGAGGACCGGCAGGCCATCGTCGCCGAGGCCGATCGCATGAGCGCGTCCGCGCTGCGCGTGCTCGCGATCTGCCGCCGCGTGCGGGTCAGCCGCGACGAGGCCGACGTCGAGCGCGAGCTCACGTTCCTCGGCCTGGTCGGGATGATGGACCCGCCGCGGCAGGGGGTGAAGGAGGCGGTGGCCGAGTGCCGCCGCGCCGGCATCCGCGCGGTCATGATCACCGGCGACCACCGGCTCACCGCGACGGCGGTCGCGAAGGAGATCGGGCTCTGGGACGAGGGCGACGAGGCGCTCAGCGGCGCGGAGCTCGCGGCGATGAGCGACGAGGAGCTCGCGCGGCGGATCATGCACCTGCGCGTCTTCGCCCGGACGACGGCGGAGCAGAAGCTCCGGCTGGTGCGGGCGTTCAAGGCGCACGGCCACATCGTGGCGATGACGGGCGACGGCGTGAACGACGCGCCCGCGCTCCGCGAGGCGCACATCGGCGTGGCGATGGGGCGCGGCGGCACCGACGTGGCGCGGCAGGCGGCGGACCTCGTGCTGGCGGACGACAACTTCGCGACAATCGTCGAGGCGGTGCGCGAGGGGCGCGCCATCTACCGCAACATCCAGAAGTTCATCTTCTTCTTGCTCTCGTCGAACATGGGCCTGCTCGTGGCCGTGTTCGTCGTCTCGTTCTTCGGCAAGTGGCCCCCGCTGACGCCGCTCATGATCCTCTGGATCAACCTCGTGACGAACGGCCTGCCGGCGCTCGCGCTCGGCATCGATCCGCCGGATCCGAAGCTCATGGAGGAGTCGCCGCGCCCGCGCGACGAGGGCCTGCTCGTGAAGCGCGACTACCTGGGCATCCTGTACGTCGGCGCGTTCATGGGGCTCGCGGCCGTGGCGCTCTACGCGACGTCCGAGCAGACCGAGGACGCGCTGCTCCGCACGCGCGCCGTCGCCTTCTCGCTGCTCGCGCTCTCGCCGCTCTTCCACGCCTGGAGCTGCCGGAGCCCGGTGATCTCGCTCTTCGGGTCGAAGCCGCTCGTGAGCCTGCCGCTCCTCCTGGCGGTCGCGGCGAGCGCGGCGATCCACCTGATCGCGCTGCTCGTGCCCGCGCTGCGCCCGGTCTTCCGCACCTACGAGATGTCGTCGAACGAGTGGATGCTCCTGCTCGTCCTGTCGGCGATGATCGTGCCGGCCGTCGAGATCGCGAAGTTCGTGTACCGCCGGATCCGCTCCGACGACGCCGGCCCTGCCCGCCTCGCCTCCTCCGCCCAGCCCCGCTGACCCGCCGAGGTGGGCCGGCGTCGCCGGCCCCCTCCTCCGCCCGCGCCCGGGGTAGCCGCGCCGACCGCCGTGGGGCGTCGTCCAGGCCCTCCGCCGCGGCCCCGGGCGCGCTGACGCCGGACGATCCGGAAACAAAGTGCTCGTGGTAAGAACAAGCGGGCGCGGAGAGGCGTCCAAACCCGAGCTCATGAGACGTCGAACACCCACCCACCGTGCGCCGGGGGCTCCTGCCCTCGGTCCCCGCCTCGCCGCGCTCGCGCCGGTCGCGCTGGCCGCGCTGACGACCGCCGCCGCGCCCTCCCCCGCCCTCGCCGCCGGGACGCCGCTCGCGGCGCCGCTTGTCGAGTCGAAGTGGCTCAAGCTCGACGGGGTCCCGAAGGAGTGGCCGGTGGCGCTCACCTCCCTCGGCATCCGGGTGAAGGGCAAGCCGAGCAAGGCCGACCTCGCGGCGCACGCGGCCATCGCCTACGACGACGCGCGGGTCTACGTGGCGGCCGACGTGACCGACGACGCGCTGCGCGGCGGCGCGGACCACGTGAAGCTCGTCCTCGGCTTCCCGGGCGGGAAGGTCCAGGAGGTCGCGCTCTACCCGGGCGAGCCGGGCAAGACCGCGGGGGTCGTCAAGCTCCCGGGCGGCAAGGTGGCGGCCGGGGCCAGGGTTGTCGAGGCGCCCCGGAGCGGCGGGTACACGCTGGAGGCGAGCATCCCGTGGTCGGCGTTCCCCGAGGCGGCGACGACCCGGGTCGGGCTGCGGGCCGGGCTCTTCGTCCACGACGCGGACGGCGGCGGGGGGGTCGATGCGGTCGTCGGCAGCGCCACCTCGGAGGCGTACGGGTCGCTCTCGCCGCTGTCGACCGAGCCGGAGCTCGCGCTCGCCGACGGCCTCCTCAAGAGCAAGGGCCTCCACGGCCCCCCGAAGTACGACCTCGTCGTCGACGTCGCCGGGGACGCGATGCGCGAGCGGGTGCTCGTCCACGAGCGCTTCCTCGTCGTCCTCGGCCCCGGGTTCCGGAAGGGCGCGCAGTACTACTTCGAGGACCTCGGGGTCGACGCCAGCGAGGGGATGCTGCCGGCGCTCACGGCGCGCGATCTCACGGGCGACGGCCAGGCCGAGCTCATCCTGAGGAAGCGCACCGGCAGCGGCGCCAGGTACCGCGAGGTGATGCACGTGCTGCAGTTCGGCGCCGGCGACGCGCCGCGGCCGATCTTCCAGCACGAGGTCGCGATCTCGACCGACAAGGGCTCGATCGTCAACGAGGTCGACTTCGTCCCCGACGGCACCCGGATGGCGATCCGCGTGCAGCCGGGCAAGGCGACCCGGTACGACGCGAGCAACTACGCGGAGGGGGTGGAGACGACGTACGACCCGCTGCTCCTGCCGTGGGGATCGATCAAGTCGCAGCTCTACAAGCTGACCGGCGGCGCGTTCACGAAGGCCAGCGAGCAGCGGCAGGCGGCGGCCGCGGGGCCGCGCGCGGACGGCCCGCGACCGGCGAGGGCCGAGGAGGCGCGGGCCGCGCCGAAGCCTGCCGGCCTCTCGCCGGCCGAGATGCTCGACAAGGTGTACGCCCTCTACCGGCGCGACCGGAACGCCTCGTCGAACAAGCCGCGGTTCGACCTCGGCGCCGACGTGGCCGGCGGCAAGGAGCCCGAGCGCGTGCTCCTGCACGACCGCGACATCGTGGTGTTCGGCAAGGGGTTCCGGGGCGGCGCGGGGTACGCGTTCATGACGCTCGCGCAGTTCGCCTCGCCGGCCGACATCCGCTCGGTGAGCGCGCGCGATCTGACCGGCGACGGGAAGGCGGAGATCATCGTCCACGGCACGGTGCGCGCGGCGGCGCCGAAGGAGGCGGGCGCCGGGACCGTGGACCGCGACGTGGTGCTCATCTTCCGGGTCGAGGGCGAAAGCATCCAGCGCATCTTCGCGGCCGAGGTCGCGCGCAGCCTCGGCGACAAGAAGATCGCCGGTGAGCTCAAGTTCGTGCGCGTGGGCGACAAGGTCGGGATCGAGCTCGCCCCCGGGCGGGCCGTCGAGTGGACGGAGCAGACGTATCCCTTCAACCAGGACAAGGGGCCTGTCGGCGGCTTCGAGCCGCTGCTCCTGCCGTGGGGAGGAGCGCAGCCGGTGCGGTACGTCTGGAACGGGTCGACGTTCGCGAGGTAGGCGGGCCGAGTGGCCTTCCTCAAGATTGCGAGACGAAAGACTACGCATCTTCGTAATGCGATGACATGAGGGCTTTGAGAGGTCCTCGCGAGCTCATGTTCTCTTGTCCTGCGCCGGAGCCATCGAGTACAGGGGCGTCATGGGCTCCACCCGGACCGCCTGGCACGTGCTGCTCACCACGTTGCTGCGCCAGCGCCGCCCGCGCCACTTCCAGATCCACAGCGAGGTGCCCCTCTCGGCCGAGCCGCCCCGCGCCGATCACCTCCTGCTGCGCAACGACGCGCCGGGCGATGCCCGCGAGCCGGCCGGCACGTTGCGGAGGCTCTGGCCGCTCTTGCCGAGGGAGACGATCGTCGAGTTCAAGAGCGTCCGGCGCACCTACCGCAGCCGCGATCTCGACTGGCTCTGGGGCTACATATCGCTGCACTATGCGGGCGCTGCGAGGCGGCTCGGCCCGCGCGCCGACCTGGCCGGCGTGGTCCTGCTGCCGTCGCGCACGCGCTCGCTCGACGCCGATGCCGCGGCGCTCGGGCTGGTCTGGCTCGACCTCGCCGGCGGCTACTGGCAGCTCCAGGGAGGAGCGTTCGCGCTGTACGTGGTCGAGCTCGCCACGGTGGCCGAGGACGAGGACGACGATCTGCTACACTTGCTCGGTCACGGCGAGGCGCGGACGGTCGAGGCCCGCCGGTGGCTGGCCGAGCAGATCGGTGCAGAGGAGATCGCGATGGCGATGCGCGAGCTGGAAGGCTTTGACGAGGTGTTGCGGACGCTGCTGAAGAAGCTGCCGATCGAGGCGTTGCTGCCAGCGCTGCCGGTGGAGGAGCTGCTCGCCGGGATGCCGCCCGAGCAGCGGCTCGCGGGGCTCACGCCCGAGCAGCGGATTCTCCTCATGCCCGACGAGGCATTGCGGCTGCTGCCCGACGATTACCTGCGCTCACTTCCAGAGGATATCCGGGCGCAGATCCGCGCCCGGATCGGCCGCCCGCTCTAGGTCAGGCCCCGCGCCGCGTCGACCGGAGCGCCGCTGCCGCCGCCAGCGCCGGGCGCCAGGGGGTTCACAGGCGCCCCTGCGCGCCACCGCGGCGAGCTTGTCGCAGGCGCGGT
Organism: Sorangium cellulosum; assembly: GCF_001589285.1. GTDB lineage: Bacteria > Myxococcota_A > Polyangia > Polyangiales > Polyangiaceae > Sorangium > Sorangium cellulosum_G. Next base: position 1,935 of record NZ_JEMA01000345.1, on the reverse strand, counting down.
TCAGGTAGGCCTGGACGCTGTTGCTCGCCTGATGGCCCATGACCCACCGCAGCTCGAGGTCGATGCCGCGCTCCTTGACGAGGGCCAGGATCTTCGCCCGGAGGCGCATCGCGCCTGGCCACCGATTCTGCGTGCGTGGCCTCACGGCGTCGGTCGTCAGGAGGTGAATCGCCGCCTGGCAGTCCGTGCGCACGACGACGCCGCCGACCCGCGCTCCCCAGGTCCGGCATGCGACGAAGAGGCCGGCGAAGATGGCCGCCAGCTCGGCCTCCAGCGAGCTCTTCACGTATCCCGGGCAGGCCCCCCGACGGACGACGCGCCCTTCCACGCAGCGGGCCCACACAGCCCAGCCTGCGCCGGAAGGACCGAACGAGGCATCGGTGTAGCACGTGACCCAGAACCCCGATGCGGGTGATGCGGGAGAGGTGAGTGGTCGTCCCGGCATCTCCGGCTCATCGTTCGCCTAGCAAGCAGCAGATCGTCTCCGCCTTCTCGCCCTTGAGCTCGCCCACGTTCACGCCGCCCTCCGGCGTGCAGCGCCCGGGCTCGTTGACGAGCCACGTCGCGCTCAGGCTCCCGAGCGTGGAACCCGGCGCAGGGTCCACGCAGATCCCTACCTCAGGGACGCTGATTCCGACGAGCGTGTCGCTGCACGCGCGGTCCTCGTACGCCGACACGAACGCCTCGCATCGGCCCTCCTCGACCGCCTTGCAGGTACACGGCGTGCAGTCGCGCGTGTCGTTCACCTCGGCGTAGAACACCCCCAGCTTCTCCGAGTACGTCGGCCAGGGGCTCCCCGGCGCCGCGGGCGCCTCGCACGGGACATCGTCGCCCGGCAAGCGGCGGCAGTGCCGCCACCCGTCGGGCAGGTGGTCCTGCTGCTGGTAGAGCATGCAGAGCTGGCGGGGTTGCGCGCACAGGTCGTGGACCAGCCTCCCTCGGCACGCGACAGCGACCTCGACCGCAGGCGCATCGCGGGGCACCGGCGCCTCCTCGACCACCGGCGCGCACGGCTGCTTGCGGGTCGGACCGATCGCGAGCGAGCCGAGCTGCTCCGACCCCACCCAGCCCGGCGACACGCACGCGCCGTCCCAGCCTGCCGGGGGCGCGAAGGGCGTCCGTGTCTCCTCGGACCCCTCCCCGCACATGTACAGCGAGCTCGCTGTCACGTCGGACGGCAGCGCGCAGGACGGCGAGGTGCACGCGCACGCAGGACACGCGTGGGCGTCGCTGGGCAGCGTCCTCCCCCGGAACGCGGCGGGCTCGGAGGCGAGCTGCACCACCTCGCCCGCCGTCCCGGGGACGACCCAGACGAGATCGTCGCACGACGGCGCCAGCAACTCGGCCCCCGTCCAGACGAGCTCCGGCGCGGGCAAGCCTTCGGGCGGCTCGGGCACGCACCGGCCCCAGCAGTGCCCGTTGCTCGTGCCGTCGTCGTTGACGATCTCGCAGACGAGATCCTCCGCGCAGCCGTGCTCCCCGCCGCCGCCGCATCCGCCCGCCGCCGCCAGGCCGCCCGCGCCGAGGAGCAAGAGCCCCGACAGCAAGCCCTGCACGCCTCTCATGATCCCCCCCTCCTCACCGGTCTCCCTCGCAGCCTACCAGGCGCCGACGACGAGGACGCCCCCGCCCTGCGCGGTCGCGAGCGGCACCGCGCGCACGGCGCGCGTGCCCGGCGCCGGGGCCCACCAGAACGACGAGAGCGCGACCGCACCGACGACGCCGGCGCTCGCCAAGCTCGCCCAGGCAGCGGCCTCCAGCGTGTCGCGCTCGCGGTGCTTGTCGCCCAGCCCCCCGCACGCCGCTGCATGCTCGTGGTACAGGCACGCCGCCGGCCCGCCGCGACTGCGGATCTCCGCCGTCAGCGCCGACGCCTCATCGCCGCGCGCCGACGCCTCGATCAAGAGGCCCGCGCCCAGCGCGACCCCCGCTGCC
>NZ_JEMA01000344.1 GCF_001589285.1 Sorangium cellulosum | reverse complement strand
CGGCGCCGCCGACCTGCGCCGCCTCGGCGAGGCCTTCGCCGACGTCGCCGACAAGGTCGGCCCCGCCGTCGTCCAGATCGAGGTCACCGTCGGCGAGGACGTCTCCTCGCCGCTGCGCTGGTTCCGCGACGGCGGCCAGCGCCGCGGGCTCGGCTCGGGCGTCATCTTCTCCCCGGACGGCGGCATCCTCACGAACAACCACGTCATCGACGGCGCCCGCGCGATCACCGTCCGGCTCCGCGACGGCCGCATGTTCGCCGGCCGCGTCGCGGGCCGCGACCCCGCGACAGATCTCGCCGTGATCCGCGTCGACGCGAAGGACCTCCCCGTCGCGACGTTCGGCGACAGCGACGCCGCGCGGGTCGGCGCCTGGGTCGTCGCGATCGGCTCCCCGTTCGGCCTGGGCCACACGGTCACCACGGGCGTGCTCAGCGCCAAGGGGCGCGGCGGCGTCGGCGTGAACGACGTGGAGGACTACCTCCAGACCGACGCGAGCATCAACCCAGGCAACTCGGGCGGCCCGCTCGTCGACCTCGACGGCCGCGTGCTCGGCATCAACACCATGGTGGTGAGCCGCGGGCAGGGCATCGGCCTGGCCGTGCCGGCGAACATGGCCCGCCGCGTGGCGGAGCAGCTCCTCCGGAGCGGCCGCGTCGAGCGCGCCTTCATCGGCGTCGGGCTGCAGGACCTCACGCCCCAGCTCGCGGCGGCGATGCGGAGCCCTCCCCGGGCGGGCGCGCTCGTCAACGCCGTCACGCCGGGCGGCCCCGCGGCCAGCTCGAACCTCCAGCCGGGCGACGTGATCACGTCCGTCGCGGCCCGGCCCGTGCGCGACGCGCAGGACGTCATCCGCGAGCTCTTCAACCACAACGTCGGCGAGACGCTGACGCTCGAGGTCGTGCGCGGCGCCCAGCGGTACCAGGCCCACGTCACGCTCGCCCCGCGGAACGAGCCGCCGCCGCCGGCGCTCCCGGTCCAGCGCGCGGCCGCCCGGCACCCGGGCCTCGGNGCCGCCGCCGGCGCTCCCGGTCCAGCGCGCGGCCGCCCGGCACCCGGGCCTCGGCCTCACGCTGCGCGACGCGCCCGCCCCGCGCGGCCCGGGCCGCGAGGGCGGCTCGATCGCGCGCATCGTCGCGGTCGCGAGCGACTCGCCCGCCGAGCGCGCGGGCCTCCGGCCGGGCGACGTGATCCTGGAGGCAGACAGGAACCGCGCGCCGACCGCCGCCGAGGTCGAGGAGGCCGCGCGCGACGGCGAGCTCCTCGTCCGGGTCCAGCGCCGCGGCGCGGCGTTCTACGCGGCGCTCACGCGCTGACCCGCGCCCGCGCGGCCGCCCCCGGAGAATCCGACGCGGACGAATGGACGGCCCGCGCTCGCCTTGGTAGTCACGGTACCGTGCACGTCGGTCTCGATCGCCTCCCCGATTTCCCGCAGCTCAAGCGCATCCGGTCGGCTCGCCTGGGCGTCCTCGCGCACCCGGCGAGCGTCGATCGCGAGCTCACCCACATCGCCTTCGTCCTCGAGGAGCTCGGGGTGCGCCCGCGCCTCTTCTTCGGGCCGGAGCACGGCTACGGCGGCGAGGCGCAGGACATGGCGGCGGTGACGAGCGACGTCGACGCGCGCTCGGGCGCGCGCATCGTCAGCCTGTACGGCGATCGCTTCGAGGATCTCTCGCCCTCCGCGGCGGATCTCGCGGAGATCGACCTGCTCCTCATCGATCTCGCCGACGTCGGCGCGCGCTACTACACGTTCGTGTGGACGGCGCTGCTCGCGCTGCGCGCGGCCCACGCGGCGGGCGTGCACGTCGTGCTGCTCGACCGGCCGAACCCGATCGGCGGCGCGACGGAGTGCGTCGAGGGCGCGACGCAGGCGCCGGGGTTCCTCTCGTTCGTGGGCCTCGAGCCCGTGCCCATCCGCCACTCGCTCACGGTGGGCGAGCTGGTCGCGCTCTTCGCGCGGCGCGAGGGCATCCCGCTCGGCGACGTCGCGTGCGGGCTGCAGGTCGTGGCCGTCGCGGACCACCGCCGCGAGGGGCTCGCGGCCGAGTGGGATCGGCCGTTCGTCCTCCCGTCGCCCAACATGCCGACGGCGGACACGGCGCTCGTCTACCCGGGCGGCTGCCTGCTGGAGGGGACGAACCTGTCGGAGGGCCGCGGCACGACGCGCCCGTTCGAGATCGTCGGCGCCCCCTGGCTCGACGGCCGCGATCTCGCCGCGCGCCTCGCGTCCACGGGGCTGCTCGGCTTCGTCGCGCGTCCGCTCACCTTCCGGCCCACGTTCCAGAAGCACGCGGGCAAGATCTGCGGCGGCGTGCAGATCCACGTCACCGATCCGCGCACCTTCCGCCCGGTGGCGACGTACGTCGCGCTCACCGCGTTCGCGCGCCGGCAGCAGCCCGAGCAGTTCCGCTTCCGCACGGAGCGTTACGAGTACGTCGACACGATCCCGGCCTTCGATCTGCTCACCGGCTCCGCCGCCGCGCGCCTCGCCATCGAGGCCGACGAGGATCCGCTGTCGGTCGCCCTGGAGGCGTCGCGCCCGGATCCGTCCTGGTCCGAGGTGATGCGCGAGGCGCAGGCGGCGGTGGCTGCCTGCTGAGCGCCGCCCGCGCGGCTCAGCGATCGTAGCGATCGTAGGGCGCCGGCCGGGAGATCACGCCGGCCGTGTACCGCGTCGCGAGGACGACGATCAGGAGCCCGATCCCGCCGACCACGAAGAAGGCGCGCGCCGGGACCTCGTCGGAGAACCCGAACAGCCAGGGCGAGGCGAGGAGCCCGACGCCGAGGGAGAACTCCAGCGCTCCGTGCACAGCAAACGGGATCTTCCGCGCGGCGCCGAGCGGGTGGTCGGACAGCAGCGTCACGACGAGGTGCGCCAGGGCGGTGACATAGCAGACCGACGTCGGCACCGCCCCGAAGCGGAGCGCGAGCGGCGCGAGGGCGAGCAGGGCGACGGCCGCGTAATCGATGTACCCATGGTGGCGGGGAGACAGGAGCGTCATCGGTCCCTCCTTGGAGGAGCTCTCTCCCCGGAGGTGCATCGCATGTGCCGAGGAGATGCGCCGAGGAGAGCGGCTCACCACGCGCAGGCCGCCCCGGAATGTCGCGCTCGATGGGCGCCGCGCGGTCACCCCGCGTCCGGGACGGGCGCGAGGGTGCTCATCGTGCTCACAACGAGCGGGGCGATCGCCGGTGGTGGCTGCAATCGAGCATGAGGACGGGAAGAAGGCGAGACGAAGAGACAACGACGCGAGGAGGCGAGACGACAGGATCACAAGACTCCCCGCCTCGAGGCGAGCTCCCTCCGGACCCAGCCGGTCATCACGCGCCCGCCGGCCCGGCTTGACGCGTTCGACGGGGGGCGCAGGTTCCGGTGCATGCCAGACAGATCTCGCGCCGTTCATCGCGGGACGCGCGCGACCGACGCGCCGCGTGGCCCGGCGGGCGGCTGCCCGCGGGCGAGGCGCCCGTCATGAGCGCGGAGCCGCGGCTCACCGGTCGTGTCGTCCTCCCCGGGGACCCGGGGTACGACGACGCGCGCGAGGTGTACAATGCGCGCTTCTCGCGCCGTCCTTCTGCCATCGTGTTCTGCCAGGACGCGCAGGATGTCGCGAACGCCGTCCGGTGGGCGACAGCGCGAGACGCGGAGATCCGGGCGAGGAGCGGCAGGCACTGTTACGAGGGGTTCTCCGTCGTCGACGCGGGGCTCGTCATCGACGTGAGCGACCTGCGCAGTGTCCGCGTCGACCGCGAGCGTGGCGTCGCCGTCGTCGGCGCCGGCGCCGACCTGATCACCGTCTACGACGCGCTCGGGCAGGTCGGCGTCACCCTCCCTGCGGGCTCGTGCCCCACGGTCGGCATCGCGGGGCTCACGCTCGGCGGCGGGTTCGGCCTCCTCTCCCGCGCGCTCGGCCTCACGTGCGACAGCCTGCTCGCCGTCGAGATGGTCACCGCGGACGGCGAGGTGATCCGGGCCGATGAGCGCGAACACCAGGATCTGCTGTGGGCCTGCCAGGGCGGCGGGGGCGGCAACTTCGGCGTCGTCACGTCGTTCACGTTCAAGACGCACCCTGTCTCCGAGGTCTCGATCTTCAGGATCTCCTGGCCCTGGGGCGAGCTCCCCAGCGTTCTCGAGGCGTGGCAGGCGTTCGCCCCGATCACCGACGAGCGACTGACGTGCATCCTCAAGCTCACGGCCATGTCCTCCGGCGAGATCTCGTGTGTGGGCCAGATGCTCGGGACAGGCGAGGATCTCAATCGCACGATCCAGCCGCTCCTCTCCATGCGGGCAGCCGCGCCTGTCAACGTGTCGATCGAGACAATGCCTCATCTCAACGCGGTCGGCCAGCTCGGTGGAATCGGCGGCGATCCCGACCGATGGACCGTGCACCAGCACCAGGCACAGGCGAGCTTCAAGAACGCGTCGGCCTATGCGTACGAGCGCTTCGGCGCCGAGGCGATCGCGGCGCTCACCGCCGAGCTCTCGCGCGCGCCGAGCGCGAGGTGCCTTGTCCAGCTCGACGCCTATGGCGGCGCCGTCGGCCGGATCGCGCCCGACGCGACGGCGTTCCCGCACCGACACGCCATGTGGAGCCTGCAATACCAGGCCTACTGGACCGCCGCCGCGGAAGAGAAGGAGAACGTCGCCTGGGTCGAGCGGGCCCGCCGCGCGATGCTGCCCCACACGCGAGGCGCGTACATCAACTACATCGATGCGGAGCTCGAGGACTGGCTGACTGCCTACTACGGCGCGAACCTCGCGCGGCTCTCGGCCATCAAGGCCATGTACGACCCGCGCGAGGTGTTCCGCTTCCCCCGATCGATCCCCCGCTCCCTGCCGGAGGCGGCCGGCGCCTCCGGGAGCTCCGGCGCGCCAGATACGCCAAATATCGTATAATATCAATTAGTTACGTCACCGCCGGGGCGAGGTGGCTCCACCTCCGCTGCGGCCGGCGCGCGCAGCGGCCTGTTGCCTGCGCTCCGCCGCGCGCGGCAGGCGCTCAGCCCGTCGAGAGGAGCTCGTCGAGCACGGCCTCGTACTCGTCGCGCAGCGGGTGCGGCGGCAGCGCGCGGGACATCGCGCGCAGCTCCTCGAACCTGGCGACCTGGATCTCCCTGCCGCGCTTGAACATCGACCACGGGTCGCCGTGCTCGCGCGCGCAGACGATGATCGACTGGAAGTTGTCTATCTTGTCCGCCAGCGTGATCGCCTGCGCGTCCCAGGGCTTCTTCGGGAACGCGTCGAGATAGAGCCGCTTGCGGTCCTCCCAGGGCAGCGACCTGTCCTGCTCGGTCACGTGGCGGACGAGCGTGGCGACGCGCTCGCCGAAATGCTGGACCAGCTCGTCGAACGTGACGCCCTGGTCCTCCATGGCGTCGTGCAGCGCGCCGGCCGCGACCACCTCGTCGTCGAAGCCGTGACGGGCGAGCAGCACCGCCACGCCGGCGAGGTGGCTGATGTAGGGGACGTCAGCGTTCGGATACTTGCGCTTCTGTGCCCGGTGCCAGACCGCCGCCTGGTCGAGCGCGCGCTTGAGGAGGATGCCCATCGCGTGTCCCGCCAACCATAGCCGCTCGTAGTCCAGAACGCAGGCGCCGATGGCGACCGGCCTCGCCCAGCAAGCCCTCCGCCTGGCTCGCGGCCGGCTCGGCCCACCCGCGGCGAGCCGCGAGCGGGCCGAGCGGCGAGCATCCGGGCGCGTCCGGCGGGGCCCGCGCCCGCGGATTGCACGCTCGATAGCCTCTCGTTCGTTCAGATGGTCCGGGGAGGTGCGCGCAGGTCCTACGAAGATGTGGCCGGCGTCGCTCGTTGCCCAAGACTCCGCAGTTGCCGACCTGTATACTCGTCCGCGACAGCGTCTTATATCGTCATGCGAAACCCGCCGACGCAGGGTGCCACCTCATGAGACCTTGCTCCCTCCTCTCGCTGGCCGCCGCGCTGGCCGCTCTCGCCGTCACGCCGGCGCCCGCGCGGGCGCAGGACGCGCCCGTCAAGCCCGAAGGCATGGCCCTGAGCCGCTTTGTCCCGGCGCCGGCCGGGGACCGTATGTTCAGCGTGCCGTCCCCGTTCGCCGCGGGCCACCTGAGGCCCCACGTGATGCTGATGGCCGACTATGCGAGCAATCCGCTCGTCCTGCGGCGCGAGCGCGACGACGCGGAGATCGGCGCGGTCGTCAGCGATCAGCTCACGTTCCGGCTCAACGCGTCGCTGCCGCTCTGGAACAGGGTGAGCCTCAGCCTCGACGCGCCGGTCACCGCGGTCCAGTCGGGAGAGAGCCCGAACGGCGGCGGCCAGCAGTTCACCTCCCCGAGCGGCGCGGACCTCGGCGACCTGCGGTTCGGCGCGCGCGTGCAGCTCCACGGCGCGTACCACGACCCGCTCCAGGTCGCCGTGGGCGCGTACCTCTGGCTGCCCACCGGCGCGGACGACGGGTTCGTGAGCGACGGCAGCGTCCGCGCCATGCCCTACGTCGCCGTCGGCGGCCGCCTGGAGCGGCTCGTGTGGTCGACCGCGCTGGGCACCGAGCTGCGGCGCTCCCAGTCGTTCGGCGGCGTGGCGCAGGGGACGATGCTCACCCTCGGCGGCGGCGTCGGCGTCCTCGCCGCCGACGGCCGGCTCCAGGTGGGGCCGGAGCTCACCACCGCGATGGTGCTCGAGGACATCAACGGTCGCACCTTGAACGCGGAGCTCCTCCTCGACGCGAGGTATCGATTCCTCCCCTTCGTGGAGGCGGGCATCGGCGTCGGGCCGGGGCTCACCTCGGGGATCGGCACGCCCGACCTGCGCGTCGTCGCGATGGCCGCCTTCACGCCGGAGCAGCCCACGGACCAGGACAGGGACGGCATCGGCGACCCCGAAGACGCCTGCCCGCAGGTGCCCGGCGTGCGCAGCGACGACCCGCGCAAGCACGGCTGCCCGCCGCCGCCGGACCGGGACAGGGACGGCATCGCCGACGCCGACGACGCGTGCCCGTTCGTGGCCGGCGTCGCCAGCGACGACCCGCGCAAGCACGGCTGCCCGCCGCCGCTCGACCGGGACAAGGACGGCATCCCCGACGGCGAGGACGCGTGCCCGCTCGTGGCCGGCGTCCGGAGCGACGACCCGCGCAAGAACGGCTGCCCGGCGGACCGGGACGAGGACGGCATCCCCGACGGCGAGGACGCGTGCCCCGACGTCAAGGGGTTCCGCTCGAAGGACCCGGAGAAGAACGGCTGCCCGCGCGACACGGACGGCGACACGTTCCGCGACGACCAGGACGCCTGCCCGAGGGAGAAGGGCTTCGCGGATCCGGATCCCGAGAAGCACGGCTGCCCGAAGGCGGTGCGGGTGACCGAGAAGAACGTCGTCATCCTCCAGCAGGTGCAGTTCGACACGGACAAGGCCAGCATCAAGCCGGTGAGCGATCCGCTGCTCGACGAGGTCGCCCAGGTGCTGGCGGAGCACCCGGAGATCGCGCTCATCGAGATCCAGGGTCACACGGACGACCGCGGCACCGACGAGCACAACCGGACCCTGTCGCAGAACCGCGCCAACTCGGTCATGGCGGCGCTGGTCCGGCGCGGCATCGACTCGACGAGGCTCACGGCGCAGGGCTATGGCCGGGACCAGCCCATCGACGACAACAAGACGGAAGCGGGGCGCCAGAGGAACCGGCGAGTCCAGTTCAACATCATCAAGAAGGCCGCGTACAAACCGCAGGTCGAAACCGGAGAAGATCGATGAAAAAGCAGTTGAGCGTCACCGGTCTCGCGCTACTCACGCTGATGGGCCTCACGACGGCCAGCGCGACGGCCGAGCCCAAGCTGCGGGTGCAGGTCGATCAGCAGGGCGACTTCGCCCTCATCGGGAGCTCGATCGGGCAGGAGTGCCGCTCGTCGACGCCGCGGCCCGTGGAGGGCACTGTCGGCGACTGCGGCGCGTCGACGGTCGAGTCGGGGCCTGATCTGCTCTGGCGCTCCGACTCGCCCGAGGCCGGCAAGGCGGAGGCCACCCTCGATATCACCCCGGAGACGGCGCGCACCACCGCGGTGCTGGAGCTCCCCGAGGGAGCGACGGTGACGCACGCGTACCTCTACTGGGCAGCGCGCAACACGGCCGGCGCGGACACCGAGGTCGAGCTCCACCACGAGGGCGGCTTCGACGGCACGGTCACCTCGATCGACTCGGTCGAGACGGTGATCAACCAGGGCAAGCCCAACGAGTCGCACAACTACCAGTCGGTCGCCGACATCACGGCGATCGTGAAGGAGAGCGGCGCGGGCGCCTACCGGGTGGGCGGCGTGGACGTGGTCGACGTCAGGAACAGCGACGACGACGTGGTGTTCGTGGCGTGGTGGATGGTGGTGTTCTACGAGGCGCCGAAGTCGCCGATGCGCAACCTCGCGCTGTTCGACGGGCTCGATCGGGTCTCGGAGGGGAACTCGCAGCAGGTCGAGCTCTCGGGCTTCAAGGTGCCCGACGCGGGCTTCACCGCCAAGCTCGGCATCATCGCGTTCGAGGGCGACAACACGAACTCGGGCGACAGCGTGTTCTTCAACCCGCAGAACCCGGGCAAGCCCGACGCGGCCGAGGCGCTGAGCAACGAGCTGAACCCCGCGGACAACTTCTTCAACAGCACCCGCTCGACGCTCGGAAAGCCGGTGTCGGTGGAGGGCGATCTCCCGAGGATCGCGGGGACGCCTCAGAGCATGTCGGGCGTCGACATCGACATCGTCGACGTCAGCGCGAAGCTCAAGCCGGGGAACGATCGGGCCACGCTGGTCGCCACGAGCAGCCAGGAGCTCTTTTTCCTCGGGGGGTGGGTGACGTCGATCTCCAACTTCGGCCCCGACTTCAGCAAGTCGAGCAAGGTGGCGAAGGACCTCGGCGGGCTGCCGACCTACCGCGGCGACGCGATCGAATACCGCATCACGGCGACGAACACAGGCAACGACGACGCGATCGACGTGGTGCTGACCGACGCGCTGCCCGCCGGCGTGACGTTCGTCCCCGGCTCGCTCGAGATCGTCGACGGGCCGAGCGCCGGGCCGCAGACGGACAGGGCGGGCGACGACCTCGGCGAGTACGATCCGCAGACGCGGACCGTCACGTTCCGGCTCGGCGAGGGGGCGGACGGCGCGCGGGGCGGGGGCATCCCTGTCGACGGGAGCGTGACCGTGCGCTTCGAGGTCACGGTCGACCAGGAGGCGCCTGACCTCATCAAGAACCAGGCGAAGATCGCGGCCGGCGGCGCGATGGGCGCGCCGGTCAGCGACGACCCGACCGACGGCAACGGCGACGCCCCGGGCGCGCCGCCGACAGAGGTCACGCTGGAGCCGGAGAGCTTCTATGCTGCCGGGAGCGGCGTTGTCGGCGCCTGCGCGACGAGCCCGCGCGGCCGGGATGGAAGCGCCGGGTGGCTCGCCGGGCTCGCGCTGGCGGGCCTGCTCTGCTGGCGGCGCAGGGCGTAGCGCTTCGACAGGACGGGTGGGTTGCGCTGGCGGCGATCGCCAGCGCGCCCGCGTCCCATCGAGGGGCGCAGGCGCCCGGCGACGGCCGGGCGGCGCGGGGGCGCTGCGCTCAGTTGATGGTGAAGGACTTGCTGACCGCGATGGGCGAGCCGCCGAAGGCGGGCACCCGCGCGCCGCGGAACACCCTGGCGACGCAGCCGCCGACGCTCGTGCCGGCGAACGGCGCGCCCTGGACCTCGGCCGACGTGACGTTGCCGCTCGGCGCGAAGGTGACCCTGACCTTGCCGGTCCCTGTCGGGCCGCCGGCCTTCTTGCAGCTCTTGGCGGATCCAGCGGCGGCGCCGAGCGCCGAGCTCGCGGCGCCGCGGTTGAACTCGCCGCCGCCCGACGGAGCCGCCTCCGCGGGCTTCGACGCCGGCTTCGCCGCGGCGGGCGCCGCCGCGGCAGACCTGTCCCGCTCCGCCGGCTTCTCGGCCGCGGGCGAGGCCTGCGCCGGGGTCGGCGTCGCCGCGCCGGCGGCGTCCTCCGCCGAAGCGGCAGGCGCCGCCGTCTCCGCCGGGGGAGGCGTGTCGGCCGCCGCCGTCTCGGAGGGCGTGGCTGCCGGCGGCGGGGTCGTCGTCTCCGCCGGGGGCGTCGCCTCCGCCGGGGGCGTCGCCTCGACGGGCGCTGCGTTCGTCTGCTCCGGCGTGACCATCTCCTCCTTCGGCGACTGCATGAAGAAGAAGGCGACGCCGCCGATCAGCACGACCGCGGCGGCCGCGGCGGCGATGAGGCCCGTGCGGCTCCGCTTGGCGGGCGCCTCCGGCGCCCCGAACGGGGAGAGCGACGGGAGCGACGAGAGCGGCGCCGGCGGCACGGACGACTTCGCCGATCCCGACATGGACGGCGGCGGCCGCGAGTCTGCCACCGGCGCGAGCAGCGGCGGGGGCGCGAGCATCGGTGCGGAGGCGATGGCGCCGCCGCCGAGGTTCAGCAGATCGTCATAGCCGGCGCGCCCGTTGTTCTTTGCGGGACGGGTCGAGGGGCGCCGGCCCGACGGGGCCTCGTCCGGCGTCTGCTTGGCCGCGGCGTTCTCGGTCGCCGTGAGCGCCGAGAGCGAGAAGAGGACCGAGTTCTCGTTGCGCTCACCCACCTGGCGGTCGATGCCGGGTTGCGGCGCGGGCGCCGCCGGCTCCGAGGAGCGCTCGGCGGCGCTGAAGACGTCGACGGCGGCCGCCCGACCCAC
>NZ_JEMA01000343.1 GCF_001589285.1 Sorangium cellulosum | reverse complement strand
TGTCGTCGCGGCGCTCGTCGTCGCCGGCCTGTTCGTCCGGAGCCGGCGCGCCGCCGCGGAGCAGGCGACCCTCGCGCGTGAGCTCGGCGAGACAGTGAAGGAGATGGAGCTCTTCCTCCGCGGCGCCCACGGGATGCCGCTCCACGACGTCGAGCGCGAGCGCGACGTGGTCCGCGCCCGGCTCGCGGCCGTCGAGGCCCGGATGGCGACCGCGGGCGAGATCGGCCGCGGCCCCGGCGAGTACGCGATCGGCCGCGGCCTGCTCGCGCTCCAGGAGCCGCGCGCCGCGCTCGACCACCTCCGGGAGGCCGAGCGGGCCGGGTATCGGTCGCCGGGGCTCGACTACGCCGCCGGGGTGGCGCTGTCCGAGCTCTACCGCCACGGCCTGGAGGAGACCCGCCGCATCCAGGACAAGGCGCAGCGCGAGGCCCGGATCGCGGCGCTCGAGGCCGAGTACAAGGCGCCGGCGGTCCAGCACCTGCGCGCGGCGCTCGGCGGCGCCATCGAGGCGCCCGCGTACGTGGAGGGGCTGCTCGCGTTCGCCGAGGGGCGGCACGAGGAGGCGCTGGAGAAGGCCCGGGAAGCGTTCGCGGGGGCGCCCTGGCTGCNCCGGGAAGCGTTCGCGGGGGCGCCCTGGCTGCACGAGGCGAAGAAGCTGGAGGGCGACGTGCTCTTCACGATGGGGAGCCGCCACCGCCACGACGCCGCTGCCTTCGACTTCGAGAAGATGAAGGGCCCCTTCGATCGCGCCGCCGAGGCGTACCGGATCGCCGCGGATCACGGCCGATCCGACCCCTCGGTCCATGTCGCCGCGTGCGAGCTCTGGGCCCAGCTCATGAACGCCGCCGGCATGCACGGCGACTCGATGCGCCCGAGCTTCGAGCGGTCGCGGGAGGCCTGCGGGCGGGCGATCGCCGCGAGCCCGCGGAGCCCCGAGGCGTACATGAAGCTCGCGTGGGTCCACAACTGCTTCGCCTGGTGGGTCGCGATCGGGATGCAGAACAGCGAGGACGCGGAGGCGGCGCTCCGCGAGGCGAGCGCGCGCGCCGAGGAGGCGCTCCGGCGGAGCCCGGACGACACCATGGCGCGGTACGTGGCCGCCAGCGTGTTCCGGGCGCGGGCGTACCACGCGAACCTGATCGGACGCGAGCAGGGCGAGGCCCTCGAGCGCGCCATCCAGGGCTACGAGGCCGCGCTCCAGCGCGAGCCGGACTTCGCCTGGGCGCTCAACGAGCTCTGCGCGGTGTACTCCGAGCGCGGCCGCTACCTGTCCCTGCGCGGTCAGGATCCGGGCGGCTCATTCGAGCGCGCGCGGGCCCGCTGCGATCACGCGCTGGCGCTCGATCCAGACTTCGGCCACGCGCGCACCTCCCGGCTGGGCCTCGACCTGTACGAGGTGGACCACCTCCTCCGTACCGGCCGCGCGCCCGACGAGGTGGTCCAGAGGACGCACGGGCTCATCGACGCCATCGGTCACAAGGATCCCTCCTGGAAGTGGGGCCCCTACTGGCGGCTCTGGCTGGACCACGCGCTGGCCATGCACGCTGTCGAGGCCGGCGGAGATCCCGGCCCGGCGCTCGAGCGCGCCAGGGCGAGCGCGCGGGAGATGGCGCCGGACGCTGTCGCGTTCCCGGAGGCGGTCCGGGCGACGCTGGCGATCCTCGAGGCGCGCGTCCGGATCGCGCGAGGCGAGGACCCGACCCCCTCGATCCGGATCGCGCGCGAGGCGCTCGATCGCAAGCTCTCCGAGGCGCCCTGGGACGTCGCGGATCGCATGCAGCGCGCCGAGGCAGAGGTCCTCGCGTTCCAGTGGAGCGCAGCGCGGGGTCGCCTGGACGCGGCGCGGCTCGACGCGGCCCTCGCCTCGCTGAGCGACCTGCTCGACGAGCCGCGCGCCGATCCGCAGCTCTACGCGCTGCTGGCCGAGATCCACGAGGCCCGCGCCGCCTTCCGGGCGGACCGCCGCCAGGACGCCGCCGCCGACATCGCCGACGGGCTCCGGCACGCGGACGCGGCGCTCGGGATGAACCCGCGGTCCGATCGGGCGCTCGTGGCGCAAGGCAAGCTCTGGCTGCTCCGCGCCGCGGCGACGCCCGACGCGGCCGCCCGGAGGGAAGCCGCCCGGCGCGGGGCCGCGGCCCTCGAGGCGGCGATCCAGGCCAACCCGCTGCGCGCCCGNGCGCGGACATCGGCTGTCACGCTGCCGTGACAGCGCGGCCGGACCGTCGCCGTGCGCCTCGCCGAGGCGCAGCGGCTCGCGGGTCAGGCGCCCGCCCCGCCCTGACCATGCCGGGAGGGGGAGCGAGCCCGCGCGGGCACCCCCTGAGCTCACATGGGAGGGGAAGGCGGCGGCTGGCACCAGTCGGGCTTGTTGTCCGTCAGCCACGTCATCGTGCACGGCTTGCCCTCGCATTCGTAGTGTCCCGACCCACCCACATTGATGCATGAGCTGTGCTCGAGGAGTCCGCCGTAGTTGAGGCCGCAGTTCGCCACGGCCTCCTCGTCTTCGCTGCAGTACCGCTGCTCCAGCGCCGTCTTGGCGTCGATCCCGCACCCCCGAGCGAACAAGGTTGTCGGGTAGACATCGACGGAGACATCGATGACTCCACCGCCGGTGATGGATCGGGTGTGCGCGCACCAGACGGCCTCGCGATGAATGAACTCGGGGTGATCCTCTTGTGCGTTGAACGCTGACCCCGCGATCAGGATGTCGACCCCCACGGTCTTGTCGTTGACGAATGCGATCACGCACTCCATCACGCTGGCGATCACCTCGTCATCGAGCCCCTGCTTCGCCCAGCTCGACGCGCCGAGCACCATTCCCTCATTCCCATCCATCGCCCCGACCGTGCAGTCGAGGAGGTGCCCGAAGAGCTCCTCGTTGCCCCCGAGCTCGGGCTTCCCGACCTTGACGATGTTCGGGTTCATCACGTCGCCCTGCATCAGCGGCTGCTTCAGCGCGTTGGCGATGGTCAGCTTCCAGGTGTGCCACGCGGCGTTCGGGACGCCGTTCGTGCCCGGCATTCCAAGCGCCGTCACCTCGATCCTCGGCGCGTCCACCTCGATCTCCG
>NZ_JEMA01000342.1 GCF_001589285.1 Sorangium cellulosum | reverse complement strand
CGAAGACGTGCCGCCGCCTTGCCGGGTCATGGCGAGCCCGATAGCCGGGTCTGATGGGAAAAGCCGCATTTCTCGCCCGCCGGCTCACGCCGAGCGGGTGCATTGTTGCAGGTACCAAGCTCGCCGCTCACCGGGAGGCCTTGAAATCGAAGAAGATCAAGCTCTCTGCCAAGGTCGACGCAGCGGTCCACGCCGTCATCGCGTCCACCGAGGCCCTCGAGGCGCTCGGGAGCCTCGACGCCACGATGATGGAGATCGATCGCGGCACCGACAGGTGCATCGGAGCGTTCAGCAGCCAGCTCGCCAGCATCGAGCGCGCGTTCGATCACGACGACATCCTGCCGCTGACGGAGGACGAGGCGGCGCGCCGTCGTGATGCGCTGCTGGTGCGCTCGGAGGTGCTGTCGTCAGGCACCGATTTCATCCGCCTCGTCTACTCCCAGCAATGGGTGCGCATGAGCGCGATGGTCAAGGCGCTCGACGGCAAGGATGTGAAGGCGGCCGTCGAGCGACTCGGCCTCTCGGCCGAGGCAGGCCGCCTGCAGCGCTGGACGGAGCTGTACGGCAAGAAGCTCGGCGTCACCGAGGCGAAGGCCGCGGATCCGGCCATCAAGGCGGTCGAGGCGTGGCACGAGGCCTATGGCACGCTCCTGGTCCAGGTCCATGCCGAGTACGACGACGACAGGGACGAGACGCACGCGCTCCTCCGTGACCGGCTGCTCTCGCCGTACGAGGACGCGGCGGAAGAAGCGCGGCGCACCGAACAGCGCGCCCGCGCCGCCAGCGCCAGGAAGAAGACGCAGGCCGAGCCTGAGCCGATCGGATAGCGCCGCTCCCCGCATGCCCGCCGGCAGGCGACCGGCCATCCCACCCATCGCGCGAGGACGACGCCGTTGGCCGGTCGCCTCGCGACACCGTTCCAGTCCCGATCCCAGGTGACAGCTCTCTCAGGGCCGAGGGAAACCTTGCCGGTAAACCTCGTGCATTCTTTTTCGGCTCGGGCGCACGATTTCGCAACAATCCGGGGGACCTTCCCGGAATAGTACGGATGACGACGACGGAGGACGGATGAGGGAACTCCGCCCATGTCCGGCCCGCGCCTCGTCTGCCATCGGATCCGGAGGATGAAACGTGCCGCGCTGCCGCTCGCCGCGTCACTCTTCCTGGCGGCGCTCGTGGCGCTCGCGCAGGGCGCGCCGCGCGGCGCGCGCCTGTCCTACACGCGGGGGCCGGGCACCGAGGGGTGCCCCGAGGAGCCGAGCCTCCGGGAGATCGTCGCGAGCCAGCTCGGCGGGGTCGACCCGTTCGTGCGCGACGGCGCATGGCACATCGAGGTGGTCATCCGGCGCAGGGGGCCGGCGTTCCAGGCAGAGATCGCGCTTCATGACCGCGATGGCCGGGAGCTCGGCCGCCAGGAGCTCTCGAGCCCGATCTGTGGCGTGCTCGTGGGGGACATCGGGCTGTCCCTGAGCGCCGTCATGCGCCCGTTGCTGCCCTCAGGGCCCACACCGGGGAGTGCGCCCGCCTCGCCACCATCAGAACCGCCGCCCCCGCCGGCGCCAGGGGGCGCTGCTCCGCCCGTCTCGCCGGACACGCTGCCCAGGGCGCCGGACGCGAAGCCGCCCCACCCGGTCGCCGCGCCCGCCCGACCCGTGCCGCGCCCGGGGCCGCCGCCGGATCGCCCGCGCCTCCAGCTTGGCGCCGGGGTGCTGCTCGGCGCCGGCGTGGCGCCGTCGGTGGCGGTCGGGTTCTCGGGTTTCGCCGGCGCCCGCTGGGAGAGGTTCTCGCTCTCGCTGGAGGCCCGCGGGGATCTTCCGATCGACGCTGAGCCCTACCGCGGTCGGATCTTCGGCGTGTCGGGGGTGAGCGGCTCGCTGGTTCCCTGCGGTCATGCGGACTGGTTCTTCGGCTGCGCTCTCGCCACAGCAGGCGGGGTGTGGCACGTCAATCGGAGCACCGGCAGGGAGTTTGCGCTGCCCTACGCAGCGCTCGGGTTGCGTGCGGGGCTGGAGGTGCCGCTCTCGGCCCGCCTTGCCGGGCAGCTCACCGGCGACCTCTTGCTCAACACACTTCGGCCCCACGTTCGACCGATCCATGGTGAGGCGTGGTCCGCGGCGCCCGTCTCGGAGGCGGTGGCGTTCCGCCTGGTCGCTTTCTTCTGAACCTTCGTGCGGTTTCGCGGAGCGTCGGACGCGCCCGCGGGAGCAATTCCCATGAGGCGGTTGCGAGCGCGTGCGGCGCGCTGGGGTCGCGGGCGCGTCCCTCGCGGCCTGCCACCTCCTGGCGAGGCCGCTGTTACGCCCGATGCGGAACGAGCCGTCGACTCAGGCCGGTACAGAGCTGGTGCGCTGACAGCAGAACGTCGCCGCCGCGGTCGGCGCGATGCTGCCCACCGGCTCGCCGCCGAACGCTTCGCACTGTCCGGGATCGAGGCTGACGACGCTCACCGACTTGCTTCCGAGCGCTGTCCCGGAAGCGACGGTCCCGCAGCTGGAGGCGTCGGAGGTGATCAACTGGCCCGCGACGAGCTGCGAGCACCCTCCGTCGCTGAACGCGGAGGCCAGGACGCTGCAGGTCGCTCCGGTGGGCTCGGTGCAGCCGCAGGGCGCGCAGCCGCGGCTGTCCTCCACGCCGGCGTAGAAGACGTGCCGGTCCGGGTACGTGGTGGGACACTCCTGCTCGCCCTCGTGGTGGATGCACGTGAGAAACCCCTCTGGCGGCGCAGCGTCGCCGATCGGCGGTGCCGGCGTGCAGGTCATGCCCGGATCCGCGCACGGGGGGGACGCGTTGCCGGTACACGCCCGGGCGACGATCGCGAAGGTCTCCGCCGTCGCGGGCTCGTCGGGGTCCTCCGGCGCGTCCGCGACCCTCGGCGCGCAACCCATGGAGACGACGCGAGGCGCCTGGATCGCGAGCGACTGCACGCACGGGGCGCCATCGCAGGTCCGTCCGGTCTCGACAGCATTCGCCGAGGTGCAGGTCCCGTCCCATCCAGCCGGGGCAGCGAACGAGGTCGCAGGAGCGTCGGGGCCGCCACACGGGAAGCTGGCGTAGGCCCTCCATTCCGTCGGCACCTCGCACGTCGCCTCTGGCGGGTCGCACGCGCAGGCGGGGCACTGGTGCGGGGCCGGAGCCGCGAAATCTGCGTAGCCCTCGTAGCCGACGATCGGCGCGATCGCAGGGCAGCTCGGCACGCCGTCGGGGGAGCCGATCCAGAGCAGTGCGGGCTCGGACCACCCGAGCGGCTCCTTCGGCACGCACTGGCCTGTGCAGACCTCTGCGGCCGGGATCGGGCCGCCGAAATCGGGCGCGACGGCGACGTCCGTGTCGTCCTCTGCCGCGCAGTCATCGCCGCCATCGCCGCCACTGCCGCACCCGCCATCGCCGCCGGCGTCGGGGGGATCGAGCACCTCACAAGGGGTTCCCTTGGGGCCTTCGTCCTCATCCCAGGGGCATATGTACGCGGTCGGCGTCCCGCATCCGCCGGAAGCGACACCGATCCCGAGCCCGAGCGTGCTCGTACAGCAAATCGCCACGATCCCACGCTGCCAACGTCGCGCCCGCGCCGCCATCGCCGCCATCGCCGCTCCTCAGGATCTGCGGCGCCATTGACGGCACGCCGCCGTAAGTGCGGCCACGTTATCAGAGGACCCCAGGACGCCGCCAGGCCAACCCCGGGGCAGATCACCCCCGTTGCGGTCGCATTGCGAAGAGCGAGGTGCTTTTCTTGTCTTTCGCCAGGCGACAGCCCGCGACACCCTTCACGAGGGCCTGACCTGTCCCCGTCGTGCGCCCGTCCCCGCCTGCCGCCGGAACGAGCGCTCTGGCGCCCCCTGGGTACGCGGGCCTGTCGATTGTGCAGCGAGAAGCGGGGCAGTCGCGGAAACCGCCCCGATGAAGACCCCGTTGCCGATCCCTCGCCGCCGTGCGCCCGTCTCCCGGGTCGGTCGGCGCAGGCGGCGGCAAGCTCGGAGCGCCCCGTTCTGAGATCCCGAGCGAGATGCGGCGCCAGGAGTCCGCCTGGCCGTGCGTCACCAACAGCAGACGAGGGGAGCCAGCGGCGGTCTGGCGCTCGGCAACCTTCTCCAATCGCGCCCCAGACCGTCTTCGGACGATGCGACGCCGCCGCGCCTTTCCTCATCGTGAGACTGAACTAGACTCCAAGCATGTCTGATCCGGACCAACTCATCCCGGAAGAATCTGATCCGGACCAACTCATCCCGGAAGAAGAAGAGGATCTGCTCGAATGGGCGTCGATGGCCAAGCTCTACGCCGTCGGCTACATCCGCATCCTCGCCGAAGCGATCAAGCGCGGCGACGCCGATCTCCAGGTGGATCCCGTGGCGTGGGAAAACACCCTGATCGCCATCGAGGAGGTGATGGTGGAGCACATTCGCGGTCGCCTGCACGGGCCTACACCTATCACTGTAGAAGACATCGAGCGGATGCAGCGACTCCGCGGACTAGGTTCCGCTGCGCTCTCGGGCGGTGAGCGGTCGCCCGAGCTCTGCCCGCTCGCACTTCGGTGCATGGAGTGTCTGTTCGGACGGGACTGGAAGCGCGCGGCGCGGGTAGCGGCGTTCTACGCGCGCGCTCTTAATCAGGAATTCCACCCTCGTAGCGGCACATAAGGGGAACCATGCCGAGGAATATGCATCTATCTCCGTTCTCGTAATAGTACCAGCAGCTGCTGACCACGCCGACGGATCTGCATTGCCACAACAGTCCAGTCTTGACGTCGCCTTTGTACGGATGTTTTCTTCCGGCTGGGCAAGATATTCCTGCGTCGGCGCACCGCGTCATGCAGTCAGCGCCGTGCTCATGTCTCTTGCAGCGGATGATCTTGGCCGAGGCGATCGCCTCTGGTTCGGTCGTGGGACCGTTCTCCGTTTCGTCGTCAAGTGTCAAGTTGCCGGTTTCTGGAGCGCTTGTCGGTGTATCGATCTCCGTCTCAGAGAAAGTCTCCGATGGGTGCATGACGCAAGATGCAACACATGGAGCGACTCCATGGAGAGAGACGAGGGCGGCAACCGCTGGAGCAATTCGCATGGTAACGGCGACCGACGCAAGCAGCGGACCCACGTCCGCCGAGTGGGACGGTGCCATGCGGAAGGGGCATCTGGTGTCCAATCTGGGGATGGAGGACGAGGAGAATCCGCAGGAGTGAACATCGTCCGGGGGGCGTGCGTCGGCGAGGAGCTCGGCGCGCAGCACGGAAGCCGGCGATGATTTCCGCGACCCCCCGACGGCATTCACCGAGGTGCATGTCCTGTCCCACCCAGTAGGGGCAGCGAAAGAGATCGCGGGAGCCGCGAGCCCGCCGCAAGGGAAGGCGCCCTTCACGAGGGCCCGACTGTCCCCGTCATGCGCCCGTCCCCCGCCTGCCGGGCGCCCCATGCGTAGGCGGGCCCGTCGATTGTGCAGCGACAAGCGGGGCAGTCCCGGAAGCCGCCCCGATGAAGACCCCATCGCCGATCCTTCCCCGGCGGGAGGGCCGCCGCCTGTCCTCCGATGCGCCGGGACCCAGGACGCGCCGCCGCGCGCGCAGCACGCCGAACGAGGCGCTCCACCCGGCTGTCTCGCCCTCGATGGAGGCCCTCTGGGCCGAGCGGCCGTTCGTCGCCCTCCTGCTCCGCGCCCTCCACGTTCCCGCCCGCGACCGAGAGGATCTCCTCCAGACGGTGCTCCTCGGCGCCTGGGAAGCGATTCGAGCGCGCAGATACCGCCCGAACCCGCGGCGGCACCCGCGCGCCGCGCTGCGCGAATGGCTGCACGGCATCGTCTGGCGCCAGGTGTCCCATCACCGCGAGAGCGCCTACGTCCGCCGCGCGATCCTGCGCGGCGCCCCCCGCGCGCCCGCCGGCAGGGCGCATGTCGAGATCGAGGGCGAGCTCCTCGCCCGCGCCGCGCTCCGCGACGTCGCCGCGCTCCCCGTAGGCCATCGCGAGGTCCTGTTCGCAGCGGCCGGGCCCCTGAGCCTCGCCGCCTGGGCACGCGCGCGCGGCATGAACCCCAACTCCGCCGCCAGCCGGCTGCGTTGCGCCAGGAAGGCGCTCGCCGAAAGGCTCGCCTCACCGAGACCGCCGTTCGGTGAGGGCGCCGTCCGGTGACGCTGCCGCCGGGTGAGACCTCCGCCCGGTACCCGCTCGGCCGGTCGCGTCGAGCCGGTGTACGATTTCGCAACGATCCGGGCGGCCTCGCCGGATTACCTGTCCATGAAAGTGCCCCCAACACGCCAAGCGCCCCCTCCTGGGTCCGACCCGGCGCCGGCGCCTGCACCCGCCTCGGAAGCGACGCCTGCGCCCGACCCGGCGCCTGCGCTCGCACCCGCCCTGGAGGCGGCGCCTGCACCCGCCTCGGAGAGGACGCCCGCGCTCGACCCAGAGCCCGCTGCCGCAGCCGATCGGGATCCTGCGCCGGCCATCGGGGCGTCGCCGCGGCCCTCGTTCGAGGAGGCCTACCAGACCTTGCTTCCCTACGTCCTCGCGGTGCTCTGGCGGCTTGGCGTTGCGTCTCGCGATCTCCACGACGTCGCGCACGAGGTGTTTCTCGTCGTTCACCGCCGCCTCGACGACCACGATCCTCGCCTGTCGCTCAAGCCCTGGGTCGCGGGCATCAGCGCGCATGTCGCCCTTCGCCACCGGCGGCTCGCCCGGAACCAGCGGGAGCTGCTCGCGCTCGACGACGCCGAGCCCATCGAGATCGCGGACCCCGGGCTCGATGCGGAGCGCCGGGTCGCGCAGGCCGAGACGCAGCGTATCGTCCGCGAGCTCATCCTGCGTATCGCGTGGGAGCGACGAGCGGTGTTCGTGCTCTACGACCTCGAGGGAAGCGACATGCGCGACATCGCGCAGGCCCTCCAGATCCCCGTGAACACCGCATGGGACCGGCTGAGACGCGCCCGCAAGGAGTTCACGGCCGCGGTGAAACGGCTCTCCGCGCGGGACCCGGACGCGCTCGGCCTTCGTGGCCTGCGCTTCGCCCTGGCGCCGTTCGCTCTGGACGACAGGCCCATGCTGCTCGGCGCGGGCAGGGGCGGGATTGGACGGGCGCAGGAGCTCGCCGGACCGCTGTGGGCGCGGCTCGAGCGGTCGCTCGCCTCGACCGGCGGGCTGGGCGACGGCACGGACGGCCTCTCCGGCGGCCCTGCAGCGCGGCCCCATGCAGGTGCCTCCTCATCCCATCGGCGCCGCCCCGGGAGCGCGGTGGAGGCCGCCGGCGCCACCGGGGAGAAGCGCACGTCGCCGCTCGTCACGATCGCGCGATCCAGGCTCATCAAGGCAGGCGCGGCGCTGTTCCTCGGCGGGGCCGGGGTGGGCGCGGGCGTGCTCCATGCCGCGCTCCCGCCGCCTGCTGCGGCGCCGGTGGTGTTCGTCCGCGCCGAGGTCGAAGGCGCCGCTCCCGAGCCAGCCGAGCGCGCCGGGGCCGGGCGCGGCGGGCGGGCCGCGGGCGGATTCGCCGTGGCCGACGCGGTCGTGAGCGCCGGGGCCCCGGCGGCCGTGGACGTGGCGGCCGCGGCGCCATCACGCGCCTCATCCCGCAAGGCGGCCCCGCCCGGCGAGCACGGCACGACCGAGGAGAGCGCCCTGCTCAGCAGCGCCGGCATCGCGCTCAGCGAGGGGAAGGCGACCGAGGCGCTCGACGTGCTGGCCCTGCACGAGCGGAGCTATCCGCGCAGCCCGAGAGCCCAGCAGCGCGAGGCGCTGGTCATCCAGGCGCTCGTCCAGGCCGGGCGGCGCGCCGACGCCGGCGCGCGAGCCGAGCGGTTCCGCGCGGCGTTCCCTCACGCCATGTTTCTCCCGGCCATCGAGGCGGCTTTGAACGGCCCGTGAGGGCTCAGGCCCGCTGCCTCGGGCGAGCACGGAGCCCGCGCCCGCGCCGCAAGCGAGCGGCACGAGCAGCGCAGCGAGGAGGGACGACGAGGGAGACGAGCGATCGGGAGCGTCGCATGCTTCGCATGCCTGGCCTCCCTCGAGCGCGGCCGGGAGGGGCTGCGGCCGAGCCTGGCGCAGATGCGCCGGCGATGGTCGCCACCGCGCACGCGTGCGCGGCAACGACGATCGCCGGCGCGCACGCCGGAGCGTGCACCGCGGTGTCGCTCTGTACGGGCCGCGATCGTCGCGGGGCGCGCGCCCGCGGGCACGGCGGCTGCTGTCTGGCAGGGCGGAGAAACTCCAGGAGGCCTCCATGAACGCGTCGACTCGCCACACGATTCACCGCATGCACGTAACTCTGGGATCCCTCGCGCTCCTCGCGCTCGCCTCCGGGTGCGGCGGGGAGCGGCGGCCGGCCCAGCCGGTCACCGGGACGCCGACGTTCGAGTCCGAGGTGCCCCAGGACGAGGCGCCCTACGACGCGGACGAACAGCCGCCGGGCGCCGCGCCGAGGCGCGCGCCGCCGGGGCCGGGCGGCGAGTTCGGCAGGGGCCCCGCCGACGAGGGGCGGACGGGCGAGCGCGGGGCGCGCGGCGGCGTCGACGAGCACGCGCTCTGCGAGCAGCTCGCGGCGGCGACGAGCGTCAGCGCGGAGGACATCCCGGGCGGCGTGCAGATCGTGCTGACGCCGAGCCCCGGCGCCAGCGCGACCTCGCTCGACACGCTCGCCCGCCAGCTCGACGCGCACCTCGGCGCGATCGGCCAGGCGGGACAGGAGCCGCCGAGCGACGTCGGGACGCGCTGCCGCCTGTTCGACATGGCCCGCACCGGCGCGCGCGGCAGGGTCGTCGAGGCGGCGGACGGGCTGCGCGTCCGCTTCACGTCCCCGGACCCCGAGGAGGTCTCGATCCTCCGCGAGCAGGCGCGCCAGTTCGAGCAGTCCGCTCGCGAGGGACAAGTCCGGTAAGGCTGTCCAGATCTTGCGGGATGCCGCGCGGTCGACGCGCGGTTGCCGCCGATCGCGGGCGGGCCGGAGCAGGTGGCGCTCGACCGGCCGTGGAGCGCGGGCTAGCCTGGGCCTGAAGGGTTCCACGATGAGCAAGAAGCTGGATGATGAGTTGGCCCAGGCGCTGTCTCTCGCAGAGCAGCAGGAGACCCCGGCGGTCGTGAAGCCGGCCGCGTCGAGCCCGCAGCCGAAGCCGCGCCCGTCGCGCAGCATCGGCCTGCTGGCGACGCTGCTCGTCATGGTGGGCGCGCTCGTCGCCCTGTTCCTCGTCGGCTTCAAGGAAGCCGCCGTCTACGCGACGCCCGTCGATCAGCTCCTCGCCTCGAAGGACAAGCTCGCCGGCCGCAAGGTCCGCGTCGAGGGCGAGCTCGTGCCGGGCACGCTGGTCAAGCGCGACTCCCCCTGCGAGTACCGCTTCCAGATCCACGGCACGCAGGCCGAGCTGCCCGTGCGCTACGCCCAGTGCGTCATCCCCGACACCTTCCGCGACGTCCCGAGCGGCGGCGTCCAGGTGACCGTCGAGGGCGCGCTCACGCAGGACGGCAACTTCGAGGCGAGCCTCGTGATGGCCAAGTGCACCTCGAAGTACGATCCCAACTCGCACGAGATGAAGGGCGACGCCAAGGCCGGCGAGGGCCCGCTCTCGCTCAACTGAGCGCGCCCCCGCCGCCTGGCGCGCGCCGCGCGCGCGCGGCGAAGAAGAAGACAACGGGCGGGCCCCGCAGCGCGCTCGCCTCCCCCCGCGCATCCTCCACACTGCGGCGATGATCTTCCGCGAGCGCCGGTTGCACAGCCCCCTCGACGATGGCCGCGGCGTGTCTGCGCCGGGGGTTCCGCCCGTCGGTCGCGCCGCCGCGTCCTCGGGCGCCGGCGCCGACGCGCCGAAGGCCGTCGGCCCCATCCTGACGGCCGAGCACGCGCTCACCCTGCTGCCCGGCATGGAGGCGGTGCTGGGCTCGATCTTCCGCGACGTCGACCGCGCCGAGCGGCGCGTCGACATCGAGACGTACATCTACCGCGACGACCTGCTCGGGCGCTCGTTCGCGGAGGTCATGGGGCAGGCCGCCGCGCGCGGGGTGCGGACGCGGCTGCTCTACGATCCGCTCGGCTCGAACGAGACCGACACCCCGTTCTTCGAGGAGCTCCGGCGCCGCGGCGTCGAGGTCCGCGCCTACCGCCCCATGGCGATCGCGCTCGGCCGCGGCGGGCTGCTGCCCCGGGATCACTCGCGCGTGATCGTGATCGACGATCTCGCCTACACCGGCGGCGCGGCCTGGGGGGACGAGTGGCTCCCGGAGCGGCGCGGCGGCGAGGGGTGGCACGACGTCTGTATGCGCGTCGAGGGCCCCTGCGTCGGCGATTTCGCGTACCTCTTCGAGCAGCGCTGGCGCGAGGCCGACGGCGAGGGCGGGGGCCTGCGCGACTACGCGACCGGGAGCAAGTACCCGGACCTCGAGCTCGTCGCGGACACGCCGGACGACAACGCGCGCGTCTACGCCCGCCACCGCGAGGCGATCCGGCGGTCGAGGGGGCGCGTCTGGATCGAGAACGCCTACTTCTTCCCGCCCGCCGGGATGCTCAAGGACCTCGTCGACGCGGCCAGGCGCGGCGTCGACGTCCAGGTGATCCTCCCCGGCCAGACGGATCTGCCCATCATCCAGCGGGCCGCGCGCGCCGAGCACGCCGCGTGGCTCGATCGCGGCTTCAGGCTCTTCGAGTACCAGCGGGACGTCCTGCACTCGAAGTTCGCGCTGGTCGACGACGACTGGTGCACGATTGGCACCTTCAACGCGAACCCGAGCAGCCTGAGCGCCGTCAACGAGGTGAATCTCTTCGTTTTCGATCCGGAGTTCGTGGCCCGGGTGGCCGACCTGTTCTCGCGGGACAGGGCGGACTCGCGGCCGGTGACCCGGGGCGCGCTCGCGGCGCGGTCGCTCCCGGACAAGGCGATGGACTGGCTCGCTCACGGGGCCTTGAGCCTCCTCGACGCGTTGACTAAGACATCCCCGGACTGACGCCCGAGGAGGAGGCATTTGAGCCACGAACGCGACCTCGTTATCCTGACCCAGAACATCTGGGGTGGCGTCGCCCTGTGGGAGCGGCGCCGGACGATGCTGGCCCGGCTCCTCGGCGATCTGCGGCCCTGCATCATCGGGCTCCAGGAGGTGCACGCGCCGTCCGCGAGCGGCGACCTCGGGCAGGCAGGCGAGCTCTCGCGGCTCGTCGGCGGATACAGGGCCTGGTTCGCGCCCGGCAGGGTCGCCGCGAGCGGCGAGTGCGAGGGGGTCGCGCTGCTCTGCAGGGAGGACATCGAGGTGCTCGACCACTCCGTCGAGGCGCTCACGCTCGATCGCGACGACCCGTTCGAGCGCGACAGCCAGCGCGTCGTCCTGCGCGCCGCGATCCGGCACGCGGGCGCGGTGATCGACGTGCTCGTCACCCACCTCTCGCTGTCGAAGCGCGCGCGCGCGCGCACCGTGCGGGAGCTCGTGAGCTTCGCCGCGCGCGAGCGGGAGAAGTCGAGGAGCCTCGGCGCCGTGCTGATGGGCGACTTCAACGCGCTCCCGAGCGAGGAGGCTGTCTGTTACCTCCAGGCGAGCGCTGGAGAGGCGAGCTGGCTCGACGCGTGGACGCAGACGCACCCCGGCAAGGCAGGCGGCACCTGGCCGGCGGGCCTGCCGCTGCGCCGCATCGACTATGTCTTCGTCCAGCCCGGGGAGGGGTGGGCGATCACGCGCTGCGAGCGGGCGCCGTTCTCCGGCTCGGATCACCACGGCGTTGTCGCGTGGCTGCGGCTCGGCGCCTGACGGGCGGAGCGCCCCTCGCCCGGCTCCAGAGCCGATCTCGGTGGACGAGCCCGGTGTGACACGCGCATGTTGAACCCGCCGCGGCAGACCGGGTAGGCTCGGGGCTCATGAGCAGATTGCTGATCTTGGGGGCGACGGGGGGCACGGGCGCCGCGCTTGTGCGTCAGGCCCTGGAGGCCGGCCACGAGGTCTCGGCGTTCGCGCGCAATCCCGCCACCATCCCTGTTCCGCACCATGAGCGGCTGCGCGCGCTCCGCGGCGACATCATGGATGCCGAGCAGGTGTCGCGCGCCGTCGCCGGCCACGACGCTGTCCTCTCGGCCCTGGGGTCGCGCGGCCTGGGGCCGACGCGCGTCTACTCCGAGGGCATCGTCAACGTCCTCCGCGCGATGAAGGAGCACGGCGTCCGCCGCCTCATCGCCGTCACCGCGGCGGGCATCGACGAGCAGCAGAGCGCGCTCTGGTTCCGCCTGCTGGTCAAGCCGCTGCTCCGCAACCGGTATTCCGACATGGTGCGCATGGAAGAGGCCGTCCGTCAGAGCGATGTGGCCTGGACCCTTGTGCGGCCGCCCAAGCTCACCGATGGGAGGCTCAGCAAGGAGTACCGCGCCAGCGTCGACCACGTGCCGCTCGGCGGCTATTTCGTCGGCGGTCCCACGATCTCGCGCGAGGACACCGCACATTTCATGCTCGCGCAGCTCGACAGCGACGAATTCGTCCGCAACGCGGTCGTCGTGGCGTACTGAGGCGCGGCGCTCGCGCGCTGTCCCTTGACGCGACGGTGGGCTTTGCGTCTGCTGCCGTCGCGGCGCCGGGGAGACTTCGGCTCTTCTGCCGTCACGGCGCCGAGCAAGGCCGCAGTTTCCATGGTTATCCCTTCCAGGACCGCACTCCCGTTGTTCCTCGGACTGGCGGCTCCGGCCCTGGTCGGGTGCGAGCCCCTCGTCCCCGTGGACCGCACCAGGATCGATGAGCCCGCTGTCTCCAGCAGCGGTGGAGAGGCCGGCAGCGGTGGAGAGGCCGGCAGCAATGGAGAGGCTGGCAGCGGTGGAGAAGGGGCCGCGCCAGGCGCTGTGTGTGGCGACGGGGCTGTCGCCGACCCGGCCGAGGCGTGCGACGATGGGAATCGGACGGCCGGCGACGGGTGCGACCCGGGTTGCGCGATCGAGCCCGGGTTCGCCTGCGCCGGGGCGCCGAGCGCGTGCACGGCCGGGTGCGGCGACGGCGTGCCCGGCGGCCGGGAGGCGTGCGACGATGGCGGCAACGAGGACGGCGATTGCTGCTCGCGCGCATGTCAGGTGGAGCCCGGGTGCGAGGTCGAGCCGAACGACGAGCCCGCGTCGGCCAACGACGCCTTTGCCATAGCGCCCGACGGCCGGATCCGCGCCTTCCTCGATCCCGCGGGCGACGTGGACGTGTTCTGGGTGAGCGTCCCCGACGGGGCGTTCGGGCGGCTCAGGGCAGAGACGCTCGATGGCCCGCTGGGCACGGCGTGCAGCGCGCTCGGCGTCGATACGGCTGTGACGATCTTCGACGGCAGCATGGTGGCCCTCGACAGCAACGATGATATCGCCGGTGACAACACATGTTCTTTCCTGGCGCTGAACAGGCTCGGCGCGGGGGACTACTTCGTCAGCGTGCAGATCTCCCCGGAGGTGGAGCCCGCGACCCTCGATCAAACGCTCGATTACACGCTCTCGCTCACCCTGGACACCGCGGTGTGCGGCGACGGCGTGCTGGAGCCCCCGGAGCTCTGCGAAGACGGGAACACGATCGGCGGCGACGGCTGCAGCGCCGCGTGCGAGCTGGACGCTCCGGTGCGCGAGGTCGAGCCGAACGACACAGCGGTCGAGGCCGATGAGCGCGGCGCCCTCCGGCCGAACGAGCTCGTCACGGGGGCGATCGAGCCGCTCGGCGACGTCGACGTCTTCGCCCTTGTGGTGCCGCGCCTCGCGGAGATCCAGCTCGCCACGTTCAACCCGGGCAGCCTGAGCGCGTGTTCCCAGGGCGTCGACACATTCCTCCAGCTCCTCGACGCCGACGGCGTGACGGTGCTGGCGAGCGACGACGACAGCGGCCCCGGGGCCTGCTCGCTCATCGACTCCACCATCGCTCCCTGGGCGACGCAGCTCCGGCCAGGCACGTACTATGTGACCGTCGAGGAGTTCACGAGCGACGCCACCATCCCCGGGTACGACCTCCTCGTCGTGTTCACCGCGCTCTGCGGCGACGGCGTCGTCGAGGGGGCCGAGGCGTGCGACGGCGGCGACGGGTGCTCGGAGGACTGCGCGCGGATCGCTGTGTGCGGTGACGGCGCCATCGACGGCTCGGAGGCGTGCGACGACGGCAACACGGAGGGCGGAGACGGCTGCGGCGCCGCGTGCGAGCTCGAGGGGACGCTCCCGGAGGTCGAGCCGAACGACGCGCCGGACCAGGCCACCGCGGGGCAGGCGACCGCGTCGGGCGCGCTGTTCTCGGCGTGGATCTCGCCGGCGGGCGACGTCGATTACTTCGCCATCGACGTCCCCGGCGTCGCCGACCTCGACATCGAGACCTTCGACGCGAGCGGCCCGACCTCCTGCCGCGACGTCGATACGGTGGCGCAGCTCCTCGCGCCCGACGGCGCGCTGGTGGGCGAGGACGACGACGGCGGCGAGGGTCATTGCTCGCGCATCCAGGCTGTCATCGCCGCTCCCGGGATCTACCATGTGCGCGTCGAGGCCTCCGGTGGGGGCTCCACCGCGGGATATACCCTGCGCGCGCGGACAACCGCCCTGTGCGGCGACGGGGTCGTCGAGGGCCACGAGGAGTGCGACGGCGGCGCCGCGTGCGAGGCGACGTGCCAGCGGGTCCCGGCGTGCGGCGACGGGTTCATCGACGATCCCGAGGTGTGCGACGACGGCAACACCGAGGACGAGGACGGCTGTGACGCCGCCTGTCGGATCGAGGGGGCGACGGCCGAGATCGAGCCCAACGCGACCCCGGCCGAGGCCGACGCGAACGGCGCCGTGGCGCCGGGAGCGCTCGTGTCCGGCGTCCTCGATCCGGACACCGACGTCGACGTCTTCGCCCTGCGCCTCACGACCGTCTCGGACCTCCGACTCGAGACCTTCGACGCGAGCGGCCCCGGTCGGTGCGCCGACGGCGTCGACACAGCGCTCGTCCTGCTGGCGCCGGACGGGGCCACCGTGCTCGCTTCCGACGAGGACGGCGGCGCCGGCGCCTGCTCGCTCATCGACCCGACGAGCCCGGGCGGCGCCTCCGCGCGCCGCCTGGCCCCGGGGACCTACTACGTCGTCGTCCACGGCGTCCCCGGGGAGCTGGACGCCCGCTACACGCTGCGCGCCTCGCTCGACGCCTCGTGCGGCGACGGCGTGACGGAGGGCGCGGAGGAGTGCGACGGCGGCGCGCGCTGCGCGCCGGGCTGCGAGCGCCTCCCGGTCTGCGGCGACGGCCTCGTCGACGCGCCGGAGGGGTGCGACGACGGCGGCGCCGCGGGCGGCGACGGGTGCAGCGCCGACTGCCAGCTCGAGGCGGCGACCGCGGAGATCGAGCCGAACGACACCGCCGCGGAGGCGGGGGCGCGCGAGGTCGCGATCGCGGGCGACGCGCTCATCGCGGCGCGCATCGACGCGGGCGGCGACAGGGACGTGTTCCGCGTGCGCCTGCCGGTCGCGTCGGTCGTGCGCCTCGAGGTCCTCGACGGCACCGCCGCGGGCTGCGAGGGGGGCATCGCGACGGCGCTCCGCGTGCTCGACGCCGCGGGCGAGCTGGTCGCGACGGACGAGGGGCTCTCCGACGCCGAGTACGCGGGCGGGATCGGCGGGTGCTCGGCGCTCGTCCTCGGGCTGCCGGCGGGCGATCTCCTCGTCGAGGTCGCGGCGCGCGACGGCGGCGCGGCGATCCCGATCTACCTCCTCCAGGCGAAGATCCTCGCGCCGGCGGGGGCCGAGGAGGAGCCGAATGGCACCCTCGCCGAGGCGAACGGGCCTGTCGGCTCCGACGTTGTCATCGCCGGCGCGCGCACGGTCGATGACTTCGACCTCTACGCCGTGGACCTCCCGGAGGGCCGCTCGATCCGCGCGGAGATCGTCGAGGGCGGCGCGGAGACGTGCGAGTCGCTCGAGATGGACAGCCGGCTGTCGCTGCTCGACGGAGAGGGCCTGATCATCGCGGACGACGACGACGGCGGCCGGGGGGACTGCTCGCTCATCGACGGCACCGGGAGCGCCCCGCGCCACCCCGGCGCGCGCGCGCTCCCGGCGGGAACGTACTTCCTGCGCGTCCGCGCCTCGTCCGGCGCGGCGGGCTCCGCGGCCGTGTTCGACTACCGGCTGGCCGTCACGCTCCGCTGACCCGCGGCGCCGCCGGGCGGCTGACCCGCGCGGCGCCGCCGCGCCACGTCCAGCCGAGATGGCGCGCGCCCGCTCCGGGCGCCGCCGGGAGAGGCCCGGACGAACCCGGCGCCGCGCGGTGACTCGATATCTGGAGTTCCCATCATCGCGATGACTACCGCGCTCGATCGCGCCGCGGCGAGGAGGTGGCTACCCGGTGCTCATCGGCGTCTCATGGCGGGTCGGGACCCACAGGCGTCATCGGGCCAGAGGGCGCGAAGGCACGCGCGATATCCCTGGGTTCCTGCCTCGCGCGCCCAGCGTGCGCCCGCGCTGCGCCCCTCTGGCCACTCCGGGCCTGGACCGCTCTTCGCAGCGCCTCACACAGCGCCTCTGGCGCGCCGGTGCGCGATACTTCGGCTGGATGTGGGAGCCCATGGGGTGCGTTCGAGGCAGAGGATTCGAGCGCATAGTCGAGGAGTGCCGGTATTCTCCCTGGTTCTATGTCAGTCGTGTTTTCGACCGCAGAATTGCCAATCAAAAGTGCTTGCGTGAACCCGCGGGGAGAATAGTCTCCTGTTGTTCGCGTCATGACCTCGGGGCGGGTTCCTCCGGGAGCGTGACCATGACGGGCCGGCGACAACGCGCGCCGCGCCCGTCGGGGCATCGCTCTCCTGGTTCAAGCCTCGGGGCATGAATCCCTTGGGTGACGATCTGGATAGGTATCTGCAACAAAACTTCACCACAGATTCGATTCCTCGGAGGTATTTCTCATGAACAAGATTGCTCGTTTGGTGCTCGCTTTCGCTGTCGTGACGTCGGTCTCGGGCAGCGCGATGGCAATGCGTAATGATTGTATTTACAAGGTGACCACCAGCACCGGGCTCCGGCAGGTCAGCGTCGGGTACATGATGGCTCAGCTCGAGGAGCACCTCCTGACCAGCCCGTGGGATCCCGTGTGCTCGAACCACGTCAACTGGTTCTCCGGGGGTGGCGGTCCGGTCGGGGTGGCTCAGAGCAGGATGCTGTACAGTCCGACGTTCGAGTGGGGGGATTGCTACGCTGCCAGCTACCAGTTCACCCAGGGATACATCCAGGTCGATCCGCAGGAGAACAACTACGGGATCACCGCGCACGGCCAGATCCAGCCGATCTCCAGCTTTCATGGGACCATGGATCCCGTGAACGGCGTCGGCGTGGCCCTGATGAAGTACAGCCCCCTGAGCTCCGCCAAGCAGATCAAGATGACCCCGGAGTGCCAGGGGCCGTGACGCACACGGGTCCGGTGTCGTACCGGCGGTAGGTCGGCGCTCGGCGCGCGGATGATCGTCGAGAGACTCCCTGTCCAGAAGCCCACAACGCAGGCCCCGGGCGGGACAGGGAGCGGATCTCTCGGAGCGCGCCGCGCAGGAGGAGGAGGGGTCGCTGGCCACGGCTGGCGACCCCTCTTTCTTTCTCCGTCGAGCGTCCGGCCGAAGCGCTTTGGCCAGGTCAACTCATCTGCAGGAGCAACAATGCAACGCGATTCCTCGACACGGAGACCCTCGCGCCGGCCCTTGTGGGTCGCCCTCGGGCTGCTCACGGCGGCCCTCGCCGGCGTCGTCCTCTTTCTCCTCCTGCGCCCGGGCCGCGAGGAGGTCGCCCCCGGCGCGAAGGCCCCGGCCGCGGCCGGAGCGGAGAAGCGCGCCCGCTACCGCAACCGGGCGCTCCTCCGCGGCGCCCACGAGGCGCCGCCCGAGGCGCGCCCCACGATCAGCGGCCACGTGTACACGACCGACGGCAGCACCCTCGCGGACGTGACTGTCGTCGCGTCCGCCTTCGAGGTCGCCGGCAACGTGCTCACGACAGCGGGCACCGCGAAGAGCGACGAGGCCGGGCGGTTCGAGCTCACGCTCCCCGACGGGACCTACCAGCTCAGCGCGAGCGTCGAGGGATACGGGACCACGTCGACGACGGCGCACAGCGGCCAGACGGCGAGCCTGGTGCTCCCGAAGAGCGGCGTCATCGAGGGGCGCGTGCTCGACGAGCGCGGCGAGCCCGTGCGGCGGTTCTCCATCGACGTGCTCTCGCCCGTGACGGAGGACGACCCCGCGCCGCCGCCCCTGTTCTCCCGCGTCTTCGAGAGCCCGGACGGCTCCTACCGCGTCGCCCAGCTCCCGTCGTGGCCCATCATCCTGAGGGCGACGACGGCGGAGCACGCGCCGGCGTTCTCGCCGTTCGTCAGGGTGCGGCCCGGGGAGGTCGAGAAGGTGGATCTGACCCTCCCCAAGGGCTGCACCCTGACCGGGCGCGCCGTGGACCCGTCCGGCGCTCCGCTGCCCGGGGTGTTCGTCGACGCGGAGTCGCTGCTCGCCGCCGGGCAGATGAGCAATGTCGCCCTGGAGGCCGCCGCCCAGGCGCAGAGCGAGGACGACGGCTCGTTCGTCCTGCCCAACGTGCCGAAGGGCACGATCGCCGTCCGCGGCTACGACGGCGCGAACGCCGTGAGCACGGTCAACGTCGATGTCGCGGGCTGCGACGACATCGCGCCGGTGAAGCTCGTGATGTCGCCCGGCGGCAGCATCGCCGGCGTGGCGCGCGGGGCCGACGGGGCGCCCCTCGCCGGCGTCCGGCTCACGCTGCTGCAACGGCGGATCGGGTTCGTGAACACGATGAGCGACGCAGAAGGGCGCTATCGCTTCGACCAGATCCCGTCTGGCCCGATCCGCATGACGGCGCAGCACGGGGAGCGGACGAGGCTCGTCGACCTCGAGGTCGAGGAGGGGAAGGAGACGGAGCAGGACGTCTCGCTGCCGCCCGGGGGGACGAGCGAGATCCGCGGCCGCGTCACGGCGAGCGGGCAGCCGCTCCCCGGGGTTCGCCTCACGCTGGCCACGCCGTTCGCCGACGACAACTCGATCGGCCTGTACTCCCCTGTCACCGCGGAGGACGGCTCGTACCGCGTGTCCGCGATCTCGCCCGGGCTCTACATGATCAGCGTCGAGTCCACCATCGCCGGGGCCGGCGTGCAGGTGAAGCCGGGCGAGGTCGCCACGGTGGATCTGCGCGTGCCCGACGCGCCGCCCGCCGGGGGGGCCTCGCCGCCGCCGCCGCCGCCGCAGTGAGCGCACCGCCGGCCGCGATCCCCGGCTGTCCCGGAGGCGGCGCCTCCCGGACGGCCGGTCCGCGTCGTGGCGACGAGGCGCGTCGCGCGCAGGCGATGTGCGGTGTCGTCGCGTCGCGTCGAGGCGTCGCGAGGGCGCCCCCTGGCGGGGCGCCCTCGCCCGGCAGCAGGTCACTCCGCCGGGGTGATCGTCAGCGTGAACGCCCCCGAGGAGCCGCTGTCGTAGCTGTCGACGAAGATGTCGATCGGCGCTGCCTCGGTCACCGTCACCGTGATCGACTCGGCGACCTCGGCGTCGAACGGGTCATCCGCGCACGCGAGCTCGCTGTCCCGGTCCGCGCAGTCGGTCCGCGCGTGGAGGACGACGTCGGCCGCGCCGACAGGCGTGGCGGTGATCGTCACCTCGCCGCTCGCAGCGGGGGTGTACCGATAGACGATCTCACCGCCGGCGCCGCCGCACGACCCCGTGAAGCCTTGCGTGCCCTCGGACGCGTCCCCCTCCGTCGCCTCCGCGGTGATCGGCACCGCGGCCGCGCACGCGACCTCCGTGTTCACCTCGCACGCGTTCGTGCACATATCGTCGTCCACTGTGTTGCCGTCGTCGCACTCCTCCGTGCCGACGAGCGCCCCGTCGCCGCAGACCTGCGCCGCGAAGGACACGTCGAGCGCATACGCGGCTTCCGCGTCTTCCGTGCCCTCGATGAAGAGGAAGTAGGTGTCGCCCTCCTCGACGGGGAGCTCCACGGGCGCGTCGTCCGCGACGAAGGCGGGCAGACAGCCGCGCAGCGTCGCCGCGTCGTCGCAGTCGGTCCGGACGTACCAGTCGAAGTCGCCCTCGGTCGCCCGCGCTGCCATCTGGACGATGCCCTTGGCCGGGGCGACGAACTGGAAGACCCGCTCGTTCGTGCCCACGCCGGCGGCGTACGTGCCGCCGAGCGTCTCGCACAGCGAGGCGAACAGGTTGGTGCCGCCCTCGGTCGTGCCGGAGAACGTTCCGCCCTCGGACACGTCGGTCGCGCCCGTGCAGGCCGCGGCGATGCTCGTGGCGCACGCTCCCGGCGCGCAGTCGCGCTCCTCGCAGTCCTGCAGCCCGTCCGCGTCGTCGTCCTCGCCGTTGTCGCAGACCTCGCCGGACGCGACGCAGTACCCGAGATCGTCGTTGCAGGCGCCCTGACACTGATCGTCGGCGTCGCAGCCGCCGATGCACATCAGCGCGCCTTCCCCGGTCACGTCGAAGCAGGCCTGCCCCGCTCCCCCGCAGTCGTCGGCCGCTTCACAGGTCTTGAGGCAGAGCGAGTAGCTGCCCTGGTTCAGGCACTCGGACCCCCCCTCGCACGGCATGAGGTCGGGGTCGCACAGCCCGGAGCAGTAGCCGGCCGCCCAGCCGAACAGCTCCTCCGTCAAGCAGAGCCCGCCGAGGCACTCGTCGTTTGTCGTGCAGGGCTCGCCGTCCGCCCTCGTCTCCGCCGTGGCGCCGCCCTGGCCGCCCTGGCCGCCCTCGCCGCCGTCAGCGCCCTGGCCGCCCTCGCCGCCGTCAGCGCCCTGGCCGCCCTCGCCGCCCTCGCCGCCTGTGCCGGACGGGGTCCCGTGCGGCGCCGGATCATCGTCACCACACGCAGCGAGCGCCAGGCACATCGCTGTAACTGCTGACAGGGGAAGACCAAGTCGCATCTTGTTTCTCCTTAGTAGAGGTACGGCGCACGTAGCACGGAGCACGCCACGGCGTGCCACGACACGAGAAAAAGACGGCCCTGACTGTACTGGTTGCGTCCGTGGCGAAATGCAGTGGTAAGACAAGAGTTTTTACGATCGTGCAATGCTGCGACCCTGACGTTTCAGAATCGAAACCTGGGAGGGACGTTCCCGACGCGATGGTGCCATTCCCGCGTCGATCTCAGGGCGCGCCGGATGGCACGCTGAGTGCTTCATAGGAAGTCAGCGCCGCCGGCGTGGCCTTCGCCCCCCTGAGGCCCCGGCGGCGCTATCTTTTTGTCCGCGTCCTGTCTGCGTCCTGCCCGCGCTCGCTCGCCTGTCGCCTTCTGCCACGGCTGAGCCCTGCGGCCCGCCTCTCCCGGAGGGGATGGGGCTGTTTGACACAGCGAACCCAGCGGGCGGGCGGCGCGGGCGTGGTGGAGGCGGCGGCGGCGCGGCCAAGCGCAGGCCGCCGGCGCGTTGTATCGTCCGCCGCCCCATGGCGATGAAGACGAAGCGCTCTCCGGCGACGAAGCTTCCGACGGCGAAGCTCTCCTCTCCCCCGGATCAGAAGTTCGAGTGCCGCGACTGCCCAGCTCGCTGCTGCCGGCTGCCCTGGAACATCCGCTTCAGCGGCGACGAGGCCAGGCGGTACCTCGAGGAGCCGTGGGTCCGGGAGCGGGCCGGGGAGGAGGGGGCGCTCGTCATCGCGCGCGGCGTCCTGCCGATGCGGGAGCAGGACGGCCGGCTCCAGTGCGTCTTCCTCGACGACGACCTGCTCTGCAGCATGCAGAAGCGGTTCGGCCACGAGTACATCCCCAAGTCGTGCCAGGCGTTCCCGTTCGGGTTCGTCCGCGACGAGAAGGAGGTCGTCGTCGCGCAGCTCTCCCAGCTCTGCCCGTCGATCCGCGAGAACTACGGCAAGCCCGTGGACCTCCAGCTCAAGGCGAAGCTCGAGCAGCGGGGCGACGCCGAGCGGATGTCGAAGGCGCTCGCCACCCTGGGCGGCGTCATCCTGGCGCAGCCCCAGTACCTGCGCGCTGTGAAGCGCTGGGAAGACGAGCTCGCGACCGGCGCGTCGCCCGCCGCGACGCTGGCGCGGCTCTACGACTGGACGGCCGCCTTCGAGCGCGCCCTCCCGCAGGGCGCCGAGCGCGCGACGGACGCGTCGATCGAGGCCGCCCTCGGGCAGGCCGGCGCCGGGGAGCTCGCGCCGCTCGTGCCCCGCAGGAGGCCCTCGTTCTACGCGCGGGTCCTGTTCGCCCACCTCCTCGGCAACCTCTGCTATCCGTCGCGGGTCCGCGAGGCGCACCGGGTCGGAAAGGCCTCGTGGACGCAGCTCCAGGCGCTGCGCAGCGCCGGCAACAAGGTCGCCTGGATGCTCGGGCGAGGCACCGTCGACATGCTGTTCGTCCCGGAGCCGTTCAAGCTACAGCGGGTGAGGACGGTCGACCGGTTCCTCGGCGCGGACGAGGGGACGATCGTCAGGGACTACCTGCGCCTCGTGCTCCAGCGCCGGCACATCTTCTCGGCGCCCCGGCACCTCCTCGCGGCCGTGCTCGACCTCTCGCTGGCGACGGTCGTGATCTCCCGCTTCGCCCGCTGCCGCGCGGCGGCGGACGGCAGGGTCAAGGTCTCGCTGGAGGATGTGCGGGAAGGCATCAGCGTCGCCGAGCTCGTCCTCCTGAGCCACGCGGCGCTGTCGGAGCAAGGCAAGCTCATGAAGAACCTGCGCTGGCTCCTGCTCACGAAGCGCGAGAGCTTCCGGGCCCTGCTGGCGACCGAGGCCTAGCGCCCGATGTGCGGCGATCGGCGCCACGGCGCGGCCCGGGGGAGCGCGCCGTGAACACAGCGCTTCCCTCCTCGCCTGGCGGCCGGCGCTGACTATCATGCCGCGCCCAGCGGGCCGGCAGGCCCATGGAGGCACGCGCCATGATCGTCATGAAGTTCGGCGGCAGCTCGGTCGAGAGCCGCGCGCAGATCGAGAAGGTCCTCAGCATCGTCCGAGCCCGCCTGGCCCGCCGCCCCGTCGTCGTGAGCTCCGCCCACAAGGGCATGACCGACGCGCTGATCAGCGCCGCCAGGCTCGCCGCCACCGGGCGGTTCGACCCCTCCATCCCGCTGGGCAAGCAGCGCTCCGTCGCCGAGTCGCTCGGCTGCGCGCCCGACCTGCTCGCGCCGTTCTACCAGGAGATCGAGGATCTCTTGCGCGGCATCAGCCTCGTCAAGGAGCTCAGCCCGCGGAGCCTCGACTACATCGCGAGCTTCGGCGAGCGCATGGCCGTGCGCTGCATCGCGGACTTCTTCGCGCGGAGCGGCGTGAAGGCGCGCGCCTACGACGTCTGGGAGCTCGGCTTCATCACCGACGCGAACTTCGGCCGCGCGCGCCCGCTGCCCGGCTTCGACGCCCGCGCCAGGGCGATGTTCGCCGAGCGGGTCCCCGAGGGCGTCGTGCCGATCGTCACCGGGTTCGTCGGCCGCAACGAGGCCGGCGAGATCACGACCGTCGGCCGCAACGGGAGCGATCTGACGGCGACGCTGCTCGCCGCGGGGCTCGGCGCCGAGGAGGCGCAGATCTGGAGCGACACCGACGGCGTGATGACCGCCGACCCGAGCGTCGTGAAGACGGCCCGGAACATCCCGACGATGCACTTCGACGAGGCCGCCGAGCTCGCGTTCTTCGGCTCCCGCGTGCTGCACCCCTCCACGCTGCTGCCCGCCATGGAGAAGGGCATTCCGGTGCGGGTGCTCAACACGAACCGGCCGGATCACCCCGGCACGGTGATCGACTTCAACACCGACGCCGCGTCCCCGCCCGTGACAAGCATCGCGTACCGCGAGCGGCAGGTGGTGCTCAAGATCAGCTCGACCCGGATGTTCGGCGAGGTCGGCTTCCTCGCGCAGGTCCTCGCGGTGCTGGCCCGGCACGAGGTCGTGATCGACGTGATCACCACGTCGGAGGTGTCGGTCTCGATGACCACCGACGACCTCGGGAAGCTCGGCCGCGCGCTGCCCGAGCTGGAGCGCTTCGGCGCCTGCGAGGTCCTGCCCAACCGGACGACGCTCGTGATCGTCGGCCAGGGCCTGCCCCGGCAGAAGGGCGTCGCCGCGCAGGTGCTCGAGGCGATGTCCCAGGCCGGCGTCAACGTCGAGATGCTGAGCTACGCGATGGGCAGCATCAACCTGTGCATGGTGATCGACGACGCGAACGTCGCGCCCGCTGTCGCCGTGCTGCACCGCTCGCTCTTCGAGAAGGCGAGCTGACGCCCCTCGAGAGGGCGAGCCGCGAGGCGGCGGGCCGGCGGCGCGCCGCCGCGATGGCTCACGGCGCCCGGCCGCCGCCCCGGGGAGCGGCGCGTGACAGGGCGTTGACAGGCGTGACGCGACGCCCGCGCCGCAGTAGGCGTGGTCCTCGGCCGGAGCGGACGCCCGGCCCGGGGAGGACCATGACGGCAGCACAGGTCGACAGCAGCGGGGCGCCGTTGCCCATCCCGCGCGCGAGCACGAGCGACATCCTGCGGCGCCTCGAGGCCGAGCGCGGCGCGGTCGGGGCGAGCGCGGCGCTCGCGTTCGACGCGGACGGCACCCTCTGGGAGGGGGACGTGGGCTTCGACCTGTTCGAGGCGTTCCTCGCCGGGCGCTGCGCGCGGCCCGAGGCGGAGGCGGCGCTGCGCCGCGAGGCCGAGGCGTTCGGCGTCGCCGCGGAGGGCGGCGCGCACGAGATCGCGAGCGCGCTCTACGCGGCGTTCGCCGCCGAGAAATACCCGGAGGATCGGGCCTTCGCGATGATGGCCTGGGCCTTCGCGGGGTGGCGCGAGGACGAGCTCGCCGCCCTCGTCGACAGCGTGCTCGAGGACAGGGGCCACGCGGGGCGCATCCGGCCGGCGCTGCTGCCGATCCTCGAGTGGGCTCGGTCGCGCGGCGCGCCGGTGTACGTGGTGTCGGCGTCGCCGCGGTTCGTGATCGAGCGCGCTGTCGGGCGGCTCGGCATCGCGCCCGAGCGGATCGCCGCCATGACCCCGGCCGTCCGCGAGGGCCGGATCGCCCCCGAGCTCGGCGCGCCGGCGACGTACGGCGAGGGGAAGACGCGGGCGCTCGAGCGCATCTTCCCCGAGCTCGCCGTGCTTGCGGCCTTCGGCGACAGCGCGTACGACGCCGCCCTGCTGAGGACAGCCCGGGTGCCGGTCGCTGTCTCCCCGAGCCCGAAGCTGCTCGCTGTCGCGGGCTCGATCCCGGGGCTCCTCCTGCTCGACTGGTAGCCGCTGCCGCCATGGCCACCCTCTCGCTCCGCGGGCTGACCCGCCGCTTCCCGAACGCCGAGCGCGCCGCGCTCGCCGGCCTTTCCCTCGAGGTCGAGGACGGCGAGCTGCTCGTGCTCGTCGGCCCCTCCGGCTGCGGCAAGTCGACGGCGCTCCGGCTGATCGCGGGCCTCGACAGCCCCGACGGCGGCACGGTGTCGATCGGCGGGCGCGACGTCAGCCGGGTCGCGCCGGAGGACCGCGACGTGGCCATGGTCTTCCAGGGCTACGCGCTCTACCCGCACATGACAGCGCGCGACATCATGGGCTTCCCGCTCAGGATGCGCGGGGTCGACAAGGCAGCGCGGGCGCGGCGCGTCGAGGAGGCGGCGGCGCTGCTCAGCATCGGCCACCTGCTCGACCGGCGCCCCGGCGAGCTCTCGGGCGGCGAGCGCCAGCGCGTGGCCATGGGCCGCGCGATCGTGCGCGCGCCAGCGGCGTTCCTGTTCGACGAGCCGCTCTCGAACCTCGACGCCGCGCTGCGCGCCGAGCTCCGGGTCGAGCTCGCGGCGCTCGTGCGCCGCCTCGGCACGACGTCGGTCTACGTGACCCACGACCAGGTCGAGGCGATGACCATGGGCGACCGCATCGCGGTGCTCCGCGCCGGCGAGCTCCAGCAGGTCGGCCCGCCGCGCGCCATCTACGAGGCGCCGGCGAACGTGTTCGTCGCCGGCTTCCTGGGCACGCCGGCGATCAACCTGATCGAGCTCGAGCGCTCCGGCGCGCTGTACGAGGGCGCGGCGCTCGCGCTGCCCGCCCCGCCGGGGGTGGCGCTGCCCGACCGGGTCGTCGCGGGCGTGCGGCCGGAGCACCTGCGCGTGGCGCTGGGGGCGGTGGCGGAGGGGGACGCGGGGGCGCGCGGCGCGGCGGGCGAGGTGGAGATCGCGGCGCGCGTCGTGATCGCGGAGCCGCTCGGGGCCGAGACGTTCCTGTACCTCGACGCCGGGGGGACGCGGCTGCGCGCGCGGGCGCACGGCTTCGCGACACCCGCGCCGGGGGAGGCGGTGCGCGCGCGGCTCGATCCGCGCGCCGTGCTCTGGTTCGACGCCGGCTCCGGCGCGCGGATCGCGCCATGAGCCGGGCGCCGTCCTGGTCGCGGCGCGACGCGCTCCGGGCGCTCGCCGCGTCGATCGCCGCGGCCGCTGCGGGCTTGCCGGGGTGCGCGCGGCGGTCGCCGGACGGGCGCGTCGTGGCCTCGCTGTGGTTCGCGTACGGGGGCAAGAACCGCGAGGTGCTCCTGTCGCTCATCGATCAGTTCCACCGCGAGCAGGGCCGCTACCGCATCGAGGCGGTGTACCAGGGCGACTACTTCGAGGCGCTCGCCAAGCTGCGGACCGCGCTCGCGGCGCGCGCGGTGCCGGCGCTCACCCACGTCGTCGGCGAGGTGGTGCCCTACCTGGCCGAGGCGGGCGCGCTCGAGCCGCTCGATCGGTTCGTCGCCGGCGTCCCCGGCGGCGATCTCGACGTCGTCGAGGCGCTCGGGCAGTCGGGGACGTTCGTCGGCGGCGGCGAGCGCCCGCTCGTGTGCCTGCCGTTCAACCGATCGACGCCGATCGCCTACTACAACCGCGGCGTGTTCCGCGAGCTCGGGCTGTCGCCGCCGTCGACGTGGGACGAGCTGCGCCGGGCGGCGGCGCGGCTCGTCGTGCGCGACGGCGGCAGCACGCGGCGGTGGGGCTTCGAGTGCCCGATCGACTGGTGGTTCTGGGCGGCGCTCGTGGGGCAGGCCGGCGGCGAGCTCCTCGGGCCGGACGGCGCGCCGACGCTCGGCGGCGAGGCGGGCGTGCGCGCGCTCCAGTTCTGGCAGGCGCTCGTGCACGAGGACCGCACGATGAAGCCGCCGCCGGGGCGCGACTACAACGCGTGGCAGGTGACGAACACCGACTTCCTGGCGGGCCGGGTGGCGATGATCTGGACCTCGACGGCGTTCCTTCGCTACCTGGAGGACAACGCGGGCCAGGCGGGCGCGGGGAGCTTCGAGGTCGGCGCGGCCCCGCTGCCGCGCGACGTGCGCGCCTCGGTGCCCACGGGCGGCACGATGTTCGTGATGCCGCGGGGCGCGGCGCCGGCGGCGCAGGAGGCGGCGTTCGCGTTCCTGCGCTGGATGATGCAGCCGGAGCAGGCGAACGCGTGGGCGACGCGCACCGGCTACATGCCCGTCTCGCGGCGCGGCCTCGAGGCGCTCTCGCAGGGCGGCTACTACGCCGCGCACCCGAACGATCGCGTCGCCGTCGACCAGCTCGCGCACGCCGCGCCGTGGCCGTGGTCCCCGGACCTGTTCCGCGTCCAGCGCGAGGCGGTGCAGCCGCGGCTCGAAGAGGCGGTGCTCGCCCCGCGCGACGCCGCCGAGACCCTCTCCGAGGCCGTCCGCGCGGCGCGCGAGCGATGAAGCCCAGGCACCCCCTCTCGCCCTACCTGCTCCTCCTGCCGACCGCGGCCTTCCTGGCCGTGTTCTTCCTGGTCCCGCTGCTGCTCGCGGCGAAGAACAGCCTCTACGCGTGGGACATGCTCACGCCGCCGCGGTACGTCGGGCTGCGGAACTACGAGGTCCTCGCGGAGAGCGGCGAGCTCACCGGGACGCTCCTCCGCACGCTCGGCTACAGCGCCGTCGTTGTGACGCTCTCCGGCGCGCTGGGGCTCGCGCTCGCGGTGGCGCTCGATCGGCCGGGGCCCGTCTACGCCTTCGTGCGGGGCGCGGTGTTCAGCGCGTACGTCGTGTCGTGGGTCGCGGTGGCGCTGCTGTGGATGTGGATCCTCGACGCCGACGGGGTGCTCTCGGCGGCGCTCCGCGGGCTCGGCCTGCCGGCGATGAGCTGGCTCGGCGACCCGCGGTCGGCGCTGCTCGCGCTGGCGGCGGTGAGCGTCTGGAAGATCACCGGGTATGCGATGGTCATCTTCCTGGCCGGCCTGCAGGACATCCCCCGCGCGCTGCACGAGGCGGCGGCGCTCGACGGGGCCGGCCCGTGGCGGCGGTTCCGCCACGTGACATGGCCGCTGCTCCGCCCGAGCGCCGCGTTCGTGGCGACGACGAGCCTCATCCTGTCCTTCCAGGCGTTCGACGTTGTCCGCGTGATGACGCAGGGGGGGCCCGTCAAGGCGACGACCCTGTTCGTCTACGCGATCTACGAGCACGTCTTCGTGAACCTGCGGGTCGGCCGGGCGAGCGCCATGATCGTGATCTTCTTCGTGTTTTTGCTGCTCCTGACCGTCCTGCAGCTCCGGGCGCTCCGCGCTGGCGCGCCGCGCGAGGGGAGGCGGCCGTCGTGACAGCGGGGCGAAGCGGCGGCGCGGGGCGCTCCGGCGCGCGGCGCCTCGTGTCGGACGCCGTGCTCGTCCTGGTGGCCGTCGTGTGGCTCGGGCCGTACGCGTGGATGACGATCACCTCGCTGAAGACGCTGCCCGAGATCACCCGCGCCCCGGCGTACCCGCTGCCGCAGGCGTTCCAGCTCGGCGCCTACCGCGAGGTGCTCCAGGCGGTGCCGGTGATGCGGTATTTCGCCAACA
Organism: Sorangium cellulosum; assembly: GCF_001589285.1. Lineage (GTDB taxonomy): Bacteria > Myxococcota_A > Polyangia > Polyangiales > Polyangiaceae > Sorangium > Sorangium cellulosum_G. Next base: position 8,940 of record NZ_JEMA01000342.1, on the reverse strand, counting down.
CGGTGTTCATGGCGACGGCGATCGCGCTCCTGCAGATCGCCCTGGCGCTGCCGGCCGGCTATGCCCTCGCGAAGCTCAGGTTCGCCGGGCGGAGCGCCGCGTTCGTCCTCGTGCTCTCGTGCCTGCTCATCCCGGCGCAGGTGACGTTCGTCCCTGTGTTCACGATGCTCGGCTCGGTCGGCCTGGTGAACACGTTCGCGGCGCTGATCCTGCCCTTCGGGGTCAGCGCGCTCGGGACGTTCCTTGTGCGCCAGGCGCTGCTCTCGGTCCCCGACGAGATCATCGAGGCGGCGAGGATGGATGGGGCGGGCGAGCTCAGGATCATCTACCTGATCCTCGGCCCGATGCTGCGGCCGACGCTCTCGGCGCTGTTCCTGTTCAGCTTCGTGTTTCACTACAACGATTACTTCTGGCCGCTCGTCATGACCACCGACGATGACGTGCGCACGCTCCCGCTCGCGATTGCCCTCCTGCGGGAGCAGGGGACAGGGGTCCGCTGGCACCTCGTCATGGCCGGCAACGTCCTCCTGAGCCTGCCGGTGCTCGCTGTGTTCGCGGCGGCGCAGCGGCAGCTCTTGCGCGCGGTGACCGCGCGGATCTGAGGACCGCGCGGATCGGAGCGCCTGGCCGCCGCTGCGCTGTTTGTTCCCGTCCGGACGCCCTCGGTTCTGGCCCGGTCGTCGCACCGGCTCGCGACGGCAAGCGCAGCGCCGGCCAGGCGCCGCCGAAGGAGATCCACGATGACGACGACCGAACCAATGATGCAGAAGAATGAGGGCAAGGTCACCACGAAGATCGAGGAGAGGACTGCCAAGGTTCCGTCCGGCGCTTATCTCGGGCTGGCGATCGGATCCATGGTGCTGTCGGCCGGCTTCATGCTGGCCGGCAAGAAGCAGATAGCGAACTTCGTTGGCCAGTGGGTGCCATCGCTGCTCGTGATCGGCCTCTACAACAAGCTGGTGAAGATCGAGCACGAGATCGGGTACGGCGGAGCCTACCGCTGACGGCGGCCTCCTGTGGGTGGCGGCGGGCCGCGGAGCCGCGCTCGTCGTGCTGCAGCGTTACCGCAGCGCCCGGCCCTGCGCGTCGACACCCGCCACGCAGTGCCCGAGCGCGTCGCTCGTGAGGGACATCGGCCCCGGCCAGGTCCTCCGCCCGCGATCTGCCCTGCGGCGTCGCGCCCCCTCTCGCCGAGCGAATCCTGCGCGATCCCGTGCACCGTCCCGCCGGCGCCGCGATCCGCACCGGCATGCGGAGCAAATCCCAGAGGATCCTCGCCGCGCGGCATATAATGAGGCCCGCCGCCGGTCCGCGTGCCCGAAGGAGCGACTCCATGCCCGTGAGCTCATCCACGCCCGTCGTCACACCGGGCACCATCGTGTGCCCCCATCTCGACGTCCCGCACCAGCCCGGCATGAACCTCGTCTGGTCAGCCGCGCTGGAGCTCGCGTGGAAGCGGCTGATGAAGCAGGCCGGCGGACCGATCGAGCTGGCCGGCGTGGCGCCGGACGATCCGGCGGCGCGGCTCGTGAGGATCCTGAACGAGAGCCCCATCGAGGAGGGGATGCTGCCGCGTGAGGCGACGGTCGCGTGGGCTGGGCGGGCGGACGAACGCGGGGCGGGGGAGCTGCGGAGGGAGATCGAGCGCGTGTTCGGGCCAGCGGAGGCGCGGCGGGTGGATGTGCCAGACGTTTCACGCATCACCGTTGTCGGCGGGCTCGATCTGCACCCGCAGTTTACTGTGCCGTTCGCAAGGAGGACGCGAACGCTCGCATATCGCGACAAGTACGCGCAGGCATTTGGCATGTGGTTCGACAAAGACGAACCGTCCGATGTATGGCAACGTCGTTCAGCGCAAGTCGTAGTCCATTTTCCGCGCTATGCGGACGACGAACTGGCACAGCTCTCCGACGAGGAGCGCGACGCCGCTTATGATGATCTCGTTGTGGAGTTTCGACCGGCAGATGCTGCGATCAGCCTGCTGGTGGCCAACGTGTCGTGGGTTTCAACCCTGCGGGATACGGTTGCAGGTGTCCTCTCACATTTGCAAGATGTCGATGGCGCTCCCAACGCGCGCTTCACGAAGAAGGAGGGGATCTGCCTGCCCGTTATAAGGATCGCCTGTGAAGCCATCTTCGATCAGTTGAGCCACAGGCCGATTGCTAACTGTGCGCTTCGAGGTCGCTATCTGGGCGAGTTGCAGCAGCGAGTCATTTTTCAATTTGATGAAGGTGGTGCGAGTGCGCCATCCATGATGCGAAATCCGTACGGCGGCGCTCTTATGTCGCCCCGTCGCTGGTACCATGATGCGCCATTTAACCTATTGGTCGTGGTAGAGCGCAACGCGAGGAGCCCGATATTCGCGTGCTGGTTTGGGAATTCCAACGCTTTCGTCGAGGGGCCTGAGCCAGAAGAATCGGCTCGGTTGAGGAGATATCGACGAAGCGATGGTCGGTCGGTTCGCTAGGACTGCCTTCGGCGTCTTGAAAAAAATCAATGTTCGTGCAAGCCCTGGCCCCGCGGTGCGTCAGGATCGCGCCATGTTTCGGCGTGATGTGTGCTCGGAGACTCATGCGCTTCGAGGCGTGTGACCGTCGGTGCCCCGCCAGCTTGTCCTGTCGCTCGCTCCCAGTGTCCGTTCGTCAGATCTACCGATCCTGTCCTGCCCGGTGTAGGAGGGCATTTTTCGCAATATTGTTGTGGGTAAGGCCGAACATACGCGATGCCAGAAGGACCTGATGTGTCGTTGCCAGTCGCCTGGTTGATGCCCGCAATGACACTCTGCTTGGGTTTCTTGTCCGGTGTCGAGGCAGCGTCGCAGGCCACGACTACAACCTCCGCATCCCGTTCTAGCCCGGCATTCTTTAGCGCTGTGCCGAGCTCCTGACCCGTATATCGTCTCTTTTCCTTCCCATCTGCGTTCGTCGCACCATTCTGGAACTTGACGCTTCCTGGGACTCCGTGCGTCACGAGCTCCACATGCTTCTCACCCACGATTGGTACGCCGTTGGGGTTATGAGGGCCGTACAGCTCCCTGGCGTATAAAACCTCTTGGCCGGTCGCGGCGGCACGGGAGTAGGCTGCTGCTACTGACTCATGGTCCTCGGAGCCAATGATGATCACGAGCCCCCGCGGGTCGAGCCACTCGGTCGCATTGGGGACGAACCCCACGTCGTGGAGCGACCCCTCGAGCCCGAGCGGATCCGGCGTCAGGAAGAGCCCGAGCTCCGGCGCGTACCACCTGTGCCGGTGGTATATCAACCCCGCCTCCTTGTCGGCCCACTGCCCTGCGAAGCGCAGCGGCGGCACCCGTCCTTCGACCCGAGCTTCATTGCCCCACGGGTCCAGGTCGATCGCATCGATCTCCCCGTCCGCGCGCAGGTACAGCCATGGTGTCGCCACCGCGTCGGTCGCCACGATCCTCCAGCCGCCCTCGCGCTCCCCCGTGCTTACTAGCAGCGGCGTGTACCCGTCGTCCGCGAATACGTACCGGACCGACGTTCCGTCGCTGTGCATCTCCTCGACGACCGCGTCGCCGTCCCACCCGAAGAACGTGCTCGTCCCGTCGCTGCGCAGTGCCGCCAGCCGCCGGCCGAACGGATCGTAGACGTAGCGCACCGAGAAGCCGTCCCCGCGGCGCGCCTCGACGAGCCGGTTCTCGCCGTTGTAGCGGTAGTCCCAGCACCGCCGCGCGTCCCCCCCGGCGTCGATCCGCTGCGCGAGGCGTCCCAGCGCATCCCACGCGAAGCGCGCCTTGCTCGTGGCGATCTTCCTGCCCCCGCGCCCGAGCGCGCAGGGTACCTCACGCCGGGCCATCGGCGTGCCCTGCGGCGCATACGCGTACTGCTCCTCGACGCCGAGGCCGGTCACGCGCACCGGCCGGCCGAGCACGTCGAGCTCGTAGCGCCGTGTGCCCCGCAAGGTGTCGGCGATCTCGGTGACGCCCGTCTGCGCCGCCCACGCGTAGGTGCGCTCGCGCTGCACCGCGCCGCGCGGCCCGAAGACGCGGATTCGCGCCGGCCGCCCGAGCGGGTCGCGCGTCACGCCGACGCCCGTGTCGCGCTCGCGGAAGCGCGTGATGTGCTCGCCGGCGCTCGCGGCGACGATCTCGAACGCCTCTTCCACCGCGCCGTCGCGCCCGTGAACGGCGACCTGGTCGACCGCGCCGCCCGGCCCCCGCCGCCGCGTGACGTACCAGCCCGTCGAGTACCGTGTCCCGACCTCGTGGCCGAGCGCATCGACCTCGCGCTCGACGGCGAACGCATGGCCGCCCACGCGCTGCGTCTCGCGCACCACGGCGCCCGTCCGCGCGTCGCGCCCGAGCTCGACCGCGGTGACCTCGTCGCGCGCTCGCGTGATGAAGCCACGCTCGTCGTGCTCGAATGCGGCCATGGTTCCGCGGTCGTGCTCCCTGCGCACGACCTGCCCCGCGGCGTCGAGCGTCAACCGCAGCGCGTGGCCTTCCGGGTCTAAGCGCGCGACGCACCGCCCGAGCGGGTCGAGCTCGTAGCGCACCTCGACCCCGGCGAAGGTCCTCTCGCCCGTGATCTGCCCGGCCGCGTCGCGCTGGAAGATATGCCGCTCGCCCGCGGCATTCTCGATCCACGCGAGCCGCAGCATCGCGTCGTAGCCGTACCGGAGGCGCGACCCGTCGGGCAGGATGGTCTCCACCCGCGCCTCACCCGCGTAGCGGTGCACGGTGATGCCGCCGCCCGGGTGCCGCTCGGTCACCACCCTGCGTCGCGCGTCGAAGGCGCGCTCCATGTGCCGGCCGAGCGGGCCGGCGACCCTGACCATGTCCCCGCGCGAGTCGTACCAAAACTCGTGCACCGCCCCGCCCGGCGCCTCGATCCGCACCGGCATGCCGAGCAGATCCCAGAGGTAGCGCCACCGCGCCCCACGTACGTCGGCGCGCTCGATCGGGTTGCCGTGCGCGTCGTACTGCGTCTGCTCCTCCCCCCCTGGCCCCGCGGTCGCCATGGCCAGCCCGCGCTGGTCGTAGGCGCAGGTCGTCACGCCGCCCGAGGGATCGGTGCGGCGCACGATCCTGCCGGCGCGGTCGTGCTGCATCGCCCAGCGCGCGCCGGCTGGGTCGACGAGCTCGACGGCGTTGCCCTGATCGTCGCGGCGCAGCCGGGTCGACCGCCCCATCGGGGCGGTGGCTGACAAGAGCCGCCCCATCGCGTCGAATCGGGCCTGCTCGACGTAGCCCATCGCGTCCCACACGGCCCTCAGGTGCCCCTGGGGGTCGAAGGACAGCCGCGTCACCCGGCCGAGCGGATCGGTGTAGCTGGTGACGAGCCCGAGCGCGTTGCCCTGGTAGCGGTGCACGCCGCCCGTTGCGTCGATCACGCGCGACGAGAACGGCTCCGGCCCGTACGCGAGCCGCATGTGGAAGATCCCCTTCGTGCCCGCGCCCGTGTGCGCGCCGGCGCCGGCTCCCGCCCTCGCGCCGCCGTCCGGCCCGCCGGAGAGCTCGGCCAGCACGTCGCGGCCAGGCAGCTCGCCCCACGTCTCGACGCAGCGGCGCTTGCCGTCGGGGCCATCCTCGTAGCGGAAGTGATAGACGAGCCCGTCGGGGAGGCGCTCCTCCACGAGGAAGTGCTCCTCGTCGTAGCGATACGCCGTCTCGACACCGCCGCTGTCCACGACGCGTACGAGGTCGCCGCGCGCGTCGAGCTCGTACGCGACCCCGAGGCGCCGGTGCGGCTTGCCCTCGGCATCGACGACCACGAGCCACCAGAAGAGCCGCCTTCCATCCCGCTCCCGCTCGAGGCGTCGCCCCACGCAATCGGTCAGCGCGACGAGCTCGTCTCTCTGCCAGGCGAGCGTCGTCGTGTTGCCGGACCGGTCCCGCACCTCCTCCAGCCGGAAGCGCCCCTCCTCGCCGCGCCGCAAGATGCGCTCGACGCGATCACGCGTGATCAGCACCAGGTCGGCACCTCTCCGCTCCAGGCGCCGCCCGAACGGCGCCAGCGCGTACTCGCCTTCCTCGAGGCGCGGGAACACGAGGGCGCTCCCTTCGCTGTCGACGACCGTGATGCCCGTCGGACCGATCTCGGCCCACCACGCGAACGCGTGCGTCCACCCCCACCCGACGCCGCACTGCCGGCGGACTGCGGAGCTGCGGTACTGCCGCACCCATTGCAGCGGCAACGGGCCGCGCAGGTCGATGTCGACCGCGGGCGTCGTGTACATCGCGCCCGTGATCACGTCGACCGGATGCCCGGCCTTCGCCTGCCCTTCCGCGCCCGGCGGCGCCGGTGGGGCCGGCGGCCCCGCGCCTTCATGGCCCCCGCCCCCGCCCCCTCCACCGTTGCTCGCCGCCTGCGGCCCCTTGCCTCCCGGGCCTCCTGCGCTGCCGCCCGCGCCGCCGCCGCCTGCGCCGCGTGCGCCCGCGCCGCTCGCGCTCGCGCCGGCCCCCGTCGTGACCGACTTGTTCATCTGGCCCATGCTGCCGGTGATGCCGGCCATGCCGAGCTCGATGAGCACATTGGGCGCGCCGAGCCACGGGAAGCAGGGGCCGCCCGTGTTGAGGCTGACGACCTCCCTGAGCGTCCCCGGCTCGTTGCCGTGGCACGCCTTCATGCACCCGCCGACCGTCAGGATCTTCGCCCCGTTGATCTTCGTGCGCATCGGCGGGTCGATGATCCCCTCGGCCACCGTGCCCGCGGTCGGATAGGGAATGGGCACCGGGCTCGGCGCCGCGGGCGTGGTGCACACGCTCACGGCCATGCCGGTCATCTGATGGCCGGACTTCTCGGTGATCGTATCCATCCCGAGCGCGGTGACCTTGCTCACGTTGCGGCGAGCGTAGCGGCGTCTCCGCCCGGCGGTCCACGCGGTCCGCGCATGCCCTCACCGCCGGATGACGACGTATTCGCTTCCGGAGACGACGTCTTCGATTTCAGATGACGACGGATCGGAGCCGGATCGCGACGCCTCCGGCTCCGATGACAACGTCCCGATGTCGCACGACGACGGGTCCCGGCCGGGTGACCGCGGAGACCTCCCCGGATGACGACGAGCTCCCCGCCGGATGACGACGGGTCCGAGCCCCGGTGACGACGGCGTCGGGCCGGATGACGACAGATCCGCGCCCGACGCCGACGCGTCCCGGCCGGAGGCCGACGTCCTCAGGCCGGGGGCCGACAGGCCCAGCCGAGATGCCGACGCGTCCCGGCCGGATGACGACGGCTCCGGGCCGGATGACGACGAGCGCCAGCTCGGATGACGACGGCTCCCTCCCGCAATGACGACGCCCGCTGCCGCGACGCCGACGGGCCCGCGCGCCGCGCGCTGCGCGTCGCCCGCGGGGCCGCCGTGCTCCACAGGCATGCGCCCGCCCGCGCTCGCCGGCGCCCGCAGCGCCGCCGTGCTCCACAGGCATGCGTCCACCCGCGCTCGCCGGCGCTCGCAGCGCCGTCGTGCTCCACAGGCATGCGTCCACCCGCGCTCGCCGGCGCCATGGCCAAAACGTGCCACCCGCTCGACGTGCCGCGCGACGCGCGCCTAGCCTGCGCCGATGGCCAAACCTACCTCTCCCATCGAAGAGACCGACGACCACCTCCCCACGCTCGAATCCCTCGCCGACCGGCTCGGTACGCCGGAGCCAGGCCTCCTCGAGTCCTTGCTCGACGGCACGAGCGAATCCCAGCTCGTCGAGCGAGGGCGGCAGATCGCCTCCTCGCGCGTCCTGACCGACGTGCGCCGTCTCTATGCGACGGCGCACGCGTGCTGGTCGAGCGCGTCCAAGGAGAAGCGCGAGAGGCTGCGCGGCTTCTCGCCGGAGCTGCTCGCGCTCGCCGTCGAGCAGGCGCTCGCGCTGGAGCGGCTGCTCGACGCGCACGAGAGCGCCGGCCAGAAGAAGGACGCCACGCGCGCCACAAGGGACGCGGCGCTGCGAGAGACGCTCTCGCGCGCCCTGCTCCTGCGCGACCAGGCCTACGAGGTCCTGCGCGGCGTCGGCGGCTCGGGCAAGGAGGCGCGCGAAGCGCTCGCGCAAGCGGTCGGCACCGCGGAAGACCCGGCCGCGCTCGCGCGCGGGCTCGTCCAGCTCGCCGCGCTCGGCAACCGCTACCTCGTGCAGAAGAAGGGCCCGCTCGCCGTGCGCGCCAGGCTGATGCGGCTCGACAAGGACTACGTCGAGCGCCTCGAGGGGACCGCCAGGGAGGTCACCCAGGCGGCGAAGACCGCGGCCGCGCGGCCGGCGGGCCAGAAGGTCACGGCCGGCGACCTCGACCGGGCCGACGGAATCAACCTGATCCTTCTCGAGCAGATCGTGCGCGTGTTCGAGCGTGCCAACGAGCAGGATCCGAGCATCCCGCGCCTCGTGCCCATCGCGACCCGGCGGCTCTTCAGCCGGCGCACCAGGAAGAAGGTGACCGGCGCGCCGAGCGATGGCGCGAGCGGCGGCGGGGTGAGCGGCGGCGGGGCGGCGGACGAGGAGGATCTGCTCGAAGACGACGACGCGCCGGTCTGAGCCGGGAGCGTTCTCAACGGGGAGAGCACATCGCTGCTCCCCGCACGGCAGCGCGCAGCCCTCGCCGCCGCAGGTGACCCTGCCCGCGTCGCCACCCTATCCACCGTTCGCGCGCGCCGTTCGCGCGCGCCGGCGCCCGGCAAACCCACGTCGTCAGCGCGCGCCGGCGCCAGGCAAACGCCCGCCTGCTCCGGCGCAGATGGGTTCCGGTTGAAGAGAGCACCGGAGCGCCAGACAGCTTGGCCCGCTGGTCCGTCCGCAAGCACATGCGATGGGAGCTTGAAGCGGTCGACGAATTCTTGCTGTGAGCACGAGTGACTCTGGACGGTTTGCTTGTCGCAGTGCTTACATGCGCTCCTGTGGTTCCGGGGCGACAGGTGACGTCGCCCGGAGACTCCTCGGCGATGTGACGCGCGACGGAGTGTCAGAGCCCCTTTGGCTCTAGGCATTGGTCCCTG
>NZ_JEMA01000341.1 GCF_001589285.1 Sorangium cellulosum | reverse complement strand
CCTGACGAGGACGCGCGCCTGCTCGCCTGCACGGCGATCCTGCTGTGCCGGCGCGTGCTCTGGGGCTTCCTGAACCGCGAAGGCGCGCGCATCAGTGAGGCGGCGCGCCTCCAAATCCAAGACATCGACCTNCGGCGCGCCTCCAAATCCAAGACATCGACCTGGATCGCGGCGCGCTGCGCCTCGAGAAGAACAAGACGAACGACCCCCGCGCCTGGGCGCTCTCCCCCGGCGTGCCCCAGGCCTACGCGCCTGGCTCACCCTCCGCGGCAACCCGCCCCCCTCCGCCCCGCTCTTCGTCAACGAGGACGGCGACCGCTTCAACGTCGAGCACGCCGCCGAGCGCTTCCGCGCCCACCTCCAGCTTGCCGGCATCGACCGCCCGGAGCTCTTCGAGGGCTCCGGCGAGCGCCAGCAGGTGCGCGCCCACGACGCGCGCCCGACCTTCATCACCGTCGCCCTCGCGAACGGCCGCAGCGAGACCTGGGTTGCCGACCGGGCCGGGCACCGGAGCTCTGTCAGGCGCCAGAGGTATCGCCGGGCGGCCAGGACGTTTGCAGAACTGGGCCTTGGCGAGCTAGCTTCCCTCGCCGAGGGGATCCCCGAGCTCGGGGGCAGGGGAAAAGCCACGGGAAACGGCACAGAACAGGGTGGGGACGGCACGGCGATACCAAAAATCAAAGCAAATTCAACAACTTGGCCCCGTGGCGAAATGGCAGACGCGGTGGATTTAAAATCCGCGGCCCGTACGGGCGTGCCGGTTCGAGTCCGGCCGGGGCTACCTTCATGTGCGGCGCGCCGAGCTCCCCGGGCCGGTTGGGCTCCACGCTGGGAGCTGCTGCGAGCTGCCAGGTGAGCTGAGCCTCGACCTGGAGGTGCCGAGCCGCTGGCACCGCTCTGCCTGGCCGCCTCCTGGGCGTCTCGCAGCCGTCTGCGTCGCGCTCTCTTCTCTCTCCTCTCTTCTCTCCTGCTGCGGCGCTCGTCCGGGGCTGCGCTGGATACACGCTCTGCCGGCGCCCACGGCGTCTCACAGCGTCCGAGGTTGTGTCGCGCTTCCCTGCCGCCCCGTCAGCGCGATGCCATCAACCTCCCACGGCGGCGGCTGCCTGAGCTGCATGCTCGCCTCGAACGGGGCCGTGTCGCTCTCTGTCCCTCGTGCCTCGTGACGCCGACCTGCCCGAGACGTCGCGCGGCCTTCGCGGCCTTCGCGCCGTCGCGGCCGATGGCGTCCTGTCTCGGTCTGAAGGGAGGCCATCCGGCAGCTCGCTCCCGTGTTCGCTGGGCTCGACAAACCAAGTGGACTCGATTAATGGGAGCGCCACGGTACATGGATCTGGACATCGACTGTTTGCGTGAGGCCAGGGTAGAGAACGTAGAACGGCTTGCGCACGCTCTGGGCGTCAAGCTTCCCGAGCACAAGCGCCACGACAGGCGCGCTTACTCCCGGGAGCTCATCCGCGTCGTGATGCAGGGCATCCGGCGCGACGCCGAGCGGTCGCGCGGCCGCAGGTTCTTCGGCCGTAGCTGAAAATCTACGCCACTGTAACAAGCACGTTGAACGGCGCGGGCCGGAGTTGCCCCGCTCGTCAGGCCCAACCGAGAGCCTCTCGGAGACGGTTCACTCCGTCTCGACCGGCTCCACCGTGCTCCTGGCACCCCGGCAGGTTCCCGGGCTGCCTCTGCGCGGTGTGGGGGATGGGCCGATATCTCCTGGCACCCTGGTAGGCTCCTCGGGCTGTTCTTCTCCCCGCGCAGGAGCTTGCGTCGATGTCGACTGGCGCTCGGTACCCCCCGGGCTTTCTTCGCGCGCTGCTGGGATGGGTCGATCTCTTCTGGCGTCCCGGTAGCGCCCAGGCGCGTTGTTCACGCGTCGCTGCGATGGCCCCCTGTCCGCAGCCGCAGGCGTCCCGGTGCCCCCAGGCTGTCCTTCAGCGCTGCGGTGGGCCGATCACCTCGGAATCCCCCCACCCGCCC
>NZ_JEMA01000340.1 GCF_001589285.1 Sorangium cellulosum | reverse complement strand
CCCGGGGCCGCGACGCCGCTCCGCACGCTGCCACGCCGGCGGCGAGCCGCGACGAGGCGGCGGCTGCGCCCTCNGCTCCGCACGCTGCCACGCCGGCGGCGAGCCGCGACGAGGCGGCGGCTGCGCCCTCCGCGAGTCCCGGCGCATCGGCGGAGGCGGTCGCGTTCGTGGCGGGCGACGCGCGCACCGAGGCCGCCGCATCGGCCTCGCCCCACGGCGCCGCACCCGAGACCGCCGCATGGGCGCCGCTCCAGGGCCCCGCTGTCGACGTGGGCACGACCAGCCACGGCGCGCCGGGCGGCGCCGCGGGGACGGGGCGCCTCTCCCCGAGCGCGGAGCCTCCCCGCTTCCCCTCGGGGACGGCGCCGACCCCGGAGGCGATCGCGCGCGCTGTCGCGGCGACCCGCGGCGGGACCAGCGAGGGCCCACCCCGCTTCCCCTCGGGGACGGTGCCCACCCCGGAGGCGATCGCGCACGCTGTCGCGGCGACCCGCGGCGGGGCCAGCGAGCTCGGTCGGCGGGGCGGCGGGGGCGCCGGCCCTGGGCTCGGGCCCGGCGGTCCGCCCCACGCGAGCGAGGCGCTCCGGCGCATCGGCGCCGAGGGGGCTCGGTCCCTGGGCGGCGGCAGCGAGCTGCGAGGCGTGGGCGGCGGCAGCGAGCTGCGAGGCGTGGGCGGCGGCAGCGAGCTGCGAGGCGTGGGCGGCGGCAGCGAGCTGCGCTCGGGCGCGGGATGGGCACGCCCCCTGGGCGGCGGAACCGGGCTCTGGCGAAGCTTCGCCACCGGGGCGCGCGCGCCGTCCGGGGGCCGCTGAGCGAACCGCGCGGCGCGCCGCACGCAACTGGCGGCGCGCGGCGGTCGACCCAGCTCGCGTGCGAACGAACCACCGATCCCTCCACCGCTCCGCCCTCTTCCTCCTCGGCGCGCTCGCGTGCGCCCTGCCCGCGCCGCAGGCGCGCGCGGACCTCCCCTCCGACGACGAGCCCACCGCGCTCGACGCGCGCATGGACCGCCTCGACACCGCGCCCCACGAGCTCTGGGCTGCGTCCCCGGGGCGCGCGCAGCCGCTCTGGATCGCGGTCCAGCTCGGGGTCGCTCGGCTCGAGCGCGGCGAGCGCTCCGTCAGCGGCATGCTGCTCGCGAGCATCCCCCTCGAGCGGACGTCCGATCGCCCGCGCGCGCCGCCTTCCCCCGCCGTCGCCGAGCCGGAAGCGCCCCGGCTGAAGCCTGCCGCCGAGGCCCCGGGCGCGCCCCGCGCCGCGCCGGCGCTCGAGCTCCCCGAGGCGCCTCCCGCGCCGCCCGCCGAGGCGGAGCCGCAGCTCCCGCTGCCGGTCCGGGTGACGCCGGCGATGGCGCGCGCGGCCGTCGAGGCGGCGCTGCGGCAGGCGCGCCTGCTCGACCCCGGGGCGCGCATCGACGCGCTCGCCTCGCGCGCCCGGACGTCGTCGCTGCTCCCGGAGCTCCGGCTCCGCGTCTCGCGCCTCGTCGACGAGGCGGAGAACCTGGCGCCCACCGAGTACGACCCGGCGCGCAGGACGGCCTCCGGCGGCACGAGCCTCTGGCTCGAGGCGCGCGCGACCTGGCGGCTCGACCGCCTGGTCTTCGTCGATGAGGAGATCGCCCTGGAGCGCCTCCGCCGCGAGCGCACCGAGCTGCAAACGAAGCTCACGGCGCGCGTGATCGAGCTGCTCTTCGCGTGGCAGCGCGCCGTCGCGCTCGCTGCCGACCCGGGCCGGAGCCCCGAGGAGCACCGCGCCGCGACGCTGGAGGCGCTCGAAGCCGAGGCGTCGCTCGATCTGCTCACCGGCGGCTGGATGACGCGCTGGCGCGCCGCGCGCGAGTGACCCCGGCTACAGGATTGTCTGCGAGAGCGTCACCTTGCGCTTGCCGGTCCCGGTGTCCCCGTCGGCATCGGTGACGGTCACCTCGACGTCCACGACCTTGCCGAGCAGCTCCTCGATTTCCCGCTCCCCGTCCAGCCGGAACCGCAGCCCCGAGAGCTTGCAGAAGCCGCCCTCGTCCTGGTCCAGGGTGAAGATCACCCTGAGCGGCTCGATCTCGTAGTCGAGCTCGGGCACGACGCCGCTCACCACGGTGGTCGAGCCGGACCGGCGGAGGTTCTTGACCCGGGTGGCGATGAAGATGTGGTACCCGCCCTGCGGCCCCGCCTCCACCTGGACCTCGTCGAGCTCCTCGAGCGGGAAGTAGTCGGCCTGCCCCTCGCCGACGACAACCACCGGCGCCCCGGCGCCTCCCGGCTTGCAGAGGTCCGGCTCCGCGTCCGCCTTCCACGAGGGGTCGTACGGGTCGAGCTGCCGGGGATCCACGAAGGGAGCGCTGCAGCCGCCGGCGACGCAGGTCTGCGGCGCCGGGCACGTGGCGGCCCCGGGCGCGACGACGCACTCCCGCTCGAGGCGCAGCTCCAGCAGCGTCGTGCGGCCGCCGATCACCTGGGTCATGGCGGTGCGGACGAGCACCGGCCTGTCCGGGTCCTCGGCCCCGAACGCCTCCAGCGAGACCTCCACCGCCGTCATGTCGTCGAGGTCCTTGAAGGCGAACTCCCGGGGGAAGAAGAGCTGCCCGCTCCGGTGCGTCATCACGTCGTCGCGCACGAGCTCGCCCGCCGCGCGCAGGACCACGCGCATCCGGTCGATGTCGACCCCCGGGAGCAGCTCGCTCGTCACCCCGACAACCACGGTGCCGGTCGGCGGGGCCCCGACGCTGCAGCCGGAGACGACCAGCAGGAGACCGAGGGCGCAGAGGAAGCCGCGCGCGAGGGCGGCGGGCAGGGAGGGGCGCATGGCCGCGGCGCTACTCGATGCCCTCGAGCGCGGCCAGGAACACGTCCGGGCCGACGAAGTCGTTGAAGCGCTTCCGTTCGGCCCCGGTGGAGTCGTAGATCACCACCGTGGGCAGGCCGACGACCCGGTACTTGCCCTTCACCGCGTCGACCTGCGGATCCTCGTCGTCCGTCGCGTCGACCTTCACCGCGACGAAGTGCCCCGCCTTGGCCATCACGCGCGGATCCGAGAAGGTGTCCTTGTCGAGCTGCTTGCAGGCGCCGCACCACTCCGCGGTGAAATCCACGAGCAGCGGCCGCTTCTCCGCCTTCGCCTTCGCGACGGCCACCGGCTCCTCGTGCAGCCACGTGAGCTGCCGCGGCGCGGCCTCGCCGGCCACCGCCGCCGGGACGGGCGAGGCGAGGCGCGGCAGGTCCAGGCTCGCGACGAGCAGGAAGCCGCAGGCGACCGTGAGCGCGATCCCGAGCCCCTTGCGGACCTTCACCCCGAGGCCGCCGTCGTCCCAGGACAGGTGCACCGCGCCGAGCGCGAGGCCGAGCGCCACCAGGCCCGCCATCACCGCCATGAACTGCGGCGTGGGCCGCGCGAGCGACGACAGCGCCGGGAACGTCGTCTTCAGGAAATAGAGCGCGACGATCAGCATCACGATCCCGAAGAACGACTTCACCCCGAGCATCCACTTGCCGCCCTTCGGGAGCGCGACAGCGAACGTGCCGACCAGCCAGAACGGCAGGCCGAGCCCGATCGAGAACGTGGCGCCGACCAGCGCGCCGAGGCCGATGCTCTGGGTCTTGCCGATCCACAGGATGATGCCGGTGAGGACGGGCCCGGTGCACGGCGCGGCGACAAGGCCGCTCACCAGCCCGAGCAGGAACGCGCCGCCGTAGCCGATGCCGCCGACCTGCGAGAGCCGCTGCATCAGCGTGTCGGGCAGCGTCATGTCGAAGGCGCCGAACATGGACAGCGAGAGCGCGATGAACACCATCGCGATGCCGACGATGACCCACCGGTTCGCCAGCACGCTGCCGAACAGGCTCCCGGTGAGCGCCGCGATCACGAGCATCGCCGTGAAGAGCACGACGATGCCGAGCACGAAGCTCGTCGAGAGCAGCATCGCCTCGCGCCGGGACTTCGCCTCCCGCGCCCCGAAGATGCTCACCGTGATGGCGATCATCGGGTAGACGCACGGCGTGAGGCACGTGAGCAGGCCGCCCGCGAGCGCGGCGAGCCCCGCGAAGAGCGGGCCGGCCTGGAGGCCGCGGGTGAACAGATCCGGCTCGTCGGCGGCCAGCGCGAGCCCCGGGGACGCGAGCACCGCGAGCGCGATCAGCGCGACAAGCGCGCGATCCGACGCGCCGAGCGTACCGCGCGCGCCGCGAGCGGCGCGCTGAAGACCCGCCGGCGCGGCGCCGGCGCTCCCCTGGAGACGAGTCGAAGCGGTCATGACGGAGGTTCTATAGCAAAGCGATCGCCCTCGTGCGGCGCGCTCCCTCCCGTCTTCCGTTCGGACCGCCGTCAGCGCTTCGCCATCGCCGCCAGCGTCCGACGCGCCGCCTCGATTTCCCCGCCGAGCGCGATGGCGACCGCCGCCCTGCCCGAGGTGCTCCGCTGTACGAAGGCTTCCAGGTATTTCTTGGCCTCGTCCCAGCGACGGTCGAAGTAAGCCATCTGCCCCAGCACGAACCGGCCGTATCCCTGGCCCGCCGGGACCTCGGAGAGCCTGTCGATCAGCGCGCCGAGCCCCTCCACCATCCTGCCGCTCTCGCACTGCACGACGGCGAGGTGCCCCTGGTAAAGCGGCTTGTCCCGCGTGCCCCAGCGCGCGGCCCGCGTGAGCGCGCCGATCGCGTCGTCGTACCGGCGCGCCAGGTGGTACACGCTGCCCAGCGTCCACCAGTGGAACGCCCGGCGGCTCGCCGGCCCCGTGCGCGCCGCGAGCCGGAGGTGGCCCACCGCCCCCTCGATGTCGCCGCGCGCCTGCTTCGCCCGCGCGGCGTCCTGGTGGGCGACGTCGCTCAGCACGCCGAGCGCCACGATCTGCTCGGCCACCTCGGACGCCCGCTCGAAGCGGCGCGTCTCGAAGTACGCGAGGTAGAGCTGCCGCAGCAGCATCGCCTGCGTCGTCCTGTCGAGCGGCCCCCGGAGCGACAGGCCTCGCCGCGCCCACAGCGCGCGCGAGCGCGGCGTCTCCGCGCCGAGCGCGCGCCGCAGCATCTCCTCGGCCGTCAGCGCCGCCGCCGGCGTCCGCCGCCGCGGCGCGCTGCTGGGCCGCTTCTTTCGTGGGACGTCCTCCAGGCCCACCTCGCCCCCGCTGCCAGCAACGGCCCCCGGCTTCGTGCGCCGCGACGCACCGCCGGAGCCCCCACGGACGGTTCGAGCGCCGCCCACGCTGTCACCGTGCTCGCTCGCCTTGCGCACAGAAAGCAATCCTAACAGACCTGGACAGGCGTTCCAGCAAGACGCGAGCTTTCCAGGCTTGACTCAGGCTCGGCCGGCCGGGGGGCGCGGCTGGCCCCTGACGGTTGCGCCCTGGCCGGTGAACACGGTCCCGCCCCGACTCGCCCTGACAGTTGCGCCCTGACAGGCATGGCGCCATCGTCGCGGCCATGCGTCGCCGCCCTGGCTTCAGTTCGCTTCAAAGGAGGCGGCATTCCGTCTCCACTGTCTCCGGCCGCCGGGATCGGGGCTCGGCCCTCGGGCTCGCGTCGTTCCTCGCCTTGCTCGTCGGGCTGCCGCTCGCGGCGGGGTGCGGGCACCCGGCGGGCCGCGAGGAGTGCGAGGCCATCTTCGATCGGAGCGCGGAGATCGAGCTCCGGGCCCAGAACATCGTGGATCCGAAGATCGTCGAGGAGCGCATCGCGGCGGTGCGGGACGCCCGCAAGGACCTCATCGACAGGTGCGTGGGGCGGCGGATCACGGACTCGGCGATGGCGTGCGTCCGGCAGGCGACGACCCCGGAGCAGGTCGATCGATGCCTGGAGTGACGCGCCCGGCGACGCGCGCCGACGTCGTGGCGACGCTGGCGGTCGTGCTGCTCGTTGTCGGCGTGGTCGCCGGGCGCGTCGTGCTCCGCGGTCTGGCCCCGCGTCCTTCTCCGGACGCGTGCGCCGCGCTCCTCGATCGCTACGTCGAGCTCGTCCTGCGCGCGGCCACGCCTGAGCCCGCCGCGTCCCTGGTCGCCGAGCGGCAGGCGCTGGCGCGGGAGGCGGCCGGCGAGCGCGGGTTCGTCCGCTGCGAAGCCGACCTCACGCAGGCGGAGGTCGCGTGCGCCCTCCAGGCGGGCAATGCGGACGACCTGGAGCGCTGTCTGCCCTGAAATGACGGGCCCGCGGCCGGCGGCCGGCCGGCTCCGACGTGCGCCCCCGGCGTGAACCCTGCGCGGACCCGCGCGGCCCGGCCGTCGACCAGCGTGGACGCTGGGCTGGGCGAAGAGACGACGCGCGATGCGAATCGTTCCGGGCGCGCCGCGCTGTGATAGTCTCGGCCGTGGCGAGCGCTCCGCTCCGGCGCGATCTCCTCACCTCCCCACCCTCGGATTGCCTGTCGTGAAAGCCCCGTCGCCCTTGCTCGGCTTCAACAACAACGTCCGGCACAAGGGGCGGTTGTTCCACATACAGACCGAGGACTCGGGCATTCGCCATCCTCACATCATCACGCACCTCTTCGCCGACGGCGGCCGCATCCTGAAGACGACGAAGACGTCGTACGCCGAGCACATCGGTCAGGCGACGCTCGCCGATACGGTGCGCGGGATGATGAAGGAGCAGCACAAGGCGATGTTCATCGCCCTGCGCGACGGCCACTTCGACTACCTCTTCGACGACTCGGCCGCCCCGCCCGTGTCGGCGGCCGCCGCGGCGCCGCCCGCCGCCGAGCAGAGCAAGCCGGCGCGGCCGCCGGCGCCGTCGTCGCCCGAGGTGGCGCCGAAGGTGCCCCC
>NZ_JEMA01000339.1 GCF_001589285.1 Sorangium cellulosum | reverse complement strand
GGACGCGCCCCCGAGCGAGGGCGAGCCGCTCAGCGAGAGCGAGCGCTTCTTCCTCCGCGCCGGGCAGGACCCGCCGGAGCGGCTGGCGCCGCGCGAGCCGTCGTCGACCGCCGAGGACGCCGACACGACCGCCGGCGCGGTGGAGGCCACCCTCTGGGCGCCGCGCCAGGAGGCGCGCCGGGCGCGCGTCGCGCGGATCGTCGCCGGCCTGATCACCGCGCTGGCGATCGGGGCCGCCGGCGTGTGGCTGATGAGCCAGGACCGGCACCCCGCGCCGTCCGCGCCTTCCGCGCCTGTCGACCCGTCGCTCCAGGGCGAGGACCAGAGCCCGACCGCGGCGACCCCGACGCCTCCCGCCGCGTCGGAACCCGAAGGGGACCCGACAGGCGCCGTCACGCCCGGGCCCTCCACCGCAGGCACGACCGATCCCTCGGCCGGCCAGCCGATCGAGCCCGCGGCGAGCGCACAGGCCGGACCGGCGGCGACGAGCCCCGCCGCTCCGACGGCGCAGACGGCCGCTCCGGCGACGACGGGGCAGGCCTCGCCTGCGCCCCGGGAGGCGCCTCGATCGGCGCCGCCGGCGCCGGCGCCCGCCGCGCCGGACGAGGAGGGCGGGCCCCTCTCGGCCCGCGTGATGCGCGCGCTGGAGTCCGGGCAGACAGGCAAGGCGGTGCAGCTCGCCCAGCAGCTCACGGCCGCCTCCCCGGGGAGCGCCACGGCGTGGCACCTCCGCGGCGCCGCGGAGCAGGCCGCCGGCCGCGGCGGGCGCGCGTCGTTCCGCAAGTGCGCCGAGCTGTCCTCGGCGGACTCCCCGCTCGGCGCCGAGTGCCGCGCGCTCGCCGGCATGCCCTGAGCGCGCGGATCGGCGGTCGCGATCGGCCCGATCGCGACCGCCGCGCTCAGCGCGGCCGCGATCTGAGCCGGGGATCGAGGGCGAGCGCCGCGAGGTCGAGCGCCAGGGTGGCGAGCACGATGGCGGCCGAGGCGAAGAGCACCGTGCCGACGATGAGCGGGCCGTCCCGGTTCTGCAGCGCCTCGACGGCCATGCTCCCGACGCCGGGCCACCGGAAGAGCTTCTCCGTCACGATCGCGCCGCCCGCCAGCGCGCCGAAGTCGAGCGCGGCGAGCGTGGCGAGCGGCAAGAGCGCGTTGCGCAGCGCGTGGACGACGAGCGCGCGCAGCCGAGAGGCGCCCTTCGCCCGCGCGGTCCGGATGAAGTCCTGGCGCAGCAGCGTCCTGAGCTCCTCGCGGACGATGCGCGCGTAGAGGGCGCTGCCGAACAGGCCGAGCGTCAGCGCCGGCAGCGCGAGGGAGCGCAGGTGATCGGCCGCCGTGGCGCCGTACCCGTCGTACGGCAGGAGCCGGAGCTCGTGGGCGAGCACGTACTGCAGCGCGGGTCCGATCACGAAGGTCGGGGCGCTGGCGCCGAGCAGGGTGGCGCCGAGCGCGGCGTCCTCCCAGACCGTCCCGCGGCGGGCCGCCGCCACGATCCCGAGCGCGAGCCCGAGCACGAGCTGCACCAGCAGGGCGGCCAGCGCGAGCTCCACCGAGCGCGGCGCCTTCGCCTCCAGCAGATCCACGACCGGCTTGCGGTAGTGGAAGCTGTAGCCGAGATCGACGTGCACGCCGAGCGGCCCGGCCGCGCAGCTCCGGTGCTCGGGATCCGCGCGCGGGCGCTCGCCGCCGCCGTCGCCGCCCCCCGCGGGCCCGAGGTGCACGAGCCGGCGGACGAACCGCGCGAACTGCACGGGAACCGGGCGATCCAGCGCGTAGATCGCCCGGACGCGCTCGAGATCCGCGGCCGAGGCCTGCGGGCCGACGAGCATCCGCGCCGGGTCTCCGGGCAGGAGGTACGCGATCCCGAACGAGACGGCGGTGACGCCGGCGATCAGGATCGCCGCCCACGCGAGGCGCCGGAGCAGGTGCGCGAGCGCGGCGCTCATCGCGGCGGCGCGGC
>NZ_JEMA01000338.1 GCF_001589285.1 Sorangium cellulosum | reverse complement strand
CCGGTCGAGGCGCTGCCCAGCGCGAGCAGCGCGAGCGCGGCGAGAGCGGCCGCGCGGCGGCGCCGTCGGCAGCCGAGCGAGGAGATCCGACGAACGGCAGGCCGCGCCTGCGCCACGCGATGCGCTTGCATGGCAGGTCCATGGTGGCGCTGCTCGGCCCGTCGCAGTCGGTCCAGGGCAGCACTCTGCACGTCGGGCGCGCATGAGCCGACATCCGGCGCTTGCGCACATCTGCCCCGGCGCTCCGGATCTGCGCCGCGGCCGATTGCGTCCGCGCTCTTCGCGCGGCGCTCCTTGCGCGCTCCGCCCGGCTCGAGCTCGTTCGACGTCTTCCGTGCACGTCGTTCGACGTCTTCCGTGCACGTCGTTCGACGTCTTCCGTGCACGTCGATCAACGTCTTCCGTGCACGTCGATCGACGTCCTCCGTGCGCGTCGATCAACGTCTTCCTTGCACGTCGATCGACTCTTCCGTGCACGTCGATCGACGCTCTCCGCGCGCGTCGATCGCGACGCCGCGCAGCCAGCCACACGCGACCCACGCGCAACGCGATCGGCTCGATCCGCGCCGCTCCGTGCAGGACGTCACGCCCTGTTCGTGGTGTTGACTCACATAAAAAAACCGCACGAAACCCCGCAGAAACAAGCGATCTGTAAAGAAACAGCTTGACGCGACGCAGCAGCTCTGTACGGTAACGGCACGCACGCTATGCAGAAGTCGATGAGCACCTCCAGCGCCCGCGCCTCCGGCGAAGGGACCCCCGCTGTGAAGCTGGTGCATCGCGCTTCGTCCGCGCTCTCGGCGACCCGTTCGCTCGCCGTCGAGTCCGGCGTGTCCGTCGAGCTCCTAGCCGGCCTAGCCATTCCTTCGCTCGTCAGCCTAGCCGTCGTCGGGCTGATTCGCGTTGGGAACGGTTGCGGGCCGCCACTCTGAGCAAGGCAGCATGGAGATAGGCCCCCGCACCGAGAAGGTCCGGGGGCTTTCGTTTTTTCAGCCTGTGGGTTCACGAAGAGCAGCCGTCGTCAAGGAGGATCAGTGAGCAAGGAACATTCGAGGAAGAATCGCGAGGACGCCTCGAGCGAGGCCGTCGACCAGCACATCGCGGAGCTCGCGGAGCTCGTCGCCGCGGGCTGTGGCGTGCCCGTCGCGTCGAGCGCCGTGCGCGAGGAGTTCGAGGCGCTCGTCCACGAGATCCGCGCGCGCGCCAGCGGGGGCGCCGTCCGCGCGCCCCAGCGCTCCTCGACGCAGCTGAAGGGCGCGCGCCCGGGCGGCGCCGCGGCCGAGGCCTCCTTCGAGTTTCACGCCGACCCGCCCTCCTCGCGCGCCGGCTCGAACGCGCAGGCGAGCGCCCTGGCCTTCTCGCGCGTCGTCTCGCTCGACGACGCGCGGCGGGTGCTCGAGGCGATCCGCCGCGAGGAGACCAGCGGCGACGGCCCGCGGGAGGACCTGCAGCGCGCGATCGCCTAGCTCCCTGATCCTCGGAGACACGGCGGAACCCACCGGCCAGGGCGCCCGAGGGCGCCACCACCACCCGCAGCTTCACCAGCGCGACTCGATGGAGTCAGGACTATGAAACGAACAGGCGCACAGATCATCTGGGAAGTCCTCGTCCGCGAAGGCGTGGACGTGGTCTTCGGCTATCCGGGCGGCGCGATCATGCCCGCGTACGACACGATCCTCGGCTACCCGATCCGCCACGTCCTCGTCCGGCACGAGCAGGGCGCGGCGCACATGGCGGACGGCTACGCCCGCGCCTCCGGCAAGGTCGGCGTGTGCGTGGCCACCTCGGGCCCGGGCGCGACGAACCTCGTCACCGGGATCGCGACGGCGATGCTCGACTCATCGCCGATCGTCTGTATCACCGGCCAGGTCTCCTCCAAGCTGCTCGGCACCGACGCCTTCCAGGAGACCGACATCACGGGCGTCACCCTGCCCATCACCAAGCACAACTACCTCGTCACCGACGTCGAGGACATCGCCCCCGCCATCCGCGAGGCGTTCTACATCGCGCGCTCCGGCCGCCCGGGCCCCGTGCTTGTCGACATCACCAAGGACGCCCAGCAGGCGTCGATCGACTTCGAGCCGCCGAAGGGCGAGGTCCGCCTGCCCGGCTACCGCCCCTCCCAGCACGCCGTCCAGACAGACATCGAGAAGGCGATCGAGCTCATCGACGAGGCCGAGCGGCCGCTCATCCTCGCCGGTCAGGGCATCGTCCGGGCGGAGGCGACGCGCGAGATCCTCGCCTTCGTGGAGAAGACGGGCATCCCCGTCGCGTCGACGCTCCTCGGCCTCGGCGGCTTCCCGGCGACCCACCCGCTCAGCCTCGGCATGATGGGCATGCACGGCGAGGCCTGGGTGAACCACGCCATCCAGGAGGCCGACCTCCTCATCGCGCTCGGCATGCGCTTCGACGACCGCGTGACCGGCAACCTCAAGACCTACGCGGTCAAGGCGAAGAAAATCCACGTCGAGATCGACCGCTCCGAGATCAACAAGAATGTCAAGGTCGACGTGGGCCTCGTCGGGGACGTCCGGGACACGCTCCTGTCGCTCATCCCCGGGGTCAAGCAGCGCGACAGGGGCGGCTGGATCGAGCGGATCAGCGCGCTGAAGGGCGACTCGGCGGTCCGTGACATTCAACAATTGCCGTACAACGACAAATTGTACGCCGCGCACGTGATGCACGACCTCTGGCGGCTCACCGACGGCAAGGCGCTTGTGGTAACCGACGTCGGCCAGCACCAGATGTGGGAAGCGCAGTACTACAAGCACGATCACCCGCGGAAGCTCATCACCTCCGGCGGGCTCGGCACGATGGGCTTCGCCCTGCCGGCGGCGATCGGCGCGCGCTTCGCGAAGCCGGACGACGAGGTCTGGGTGGTCGTCGGCGACGGCGGCTTCCAGATGACCGCGTGCGAGCTGTCGACCTGCGCGCAGGAGGGCATCAAGGTCCACGTGGCCATCATCAACAACGGCTACCTCGGCATGGTGCGCCAGTGGCAGGAGTTCTTCTACAACCGGCGCTACTCGGCGACCCCGATGCGCAGCCCGGACTTCGTGAAGCTCGCCGAGGCCCACGGCCTGACCGGCATCCGCGTCACGAAGCGCGAGGAGATCGCGGACGCGGTGGCGCGCGCCCGCGCGACGCCGGGCACCGTGGTCGTCGACTTCCGCGTCGAGCAGGAGGACAGCGTCTATCCGATGGTCCCCGCGGGCGCCGACCTGAAGGACATGATCCGCCGCCCGAGCCCCATCGTGGAGACCGGGGAGGATCCGTGAACGCACCCGTAGCGGCGCGCGCCCCGAGCGCTCGTTCCAGCGCGAGCGCGCGCTCGTCGGACGAGCGGGGCGCGTCCGAACGCGTCACGGCCGGCGCCGGGCGCACCACCGACAAGAGGGACTTTCAAGAGGCATCCATGGATCGACCCATCCTGCGCACCTTCATCGCCTACGTCGAAGACCGACCCGGCGTGCTCAACCGCGTCGCGTCCCTCTTCCGGCGTCGCGCGTACAACATCGAGTCGCTGAGCGTCGGGCGCACCCACATCACCGGGATCTCGCGCCTGACCCTGGTCCTCGAGGCGGACGAGGACGGGGCGCGGCGCCTCGAGGCGAACCTGTACAAGCTGGTCAACACCCTGTGGGTCCAGGACGTCACCCACACCGCCTCGGTCGCGCGCGACCTCGCGCTGATCAAGGTGAGGGCGGACGCGACGACCCGGGCGCAGGTGCTCCAGCTCTGCGAGGTGTTCCGCGCGCGCACCGTCGACGTCGCCCCCGAGGCGCTCACCATCGAGATCACCGGGACCGGCGACAAGATCGAGGGCCTGCTCGACGTGCTCCGCCCGTTCGGGATCATCGAGATGGTGCGGACGGGGATGATCGTGATGACCCGCGGCGCCGAGGAGGCCGAGGCCAGGCTCGACACGATGCTGCCTGCGCGCGCGGCCGACAGCGGCGCGCCCTGATGCCTGATGACGTGAAGGAAGGGAGCCGCGAGGTGCGGTCCCTGTTGAATGGAGAGTGAGATGGCGAAAATTTTCTATGATAACGACGCGGATCTGTCGCTCATCCAGAGCAAGAAGATCGCGATCGTAGGCTATGGCTCGCAGGGGCACGCCCACGCGCTCAACCTGCGCGACAGCGGCGCCACCGTGATCGTCGCCCTGCCCGAGGGCAGCAAGAGCCGGCCCAAGGCGCAGGCGGCGGGGCTCCAGGTGGCCACCGTGTCCGAGGCCGCGAAGGCCGCGGACGTCATCATGATCCTCGCCCCCGACACGTCGCAGGCGCGCATCTACAACGAGCACATCGCGCCGCACCTCGGCCCGGGCAAGACGCTGATGTTCGCGCACGGGTTCAACATCCGCTTCAACACGATCACGCCGCCCCCGTCGGTCGACGTCTCGATGATCGCGCCGAAGGGCCCCGGGCACCGGGTGCGCGAGACGTACGAGGCCGGCGGCGGCGTCCCGGCGCTCCTCGCCGTCCACCAGGACGCGAGCGGCAAGGCCGAGGCGCAGGCGCTCGCGTACGCGAAGGGCATCGGCGCGACGCGCGCCGGCGTGCTCTGCACGACGTTCGCGGAGGAGACCGAGACCGACCTCTTCGGCGAGCAGGCGGTGCTCTGCGGCGGCGCCAGCGAGCTCGTGAAGGCCGGGTTCGAGACGCTCGTGAACGCCGGCTACCAGCCGGAGATCGCGTACTTCGAGTGTCTGCACGAGCTCAAGCTCATCGTCGACCTCATGTACCGCGGCGGCCTCAACTACATGCGGTACTCGATCAGCGACACCGCCGAGTACGGCGACTACGTCTCGGGCCCGCGCGTCATCACCGACAAGACGCGCGAGGAGATGAAGCGCATCCTCGGCGACATCCAGAGCGGCGAGTTCGCCCGCAAGTGGATCGCGGAGAACGAGGAGGGCCGGCCGAAGTTCGAGGCGACGCGGTCCAAGGAGCGCGAGCAGAAGCTCGAGGTCGTGGGCGCCAACCTGCGCAAGATGATGCCGTTCATCGATCCGGTCACCATCAAGCCCGGCGACTGAGCCTCTCCACTCGTGGGAGGCGGCGGAGAACACCATGCCTGAGATGATTGCGAATCAAGCGATGCCCCCGTCCGATTACGTCCGCATCTTCGACACCACGCTGCGCGACGGCGAGCAGTCGCCCGGCGCGACGATGACGTCCTCGGAGAAGCTCGAGATCGCGCTCGCCCTGGCGAAGCTCGGCGTCGACGTCATCGAGACGGGCTTCCCCGCCGCCTCCCCCGACGACCTGCTCGCCGTCCAGACGATCGCCGAGCGCGTCGGCGCGGCCGCCATCCCCGGCCGCCCCGCCGCGACCCCGCCGATCATCTGCGCCCTCGCCCGCGCCACGAAGGTCGACATCGACAAGGCGTGGGAGGGCGTCTCGCGGGCCGCGCACCCGCGGATCCACACCTTCCTCGCGACGAGCGACATCCACCTCAAGCACAAGCTCCGGATGACGCGCGCCGAGGTGCTCGATCGCGTCCGGGCCATGGTCGCCTACGCGCGCGACCTGTGCGCGGACGTGGAGTTCAGCCCCGAGGACGCCGGCCGGAGCGAGCCGGAGTTCCTCTACCAGGTGCTCGAGGCGGCGATCGCCGCCGGGGCCACCACGCTCAACATCCCGGACACGGTCGGGTACACCATCCCGAGCGAGTTCGGCGCGCTCATCGCGGGGATCCGCAAGAACGTCGCGGGCATCGACCGCGCGATCATCTCGGTCCACTGCCACAACGACCTCGGGCTCGCGACGGCCAACGCGCTGGAGGGCATCCGCGCGGGCGCGCGCCAGGCCGAGGTGACCATCAACGGCATCGGCGAGCGCGCGGGCAACACGGCGCTCGAGGAGGTCGTCATGGCGCTCGCGACGCGCCGGGCGATCTTCGGGCTGCGCACCGGGATCGACACGACCCAGATCGCCACCGTGAGCCGCATGGTGAGCGCGGCCACGGGCTTCAACGTCCAGCCCAACAAGGCGATCGTCGGCGCCAACGCCTTCGCGCACGAGTCGGGCATCCACCAGGACGGGATGCTGAAGCACCAGGAGACGTACGAGATCATGCGGCCCGAGATGGTCGGCGTCACGCAGACGCGGCTCGTCCTCGGCAAGCACTCGGGCCGGCACGCGCTCCGCAACCGGCTCGAGGAGCTCGGCTACCACCTCGACGAGGCCCAGCTCGCGGCGGCGTTCGCCAGCTTCAAGGCGCTCGCCGACAAGAAGAAGCACGTCACCGATCCGGACATCGAGGCGATCGTCTCGACCACGCGGGCGCAGGTCGCCGAGCTCTACACGCTCGACGCGCTCCAGGTCGCCTGCGGGACGACGGGGATGCCCACGGCCACGGTCCGCCTCCGCGGGCCGGACGGGGCGCTGCACGTGCGCGCCGCGATCGGCACCGGGCCGGTGGACGCCGCCTACCGGGCGATCGACGAGATCGTCCGCGTGCCGAGCAGCCTCCTCGAGTTCTCGGTGCACGCGGTGACCGAGGGCATCGACGCGCTCGGCGAGGTGAGCGTCCGCGTGCGGGCGGACGTGACGTCGAGCAAGCGGCACCCGCAGCACGACGCCTCCGCGCGCGTCTTCCACGGCCACGGCGCTGACACCGACATCCTCGTCGCCAGCGCGAAGGCGTACCTCGCCGCCCTGAACCGGCTCCTCGCGACGTACGGCGTCGAGCCCAAGGAAGACGCGGCGGCGTCAGAGAGCAACCAGAGCGGCCACGGCGCCGCCGTCGAGACCGCGAGATAGGCCGGTGCGCCGGGCGCAGGAGGCCCCCGCGCGGGGCAGACGAGCCCGGCGGCGTGCCCTCGCCGCACAAGGAAGTCGAACCTTATGAACCCGCCTCTCAACGGCGCAGAGCAGGGCGCCCGCCCCGCGGACCGCGTCGACATCTACGACACAACCCTCCGCGACGGCACCCAGCGCGAGGGCATCTCGCTCGCGTGCGAGGACAAGCTCCGGATCGCGCGCCACCTCGACGCGTTCGGCCTGGCCTTCATCGAGGGCGGCTGGCCCGGCTCGAACCCGAAGGACGCTCAGTTCTTCGAGCGGGCCAGGGACATCGAGTGGAAGCACGCGAAGATCGCCGCGTTCGGCTCGACGCGCCGCGCCTCGCTCGCGCCCGAGGACGACCCCGGGCTGCGCGCGCTGCTCGCCGCCGGGACGGAGGTCTGCACGATCTTCGGCAAGAGCTCGGCCCTGCACGTGACGGCGGTGCTGCGCACGAAGCTCGACGAGAACCTCCGGATGATCGAGGAGACCATCGCCTTCCTGCGCGCGCACGGCCGCCGCGTCGTCTACGACGCCGAGCACTTCTTCGACGGGTACGCGCTCGACCACGCGTACGCGATCGAGACGCTGCGCGCCGCCGTGCGCGGCGGGGCCGAGGTGCTCACGCTCTGCGACACGAACGGCGGCTCGATGCCCTGGCAGATCGAGGCGGTGGTCGCCGAGATGAAGGCGCTGCTCGGCCACCCGCTCGGCATCCACGCCCACAACGACGGCGAGTGCGCGGCCGCCAACTCGCTCGCCGCCGTGCGCGCGGGCGCCCGCCACGTGCAGGGCACGATCAACGGCTACGGCGAGCGCTGCGGGAACGCGAACCTCTGCGCGATCATCCCGAACGTCGAGCTGAAGCTCGGCCTCCGGGCGCTGCCCGAGGGGGCGCTCCGCGGGATCTCGGAGCTCTCGCACTACGTCGCCGAGGTGGCGAACCTCGCCCCCGACGACCACATGGCGTACGTCGGGCGGAGCGCCTTCGCGCACAAGGGCGGCGTGCACGTCGCGGCGATGCGGCGCGAGCCCGCGGCCTACCAGCACATCGACCCCGCGCTCGTGGGCAACGCGATGCGGACCGTCGTCAGCGAGCTGTCGGGGCGCGGCAACCTGCTCAGCAAGGCCGAGGAGTTCGGGCTCGAGGTGCCGACCGGCGCCGAGGTCGAGGTGCTCGAGCAGATCAAGGAGCGCGAGGCGCGCGGCTCCTCGTTCGAGGCGGCCGAGGCGTCCGTCGCGCTGCTGCTCCACCGGAGCGCGGCCGGCTACAAGCCGCCCTTCCGCCTGCTCGACTTCAAGGTCATCGCGGGCCAGCGCGAGGGCGTCGGCACCTTCGCCGAGGCGATGATCAAGATCGACATCGACGGCGAGGTGGTGATCACGGCGGCCGAGGGGTCCGGCCCCGTCAACGCGCTCGACGGCGCGCTCCGCAAGGCGCTCGCGCCCGTGTACCCGGCCGTGCGCGACATCCAGCTCGTCGACTACAAGGTCCGCATCCTCGACGGCCGCGACGGCACCTCGGCGACGACGCGCGTGCTCATCGACAGCCGCGACGCGCACCGCCAGTGGAGCACCGTCGGCGCCTCCACGAACATCATCGACGCGTCCTGGCATGCGCTCGCGGACGGGATCGAGTATGGGCTCACGCTCGCAGCGAGAGAGCCTGCGCAGTTCACATCCACGTTGCCTGCCAGCGAGGTCGCATGAAGGCCAATATCGTTCTTTTGCCCGGCGACGGCATCGGCGTCGAGATCGTCGCGGAAACGCGCGTCACCCTCGACGCTGTCGCCGCCCAGTTCGGCCACAGCTTCACGTACACGGAGCACCTGATCGGCGGTTGCGCGATCGACGCGACCGGCACGGCGCTCGCGCCGGAGACGCTCGACGCGTGCCGCGCGGCGGACGCCGTCCTGCTCGGCGCGGTCGGCGGCCCCAAGTGGGACAACCCGAACGCGAGCGTCCGCCCCGAGCAGGGGCTGCTCGCGCTGCGCCAAGGCCTCGGCCTGTACGCGAACCTGCGGCCGATCCGGCTGTTCCCCGAGCTCATCCAGGCCTCCCCGCTCAAGCCGGAGCGGCTCGCGGACGTCGACATCATGGTCGTCCGGGAGCTCACGGGCGGGCTCTACTTCGGCAAGCCACGGCTCCGCGAGGAGGTGAACGGGCGCCGGCGCGCTGTCGACACGCTCGAGTACACGGACGAGGAGATCCAGCGCGTCGTCGAGCTCGCGTTCCGCCTCGCCGCGTCGCGCCGGCGGCTCGTCACGTCCGTCGACAAGGCGAACGTCCTCGAGTCGTCGCGGCTCTGGCGCACGGTCGCGACCGAGGTCGCGGGCCGCCACCCCGACATCCGCATCGAGCACCAGCTCGTCGACTCGTGCGCGATGCGGCTCATCACGTCCGCGTCGGCGTTCGACGTCATCGTCACCGAGAACATGTTCGGCGACATCCTGACCGACGAGGCCGCCGTGCTGGCCGGCTCGCTGGGCGTGCTTCCGAGCGCGTCGCTGGGCGACGGCACGCGCGGGGTGTACGAGCCGATCCACGGCTCGGCGCCGGACATCGCCGGCAAGGGGATCGCCAACCCGGTGGGCACGATCCTGAGCGCCGCCATGCTGCTCCGGCACTCGCTGCGGCTCGACAAGGAGGCGGCCGCGCTCGAGCGCGCCGTCGCCCAGGCGATCGCGGGTGGCGCCCGGACCGCGGACCTCGGCGGCAAGCTGTCGACCCAGGGCATGGGCGAGGCCGTGCGGGCGAAGCTCGCGGCCTGAGCGAGCGCCTCAGGCGTCCCGGGGAGCCCTCTCCGGTGCTCGCGCTCCGCGTTGCCGCCGTCCAGCGCGTCGCTAGAAATCCATCATGTTCATCGTCGTCAACACCATCACGGCCTCCGCGGCGGCGCTTCAGGCCATGGTGGAGAGCTTCCGGCGGGCAGCGCCGGAGATGCGGCAGTTCTCCGGCTTTCTCGGCCTCGAGATCTGGCTGGACGACGGCAGCCTCAAGGCGGTCTCGAGGTGGGAGAGCCGGGAGGCCTTCCAGGAGTACCCCAGATCCGAGGTATTCCGGCGCCACCACCGCGGCATGGGCGGCGAGCAGGCGCTCCGGGCCGCGCACATCGCTTTCTACGACGGCGAGATCATGGCGTGAGCCGGGCTCGGGCCCCCCGGGGCAGGGCCCCAGCCCGGACCGGCCCCCCGGCGCCTCTGGCGCGCCTACCGGGTCCGTGGCGCGGCGCGGCGGCCGTGCCTGCCCTCCGCGTAGGCGATGCCGTCCTTGAGCGTGCCGCGCGTCGCCGAGCTCGATGCGGAGCACCGTCATCGTCGTCGCCACGTCCGGCCGGATCCCGGTGAGCACGACCTGCGCGCCGGACGCGCTCGATCAAGCACAGCGCCGCGCCTGCCCGCGACACCCGCTCCACCGGCTGCTCCAGGATCTCCGCCCTTCGCATGGCCGAGGCGCTCCAGCGCCGCGCGATTCGCGCGCTGGATGGCCCCGTCGCTCGACGGAGGAACCCCCGCAGCCAGCGCGCGGCGTCCTCCTCGGTCGTGAACAGCTTCCGCGGCGCGGACGCCTGCGACAGCGCGAGGAGGAAGCGCCCGATCGCCTTGCTCACGGGTGAGCCCACGAGCAGCGCGAGCGCGCAGCGCCCCTTCGCGGCCTCCGCTCCTGCGAACTACTCCCGCGCTACCCGATGCACCGACTTCTGCGCTCTCGTATCGACCAGGACGGGGCGCGGCGCGCCGTCGGCGAGCTCGATAGTGGCTCTGACCACCTCCTACGCGAAGGTCAGGCTCATGTGCACAGCGAACGCGGTCGCCCGGATGATCCCATCTTCTTCGAGCCGGAGTATCCGGGCAGACGTCACGATCTCGCGAGCCTTCGTGATGCATCCTTTGCCGCGCATCGCCGCCTGCCCCGCGGCGATCGCTCAGGGTTTGGAGCCCGTTGGCGCGCCGCGCCATCTCCATTGTTCGAGCCGCTCGTATCCGAGGTGAGCGTCACGGCGGCCTTACAAGGATAGGCCTTTTCAGGCGGGATTGTCCATGGCGTCGCGGTCCAACACGCTCCTCGGCGTCGGCGGTCCGGGCCATGTGCCTGGCTCGCCTGGCTCACCGGCGCGCGAGACCTGGGAGGGCGCGCGCCGCGCGTCGTGAGACCGTGGGCCGGCGAGCGCCACGCGGCCGCGCGGGCCCCGCGCTCGCGGAGCGCGCGGGTTCGTCGCTGAAAGCATCCATGGTGTCTCAGGTGTCCTTTCTGCGCCAATCGACATCACTCCCCAGACACCACACATGATCCCGCGGCGGGGAAGCTCAGGTCCTCGCGTGTCATCGCCTGTCACCGCGACGAGCGATGACTCCATCCCACATGGATTGATGTGCACAGGAGAATGGGAACATGAGCCAATTGACGAAGTTCGCATCGCTCGTCGCCCTGTCGACGGCTCTGTCCGCAGCCGGTTGCATGGCCGAGACGACGGCGTCGGACGACATGAGGACCCCGGTCGACGAGACGCAGCAGGCGTCTCAGACCGAGGAGACGGACTCCGCGGATCAGGCGTTGAGCGCGGAGCCCGCGATGGACGTGAGCTCGGAGAACGCGAGCGCAGCAGACCCCGGCTCGGCGAACCCCGGCTCGGCGAACCCCGGCTCGACGGACCCCGGCTCGACGGGCCCCGGTGAGGAGGAGAGCGCCGGCGCGAACCCCGACGCGTCGCGCTTCTGGGGTTGGGGGGGAGGCTGGGGCGGCTTCCGGCCCTGGGGCGGCTTCGGCTTCCGGCCCTGGGGCTGGGGCGGCGGCTTCGGCTTCCGGCCCTGGGGCTGGGGCGGCGGCTTCGGCTTCCGGCCCTGGGGCTGGGGCGGCGGCTTCGGCTTCCGGCCCTGGGGCTGGGGCGGCGGCTTCGGCTTCCGGCCCTGGGGCTGGGGCGGCGGCTTCGGCTTCCGGCCCTGGGGCTGGGGCGGCGGCTTCGGCTTCCGGCCCTGGGGCTGGGGCGGCGGCTTCGGCTTCCGGCCCTGGGGCTGGGGCGGCGGCTTCGGCTTCCGGCCCTGGGGCTGGGGCGGCGGCTTCGGCTTCCGGCCCTGGGGCTGGGGCGGCGGCTTCGGCTTCCGGCCCTGGGGCTGGGGCGGCGGCTTCGGCTTCCGGCCCTGGGGCTGGGGCGGCGGCTTCGGCTTCCGGCCCTGGGGCTGGGGCGGCGGCTTCGGCTTCCGGCCCTGGGGCTGGGGCGGCGGCTTCGGCTTCCGGCCCTGGGGCTGGGGCGGCGGCTGCGGCGGCTGGAGCGGCTGCGGCTGGTAGTGGGCGCTCCGAGCCGCGCGGCACGGTGACGTGGACGCGCGGCGCTCGCTGAGAGCGCGAAAGGCGGCAGCGCCGCGGCTCGGTCCTCGCCGCGGCGCTTCACGCTGTCA
This sequence comes from Sorangium cellulosum, assembly GCF_001589285.1. Lineage (GTDB taxonomy): Bacteria > Myxococcota_A > Polyangia > Polyangiales > Polyangiaceae > Sorangium > Sorangium cellulosum_G. The sequence goes on along the minus strand of NZ_JEMA01000338.1, from coordinate 44,066 downwards.
GGGCATCACACCCCGCTCGCAGAACGCTCGCGCACTCCTGGCGAGCCGGGCTCCCTCGCGCAGCCGCGGAGGGAGCCTCGGTGTCAGGCTGCGTCCGGGGCTCGCCCGCGCGCGCCCGGCGGCGGGCCATTCCCCGCGCGGCCCGCGCACATCAAGCGTCGGCCTCGGCGAGGCTCGGGATGCGGTTCACGAGGAATCGGGTCCTCATGTAGCACCACCACGTGACGGCCATGCAGGTGAGATAGAAGACGAAGAAATACGAGAGCGCCGTCGTGGCCCCGCCCGTCGCCTTGATCGAGGCGCCGAAGCTGCGCGGGATGAAGAAGCCGCCGAGCGCCCCGATCGCCGAGGTGAGGCCGAGGACAGCGGCGCTCTGGCGGCGCGCCGTGGTGAGCGCCTCGACGCGCGCCGCCTCGCCCCTGCCCTGCGCCGCGCGCAGGTGATCGCGCCGGAAGAGGACCGGGACCATCCGGAAGGTCGAGCCGTTCCCGATACCGGTCGTGATGAACATGACCATGAACAGCGTGACGACCCCGGCGTAGCTCTTCTCGTTCAGGAAGTGGATGATCCCGAGCGACGCGAGCCCCATCACAACGAAGTTCCAGAACGTGATGCGCGCCCCGCCGATCTTGTCCGCGAGGTAGCCGCCGAACGGCCGCGCCACCGAGCCGATGAGCGCGCCCAGGAACGTGAGCTCGAGGGTCACGGTCGGGAACTGCATCTTGAGCAGGAGCGGCAGCGCCGCCGAGTAGCCGATGAACGAGCCGAACGTCCCGATGTACAGCCACGCGATGATCCAGGTGTGCTTGTTCCTGGTGGCGGCCATCTGTTCCTTGAAGTTCGACTTCGCGGTCGCCAGGTTGTTCATGAAGAAGTACGCGCCGGCCGCCGAGAGGAGGATGAGGGGGATCCACATCAGCCCGGCGTTCTGCAGGTAGATGCCCGACTCGGTGTGATACCCGCCGATCGCCGTCGCGACCGCGCCGGGCCCGATGAGCAGGGGCACGAGGAGCTGCACGTTGCTGACGCCGATGTTGCCGCCGGCGGCGTTGAGCCCGAGCGCCAGGCCCTTCTTCTTGTCCGGGTAGAAGAAGGAGATGTTCGCCATGCTGGAGGCGAAGTTGCCGCCGCCGAGCCCCGCGGTCCCGGCCGCGACCGCCATCAGCCAGAACGGCGTGTCGGGCCTCGTCACGAGCATCGAGAGCGAGATCGTCGGAATGAGCAGCAAGAGCGCGCTGACGATCGTCCAGTTGCGCCCGCCGAATTTCGGGACGGCGAACGTGTACGGGAACCGGATCAGCGCGCCGACGAGGCCCGGGATCGCGACCAGCAGGAAGAGCTGGTCCGTCGTGTAGTTGAAGCCGACCTTGGGGAGCCGGGTGGCCGTCACGCTCCAGAGCAGCCAGACGGAAAAGCCGATGTTCTCGGCGATGATCGACCAGATGAGGTTCCGACGGGCGATCCGTTTCCCTGTCTTCTCCCAGAACGCGTCATCATCGGGGTTCCACTCGGTGATCAACGTCGACATCTGTCCTCCTCGTCAGATCGGGCGCGGGCTGCGATGAATCACGGCGATTCTAAGCAGCGATATCCGATCAATGCATGCTCTGCACTGGCATCCAGGTAGTACATGCGAGGAGCCAACATCGGAGTTTCTCGTGTGTTTCCTGACCGTTTCGATGCACTTTTCCCGTGCGGCGACGACGTCATGAATGGACGCCGGCCGGGCCAAACGCGCGCGGCGCTCTCGTATCGTGGGTTCAGCGCGCCGTGGCCGAGCGCGTCGAGCCGCCCCGCGTCGGGGCGACGCGCTCGGGCGGCACCTCGGGGTGGCCGAGCTTCTCCGCGCGGCTCGCCGCCCAGAAGCGCTCGGCGTCCGCCGCGCTCCAGGCGGACTCGTCGAGGAGCGGCAGGAGCGCGTCGAACAGCGTGCGCGCGCTCTGGAAGCGGTGGCGGGGGTCCTTCGCGAGGCACCGCAGGACGAGGCGGTCGACCGCGCGCGGGACGGCAGGGCCGCGGCGCACCGACGGCGCGGCGGGCGCCTTCGTCATGTGCGCGGCGAAGAGCTGTCCCGACGACGAGCCCTCGAACGGCAGCTCGCCCGTGAGCAGGAAATAGAGCGTGCCCCCGAGCGAGTAGATGTCGCTGCGCGCGTCCGCGCGATCGCCGCGGCACACCTCGGGCGCCATGTACGCTGGCGTGCCGCAGAGCATGCCGCTGTTCGTCAGCTCGGCGTCCCGGCCGCCCTCGACCATCCGCGCGACGCCGAAGTCGAGCAGCTTCAGGAAATCGTGGTCGTCCCCCACGCGGGTGACGAACAGGTTCTGCGGCTTGATGTCCCGGTGGATGATCCCGGCCTCGTGCGCCTCGATGAGCGAGCGGCACGCTTGCAAGGCGAAGCGCAGGGCGCGCGCCACGGGCATGGGGCCGTAGCTGCGCACGATCGCCGCGAGATCGGCCCCGCGCAGGCGCTCCATCGCGATGTAGTAAATGCCGTCGTCGCTCGCGCCGAAGTCGAAGATCCGGATCGTGTGCGGATCGCTCAGCTTGCTGGCCGCGTGCGCCTCCTGCTCGAAGCGCCTCAGCACCGCCGCGTCGGGCGCGTCGCGCGTCCTGAGGAGCTTGAGGGCGACGTCGCGCTGGAGCGTCTCGTCCCAGGCGAGCCAGACCTCGCTCATCCCCCCTTTGCCGATCGGCGCCTCGAGCCGGTACCTGCCCAGCTTGCGCGCCTGATAGACCTGCTGCTGCGCGGCCCACACGACGTGGCTCGACAGCGCCCCGATCACCCCGGAGGCCGGCACGAAGATGTAGTGGCTCGCGGCCGTGAGCAGCGTCGTCGGGTCGAGCCACGACGCGAGGATCGACGGCGAGAAGAGGGCGGCGATGCCCATCGTCGCCGGGAAGGCGAGGAACATGGGCGCGGAGGCGACGAGCGCCTTGCCGAACGGCGCCGGCACGAGCGCCGTGCGGAGCAGCACGACGATGGAGAGCCCGTGCATGTACGCGCTCGTGAGGCCGCCGAAATCGAGCGCCATCAGCGAGATGAAGATGGCGGCGGAGAGGAACGCAGCGTCGTACCCGAGGAGCACGACGCGCCCGGAGACCGTCGGGCGCCCCGCGAGCCGGTACACAGTGAAGGCGAGCGCCTGCTCCACCACGCGCAGGACGATGCAGCGCCACACCGGCGCCGCGGGGTACAGCACGGTCGCCATGAAGACGTCGACGAGCGTGAACGCCGGCCAGATCCAGAGCGCGACCCGGAAAGCGCGGCGGACGGCGCGGCGGACGCTCTCCGTGTCGTGGGCCGCCAGCACGCTGCGCCGCCCGCCGATCGGGCGGCTCTCGCGCTCTCTGAGCATGCGCGCCGACGCCGAGCGCTCAGCGTGGAGAGCATCTCTGACCAGCGCGCGCTTCATGGCACTCTCGAGGGTCGCCAGTGCCGTGACGAACGTCAAGCGAGCGTTGAGGCCTTTCGCGCCGGCCGGTTTCCTCGGTCACGACGCCGGGCCGCGCCGGTGGCCGGCTCCCACCACCCAGGCTGGTCTACCGACACGGCCCCTCGCCGCCCCACCTGCCGTGTTCGTACGCCGCGCAACCACCTCCACGAGATCACGAGTCCTCGCCGCGGGGCGGCGCGACGCGAGAGCACGCCTCTCGGGACGACGCCTCGGCCCGCCGCGCCCGATCCAGCGGCGCGTCCGCCCCGGCGCCGCCGGATCGGGCGCGGCGGGCGCGGCGCGCGACAGGCCGCGGGCGCAGCGCGCGACAGGCCGCGGCGGTCACCCTGGTCAACGGGCCGGATCCATGCTTGAAAGCTCGCCACCGTGCCCCTCTCGCCCGAAAGCTTCCGCCGGCTGTTCGCAAGCCGCCCCGTCGTCCTCGCGCCGATGGAGGACGTGACCGACGCCGTGTTCCGCCGCGTCTGCCGCGAGCTCGGCGCCGAGCTCTGCGTGACGGAGTTCGTCAACGTCGAGGGCCTGCTGCGCGGGTGCAAGACAGCGCGGCGCAAGCTCGCCCTGGCCGAGGACGATCAGCCGACCGCGATCCAGATCTACGGCGCCAACCCGGAGCGCCTCGCCGAGGCCGCCCGCGTCGCCGAGCAGGCGGGGCCGGCGTTCCTCGACATCAACTGCGGCTGCTGGGTGCCGAAGATCGCCGGCCGCGGCGCGGGCGCGGGCTGGCTGCGCGATCCCGAGGCCATGGTGGCGATGGCCCGCCTCGTGGTGCGCACGGTCGCGCTCCCGGTCACGGTGAAGACGCGCATCGGCTGGGGGCCCGAGTCCCACATGCCGATCGTCGACCTCGCGCGTCGCCTCGAGGACGCCGGCGTCGCCGCGCTCACGATCCACTGCCGCACGGCCCAGATGGGGCACAGCGGCGCGGCGGACTGGACCTGGGCCGCCCGCGCCCGCGAGGTCGTGTCCATCCCCGTCGTCGTGAACGGCGACATCAAGACCGCCGACGACGCCGCCCGCGCCCTCGACGCGACGGGCTGCGCCGGCGTGATGGTCGGCCGCGCCGCGATCGACCACCCCTGGATCTTCCGCGAGGCCCGGGCCCTGCTCGACCACGGCGCGCGGCTCCCGGGGCCGACCGTCGAGGAGCGCCTCGCCCTCTGCCGCGCGCACCTCATCGCGAACACCGAGGCGCGCGGCGAGCCGCACGGCGTGCGCGTGACCCGCCGCCACCTGACCGGCTACCTGCGCGGCCTCCCCGGCGCGTCCGCCCTGCGGCGCGAGCTGCTCTTCTGCGACAGCCTGGCGGGCTGCCTCGACATCCTCGACAGCGCCGCGCAGAAGCTCGCGGCCTGACGCCGCCTACATCCCCACGGGCGTCGCGTCGTCGACAGGGGCGGGATCGCCGTTCTGCCGCTCGGCGCCCGGCGGCGCGCCCATGGGATCGTGCGGCAGGCTCCCGCGGTGCGAGCGGAGCAGCACGTGGGGCGACGCCAGGAGGAAGTTGGACACGCGGGACGTATAGATGTCCGCCGAGCGCTCGATCTGCCGTGCCAGGTGGCTCTTGTCGTTGCCCGTGCGCAGGAGCAGCCCCCAGCGCGGGTTCAGCGTCTCGGCCGACGCCTTCGCGAGCGGGGCGATCCGCGCGTCGAGCGCCGCGAGGCTCACCTTGAGCTCGTTCATCTTCGCCTGGACCTCGACCTCCGTCGCCCCGACCACCGGCCCGTAGCCGGCGCGCATCCGCTGGAGCTCGAGGCGCAGTCGGGCGTAGACGCGCTCCATGTCCTCCTTCTCGCGCATCCAGAGGTCCAGGCGCGCCTCGGCCCCGCGCGCCTCCTCGATCGCGAGGATCTCGTCCTCGAGCTCCCGGATGATCAGCGCCGTGCGCCACCGCAGCGCGCTCTTCGACACGTGCACATCTCCATAGATGTGATCGCCGATATAGAGGATCTCGTCGCCGGACAGCCGCAGGTGGTGCTCGACGAGCCCCGCGTTGCCGCCGAGGTAGTGCCCGCCCTCGCGCAGCCTGCCGGCCGGGCGCAGCAGGCCGTCCTCCGTGACCACCTCGAAGAGCGGGCTGCGGCTCGCGAAGAACTCCGGCTTCCGCGCCGAGACGATCACCACGTCGAACAGGTCGCGCCACGTCATGCCGTCCGGCAGGAAGCGATCGAACGCGTAGCTCATCATCGCGCGCGTGTAGACCCACTCCGAGTTCGTGATCAGGACGAGCTTCTTGCCCGCCTCTTTCTGGTCGAGCAGCGTGAGCGGGGTCTCCGGATCGAGCAGCACGAACCGGTCCGGATCCGCGATGATCTCGGCCTTGAGCTGCCCCTCCATGTGCGTCGCGTCGAGCCGGTCCTTCACGCGGCCATAGAGGCCGCTGTAGCCGAGCACCTCGGGCAGGCGGCGCTGGTCGAGCAGATCGACGAGCTTCGCGTACATGCACCCTTCCGACAGCGAGAACAGCGTGTTCAGGAACACGTAGCGCCCGTCCGAGAGGTCGACGATCGTCCGCGCGTAGGTCGCGCGCTGGGTCTCGAAGTCGATCGGCTTCGTGCCGTGATAGGCCCGCTTCACGTAGCCAAACCGGTTCACCTTGAGCAGGTTGCCGAGCTCGGTGTCCAGGATGAGCCCCCGTATCACCAGATCCGGCTCGAACGTCAGATCGCCGACCGGCCAGCCCTCGCTCTCCAGGAGGTGCCGGAGGTGCTCATAGGCCCGGCGCTCCCACGCCTCCACCTGGTAGTGGATCAGCGTGTAATCCATGTCGTACCCGATCGCCTTGATCGAGCGGAGATTCAGCGTCCGGTTACAGAAGATCCCCCGCTGCTTGGGCGGCGGAGCGGAGAGGCAATCCAGCTTGTCCATGGTGATGCGCCCGGAGAGCGGTCGTGAGGCATACCAGGGACCCACGGCGTTGCCCACCGGGACCATCGCCGTCACGCGGCCGTCTCCGGATCGCCAGCAAGCGAGTGTCGGGCGGGTGAGCGCGAGCGCTCATCGACGTCCCCGATCGCCCGACAGGGAGCGCCGGTCGCCCCCGCCGCGCGGTCAGCGGCGCCTGAGGCGGCTCTGCGAGCCCTGCCGGCGCTCGGAGCTCGCGGCGGATCGCGAGGTCCTCGCGGCCGGCGCCGCGCGCCGCGCGTCGCTGCGGTCGTCCGCCTCCCATCCGTCCTCGTCGTCGTCCTCGTCGTCCTCGTCATCGAAGAGGTCGTCGTCGTCCTCGTCGTCGTCCTCGTCGCGCGCCTCGGCTCGGCGCACCTCGAGCCCGAGCATCGTGAGCGCCTGCTCCAGCGTCAGCGCCGTCCTCACCGCCTCGAGCTCGACCCCCATGGCCTGGAGCGTCATCGCGATCTCGGGGCTCAGCCCGGACAGGATGGTCGGCGTGCCCATGAGCCGCGCGGCGGAGGCGAGGTTCGAGAGCACGGCGCACAGGTGGCTATCCATGATCCAGACGGCCGTTAGATCGATGACCAGCCCCTTCGCCCCGCTCTCGTGGATCGCCCTCAGCACCTCGGTGTTGAGCTGCTCCGCGAGGTCGTCGGTCACGTCCCCCTGGATGGGCACCAGGATCCGGTCCCACAGGTTGATGATCGGAAGGCGCTTGAGCTCCATGGTCATCCTAAGGTTCGATGTCGGCGATCAAGACCGTTGAATCGTCGTGCGAGCGCCGGTGTCGGTTCATGAGGGTGCGGCAGACCTCCGCGGCCTTCACTCCACGAAACAGCGAGAGATCGAAGCGGGGCGAGACGCCATCGGAGACGAGGGCGAGCCGGTCGCCCGGCGCGAGCTGCGCGTCGAAGATGCGGATCTTCCCCAGCGAGCCGCCGAGGATGCCCGGGCTCTGGAGCCACTGCACGCGCGTGCCGTGGGACAGGAGCTCGACGTTGCCGACGCCGCAGCCCTGGAGCCGCCCCTCCCGGAAGCGGCAGATCATCCCGGCGGCGCCGCGGGTCCCGCGGAGCCGGGCGTGGAGTCGATCGATGACGGCGCGGAAGTCCTCGCCCTGTGGCGACTCGGCGAGCGCCTCGAGCGCGACGCGCGCCGCGGCCGCCGCGTGCTCGCCGTGGCCCAGGGCGTCGATCACCGCGAAGAGACACCCGTCCTCCCCGGCGCGCACGAAGGCGGCGTCGCCGCTGACCCGCTCCCCGTCCTTGGGCAGGATGGCGTACTCCACGGCGACCTTCACAGGTAGACCTCGATTTCCACCCGCGTGCCCTTCGGTCCCGAGTCGATCTGGAAGCGATCGGCCAGCCGCTTGACGCCGATGAGGCCGCGGCCCATCCCGGTCTTGCTCTTGTAGCGCCCGGCGAGGATCTCCTGCAGGTTCTGGATGCCGTTGCCCTCGTCCACAGCGACGATGACGAAGCGGACCGGGCTGTCGCGCTGGACGGCGATCTCGATCGTCCCGCCAGGGGTATAGTGGACGATGTTCCGGGCGAGCTCGCTGACGATGGTGGCGACCTTGTGCGAGGTGAAGCTCTTTGCGCCGGCGGCGTCGCAAACGGCCTTGGCGTTGAGGCGCGCCTCGCTGATGTCGGCCTCCATGTGGATGGCCATGATCTTGGAGCGCCGCGACGGCCGATCGCCGCCCATCGCCGCGATCTCCGACTTGAGCCGCCCGAGCCGCCCCGGATCGACATAGAGGCGGGCCCGGCGCTCGATGCTCGGAATGATGTCAGGGAGATCCTCGAGCGAGAACTTCTCCGGCTGGATCTCCGCCTCGCGCATGGCCCGCAGCAGGACTCCCTCCGCATTCATCGCCGAGAGATAGCCGAGCAGGACGTTCAGAATCTGTTCGTGCGCGGGAGTCATCCGGGAAGAGCCTGGAAGGGCAGGTTACCGGGGCCCCGCCCCCGCGTCGAGTACGCGGCGACGGTGACGCCGGGTCCGGCAGCCGACCCGCTGGACATGCCTGTGCCCGCTCGGGTGTAGGTCGCGCGGCCCGCTCGTCGCTTGCCCGACGCGATGCACCTCCGGCGCTGCGCGCTTCCGACGCTGCGCGCTGCGACCGCTCCAGCGCCGGACACGGGCCGACCGGCCGCAGCCTCCGTCGCGCGCAGCATCAGGCAACGCTCATGCCCGGATCGCAGGCACGTCGGTGTCGCTCAGGTCGGGTAGTACGAGGCCTGACCCTGGCGCAGCTCCTCGGTGATCTTGTTCTCCTCGAGGAGCTTCTTGATCGGCTCCTGGAGGTCGGCTGCGGGGGTCCCCATCGCCAGCGCAAGGTCGTCGATCCCCTGCCCCGGCTCGATCTCCACATGGGCGAGCAGCGCCTCGGCGATCTCGTTCTCGGGGATCCCGGACGGCGCGTTCTCCGGGCTGGTCGCGTTCACCGGGCCCGCTTGCTCGGCCCGCTTCTCGCCGGCCGAGACGGCGGGCGTCCGGGGGCTCGCGGCGCCGGCGGCGCGACGACCCTTCGCCGGCGCGACCGCCGGGCGGGCGGCGCTTTTCGCCTTCCGCGCCGGGGCCGCCTTCTTGCGCGAGGGGGCTGCGGCGGCGCGCGCCGGGGCCTTACGCGAAGGCGCGCTGCGGGCCGGCGCAGCCGGGCGGACCTTCGCCGGCGCGGGCGCGCGTTCGGCCTTGCGGCCCGGCTTGGGGGGAGTCGCGGCGGGCCCGGTCGATATCCCTGCGGCCTTGATGTCGACTTCCAGGTACTGCGCGGCGTTCTGGATGACGGCCTTGCGGGCCAGCGCTCTCATGCCCTCCAGGAACGCGGCCACCAAAGCGCGAATCTCATTCTCGATCTCGACATCGGATATCACGCAGCCGCCGTCTCATGAATCCCTCGGAATGTCAACGTCTTCGACGCGCAGAAGCGCGCATTGGCCGGAGAAACCCGGACATTTCACGCGCCGGTCGACGCCCGCGACCTCCGCGCTCGAGGCCTCGCGGAGCGACGCGCGTCCGGTGTGAATTTGCCGCTCTACCAAATGAAATGCTGGCAGGATCTGAAGCTCATCGACAAATCATCTCGGGGCGCGGCGGGTACGCCTGGCGTCCGCGCGCCTGGCAGAGGTTGATTTGCCGCTGGTACCGGCCGTCCCCGGGGTCCTGTGGTGCTCAAGCCGCCTTGACCGCGCGGAGCGGCGCGCGGCGCAGCGGGCGGAGCGGCGCCGCCGCGAACGCCGCGCCGAGGGCGAGCCCGCGGAGCGTCAGCCGCATCCGGAGGGCGTCGAGGTAGCCCTCGCGGTGCAGGGCGGTGATCGCCTGGCGGACGTCGGTCCGCCGCACCTGAAGCGCCGTGGTCAATGTTTCGAGGGTCACTGATTTGCCCTCGCTCTGGAGGGCAGCCAGTGTCCGGAGAAGATGCGGAGCGAGGTCCTTGTTCGTCATGGCATCGACCTTAGTTCAGTAGCTGAACTACCGTACAGTTTGTGGCGGCGATTTCTTCGGGCCGCCCGCCGCCGCGCCCGAGGCGCGCCGAAAGCGGGCGTCGTCTGTGGTACGTCCCGCTCGTGCGCGCCGACGCCTCGCCTCCTCAAGCCGTGATCCTCGCCGGCGGGCTCGGCACCCGGATGCGCCCGCGGACGGAGCGCACGCCGAAGTTCCTCCTCCCCGTGGCCGGCAGGCCGTTCGGGGCGTGGCTCCTCGATCGGCTCGCCGCCGCGGGCTTCGGCGAGGTAGTTCTCTGTGTGGGTCACCTCGGCGACGCCATCCGGGCGGCCATGGGCGACCGGTTCGCGGGGCTGCCGCTCCGTTACACCGATGACGGCCCCGCGCTCCTGGGCACGGCCGGCGCGCTGCGCCGCGCGCTGCCCCACCTGGCCCCTGTGTTCCTCATGACCTACGGCGACTCCTACCTCCCCTTCGACTATCTGGCGCCGCTCAGGGACCTCTGCGCGCACCCCGACGCGCTCGGCACGATGGCCGTGTACCGGAACGAGGGCCGGTTCGACGCGTCGAACACAGCTGTCTCGGGCGATCGGGTGGCACGCTACGAGAAGCGGCGACCGGGCGCCCCGCCGGACCCCGCCCTCGACCACATCGACTACGGCGCCACCGCGCTCCGCCGCGAGGTCATCGAGGCGCTGCCGACGGGCGCGCCGCTCGGCTTCGATGCGGTGCAGCGCGACCTCGCCGCGCGCGGCCGCCTGCGAGCGCTCGCCGCCGCGGAGCGCTTCCACGAGATCGGCTCCGCGCAGGGCCTGCGCGACCTCGAGGCCGCCCTCGGGGGCGCCGAGGAGGAGCAGGGATGATCGTCTCTCGCGCCCCGGTCCGCTTCTCGCTCGGCGGCGGCGGGACCGATCTGCCGGCCTACTCCGACCGCTTCGGCGGCTATCTCGTGTCGGCCGCCATCGACAAGTACATCTACGTCACCGCCAACAAGCGCTTCCACCGCGACATCCGCCTCGCCTACTCCAAGACCGAAATCGTCCCCTCGGTCGACAGGATCGAGCACCCCATCTTCCGGGAGGCGCTCCGGATGACGGGAATCGAGCACTCGATCGAGCTCACGAGCGTCGCGGATCTGCCCGCGAACTCGGGCCTGGGCTCGTCGAGCTCGTTCACTGTCGCGCTCCTCAACGCCCTGCACACGTACAGGCGCGACTTCGTCTCGTCCGAGCAGCTCGCCCGCGAGGCGTGCGCCATCGAGATCGAGCGCCTCGGCGAGCCGATCGGCAAGCAGGATCAGTACATCGCCGCCTACGGCAACCTCACCGCGTTCACGTTCTCCCCGGACGGCTCGGTCCACGTCGAGCCCCTCCCGGTCCGCGACGAGGTGCTGGACGAGCTCGAGAGCAACCTGCTCATCGTGTGGAGCGGCATCGAGCGGCCGGCCAGGGTCGTGCTCTCGGAGCAGGGGCGGCGGCTGCACGACCTCGAGCCTGACGTTGTCGAGCGGATGCACCGCATCAAGGAGATCGGCCGCGACGTGCACCGCATCCTCGTCACGGGCCGGATCGACGACTACGGAGAGCTCCTGCACGCCCACTGGACGCAGAAGCGTAAGCTCGCCTCCAAGATGACCGACGATGTCCTCGACGAGATCTACGAGCTCGCGCGGGGCGCGGGCGCGCTCGGCGGCAAGCTGATGGGCGCCGGGGGCGGCGGCTTCTTCATGTTCTACGTGCGCCCGACGGAGAAGCGCCGGGTGCTGGAGGCGCTCGCCGCGCGGGGCCTGCGCGTGCTGCGGTTCCGCTTCGATCTCGACGGCGCGCGCATCGTCGCGAACCTGCACCGGTCGTGAGCGGGCGCGGCGGTGCGCCGCGCGCTGGGCATTTTTGCGGGACTCTGGCTATAGATCGACCATGCCGCAGCGCACGCACGACTTCGTGGAAAAGTACCTTCGCGAGACGGCCGAGATCGCCCTCGCGACGAGCCCTGACGACATGGCTCGGGTCATCGAGATCCTCTTCGAGGCGTACCGGAACGATCGCACCATCTACACGTGCGGCAACGGCGGCTCCGCCGCCAACGCGAGCCACCTCGCGTGCGATATCGCCAAGTTCACGTGGGTCGAAGGCAAGCGTCGCTTCAAGTGCACATCGCTCTGCGACAACGCCGCCCTCCTCAGCGCCCTCACCAACGACGTCGGCTTCAACCGCATCTTCCTCGAGCAGCTCGACGGCCGCCTCGTCGCGGGCGACGTCCTCGTGTGCCTGAGCGTGCACGGCGGCTCGGGCGCCGACCGCGCCGGCCCCTGGTCGCAGAACCTCGTGGCCGCCGCGGATTTCGCGAAGCGGTCCGGCGCCAAGGTGGTCGCGCTCGTCGGCTACGACGGCGGCGCCCTGCGCCAGATGACCGACGCCAGCGTTGTCGTGCCGAGGACGCGGGCCGGCTACACGTCGACGCCGCACGTGGAGGGCTTCCACGAGGTCTACCACCACCTGATCTGCGAGCGGCTCCTGCAGCTCGTGGCCGAGAGCTGAGCGCCGCGTGGCGAGGCGCGGGATCGTGCTCGACCGCGACGGCACCCTCATCGACGTGGTGCGCGATCCCGAGCTCGGCGTTGTCGTGACGGCGTTTCACCCGGACCAGATCCGCGTCCTGCCCGGCGTGCTCGAGGGCCTGCGGCGCCTGTCCGACGCGGGGTTCCTGCTCGCGATCGCGACCAACCAGCCCGGCGCGGCGAAGGGGCAGGTCCCCTGGGCGGCGATCGAGCGCACGAACCGCGCGCTCGTCGACGGGCTGCGCGACGCGGGCGTCGCTATCGCGGCGCTCGCGGCGTGCCCGCATCACCCCGAGGGCGGCCCGGGCGGCGATCCCGCGCTGATCGGCCCCTGCGCGTGCAGGAAGCCGATGCCGGGCATGCTCACGTCGATCGCGCGCGATCTCGATCTCGACGTCGCGGCGAGCTGGATGATCGGCGACGCGCCGAGCGACGTGGCGGCCGCGCGCGCCGCGGGCATGCGGGCGGGGCTGCTCCTCGATCGACGCCGCTGCGAGCTGTGCCCGCTCCGGGGCGAGGCCGATCTCCCCTGCCCCGATCGCGCCGCGCCGCGCCTCGACCTCCTGGCCGCGGAGATCCTCGCCGCGCCGATCGGCTAGCTACTTCGACGCGAGCGGGCCCACGAGCTCGGCGACGCGCCTCGACAGCGGGGGCTGGTTGTCGCTGCGCTTCGAGAGCGGGACGCCCTCGGGCGAGAGGCGCAGGCACGGCTCCGCGACGAACATGGCGAACGAGACGTACTCGTACAGCCGCTGCGAGAGCGTCGCCTCCGCCGGCTCGGGCCCGACGATGAGCGCCGCGTTCTCGACGAGCCGCACGGGATCGAAAGTCCCGTCCGCGGCCGGCCCCGCCCCGCGGAAGAGCGCGTCGTAGATCCCCGCGCCCGCGACGAACGCGGCGAGCTGCCACCGCACCTCGTCGCCCCGCTGGGCCGCGTCGACGGCGGCGTGGATCGACGCGATCGCCTCGTTGAAGAGCGCGATGCCGGCCGCGGCGCCCGTCGGCCCCGGCGCGCGCACCACGATCCGGCCGGACTGCGCGAGCTGGAAGAGCGCCCGCGTCGCCTCGAACTCCCCCTGCCCGAGCGCGCGCGCCACGTCCGCGACCGAGCGCTGGCCGTCGACCGCGTCGTACACAGCGCGGAGCTCCGGGGGCGGCGCGCCGCGGTCCGGTACGCGCGCGGGCACGTGCTGGTCCGACGGGATCCGCTCGCGGAAGTAGCGCATCTCGTCCATGCGGCGCACCGCCTCCAGGAGCAGCGCGTGCACGGGGAGGTTCTGGCGGCGCGCGAGCTGCTCCTCGTCGAAGCCCGCGAGGAAGTAGAACATCCCCTCCCCCGCGAGGAGCACCCGGTAGGCGATCTCCTCCGCCTGGGCGCTGAGGAGCTGGTACAGCCGCTCGCGCGACACGAAGCCGAGCTTCACCGCCACCTCCCCGAAGCGCGCGTCCGGCGCGGCGGCGGCGAGCGTCGCGTCGACCTGCTCGCGGGAGAGCGCGCCATAACGGTAGAGCACCTCGCCGATGCGGTCGCCCTCGACGCTGGAGCGCGCGGCGACCGCGTTGCCGGGCTCGAAGAACAGCGACCGGCTCGCCGCGCCGTCGATCACGACGAGCTCGCCGCGCCACCCCGCCTGCCCGATGAGGGACACGACGTCGCACAGCGCGCCTGGCCCCGTGATCTGCCCGGCGAGCCGGAGCGCCGCGCCGGCCCCCGCGTCGCGCGGCGCCTCATCGCGCGGCGCCTCGTTGCCCACGTGGCGCATCACGACGAGGTGGTCCGGCGACGGCAGGAGCTGGAACACCCCCTGCCGCGCGCGCAGGCGCTTGCTCGCGTCCAGGTCGACGGGGTGAACCGTGCCGGTCGCGTCGACGCGCACGAGGGAATGGTGCTCTTCCGTCATCGTCGCGATTTCTAACCCACCGCCCGGAGGGCGGCCACGACGGGCCGCTGGCGCGCCATGTCATCGGGCTGCCGCGCGGGGCGTGCTACCGTCCCGCCGTGACGCTCCCTCCGGATCACGACGGCGGCGCGCCCGCCGCGCGCGGCGCCCGCGACGACACCCCGGCCTCGGCGGACGAGCTCGACGCGCGCCTCGCGGCGGCCCGCTACATCTCCGATCCGACGACGTCGCTCGCGCTATGGCTCGCCCTGCGGATGCACCGGCCGCTCCTGCTCGAGGGGCCGGCGGGCGTCGGCAAGACCGACCTCGCCCGCGCCGCGGCCGAGGCGCTCGGCCGCAAGGTCATCCGGCTCCAGTGCTACGAGGGGCTCGACGAGGCGAAGGCGCTGTACGAGTGGGACTACGCGAAGCAGATGCTCTACACGCAGCTCCTGCGCGACGCCGTCGCGAAGGAGATCGCCGGCGCGGCGAGCCTCTCCGAGGCCGCGCGCGCCATCGCGGGGAGCGAGGCGTCGTTCTTCAGCGAGCACTTTCTGATCGCGCGCCCGCTCCTCGCGGCGCTGCGGAGCGCCGCGCCTGTCGTCCTCCTCATCGACGAGGTCGACCGCGCCGATCCGGAGTTCGAGGCGTTCCTGCTCGAGGTGCTCTCGGAGATGCAGGTCACGATCCCCGAGCTCGGCACGGTCCGCGCCGCGCACCCGCCGCTCGTCCTGCTCACGACGAACGCGACCCGCGAGATGACCGAGGCGCTGCGCCGCCGCTGCCTGCACGCGTTCCTGGACTACCCGCCGCCGTCGCGCGAGGTGGCGATCCTGAAGATCGCGCTCCCCGGCATCGAGCCCCGCCTCGCCGCGCAGATCGTGGCGTTCGTCGGCGCCCTGCGGGCCATGGACCTGCGGAAATCCCCCGCCATCAGCGAGACGATCGACTGGGCCCGCGCGCTGCTCCTGCTCGGCAAGCGCGCGATCACCCCGGAGGTCGCCCGCGACACGCTCGGCGTCCTGCTCAAGCACCAGGGCGATCGCGGCGACGCGGAGGCCAAGCTCGGCGCCCTCGCGCGGGCCGCCGAGCAGGCGGGCGCGGGCGAGCCGGCTACCTGAGCTCGGCCACCTTCTCGCCGAACAGCTTCTCGAGCCGCCCGAGCATGGCGTCGTTCGGCTCGACGCGGAGATCGCGCCCCAGCGACAGCACCGCCTCCGCCCCGTCGTCGAGCTGGATCACGAGCTGCACCGGGCACACGCCCGGGCTCGCCCGCAGGAGCGCCCCGAGCCGATCGATGTGCTCGCGCCTGGCGATGCGCGACTTCAGCGTGATCGCCACGCTCCGGGTCTGCGCGAGGATCGCGTCGGACAGCGGCTGCACCTCGTCGAGCAGGAGGGTCGGCTCGCGCGGCGCGGACTCGGCCTCCTCGGCGCCCTCCTCCACCATCGGGAAGCTGACCTTCCCCGAGATCAGGACCGGCTCGCCCCGGTTCAGGAGCTCGCCGAAGGCCTCGATCTGCTTCTCGCGCACCTTGACCTCGACCCGGCCCGACGTGTCCTCGAGCACGAAGAACGCGATCTTGCCGCCGCCTCCCTTGAAGATGCGCTCGCGGTAGCCCTCGACCATCCCGCCGACGCGCACCCTGGACCACGGGTCCATGCTGGCCAGCGCGCTCACCGCTGTCACGTCGAAGCGGTTCATGTCCACGCCGTACCGATCGAGCGGGTGCCCCGAGACGTAGAACCCGAGCGACTGCTTCTCGCGCGAGAGCGTCTCGCGCAGGTCCCAGTCCTCCGCCATCGGGTAGTCGTCGAGCCGCACCTCGTTCTTGGACGCGACCGCCGCGAACAGGCCGATCTGCGCGCTGTTCCGCTCCTTGCTCGCGCTGCGCGAGCGCTCGAGCGCCCGGTCGATCCCGGCGAACGCGCGCGCCCGTGAGATGCCCCGCGCCTGCAGGCTCGCGTCGAACGCGCCGCACTGCACGAGCGCCTCGAACACCCCCTTGTTGACCCGCCGCGGATCGACGCGCTCGGCGAAGTCGAACAGATCCGAGAACGCGCCGCCCGCCTCCCGCGCCTCGAGGACCGCCTCGAGGGCCGACTCGCCGACGCCGCGGATCGCCCCCATCCCGAAGCGGATCTTCGGGTCGTACGGGTCCCGAACCCGCGAGCCGCCGCGCCGCGTGCCGGTCACGCGCTTGCCGTTCGTCCCCGGCTTCGCGCTGTAGACGACGGTGAAGTCCGTCTTGGACTCGTTGATCTCGGGCGGCAGGATCTCGACCCCCCACGCGCGCCCCTCCGCGATGATCCGCACGACCTTCTCGATCTTGTCGCGGTCGGCCGTCATGAGCGCGCACAGGAACTCGACCGGGTAGTGCGCCTTCAGGTAGGCCGTCTGGTACGTGAGCAGCGCGTACGCGGCCGAGTGGCTCTTGTTGAAGCCGTATCCAGCGAAGTACTCGAGGAGCCCGAAGATGCGCTCGGCGTCCTCCGCCTTCACGCCGTTCTTCAGCGAGCCGTCGACGAACGTCGCCTTCTGCTTCGCCATCTCCTCGGGCTTCTTCTTGCCCATGGCGCGTCGGAGCAGGTCGGCGCCGCCGAGCGTGTAGCCCGCGAGCTGCTGCGCGATCTGCATGACCTGCTCCTGGTAGACGATGACGCCGTACGTCGGTTTGAGGAGCTCGTCGACGAGCGGGTGCATCTTCTCGATCGGCTTGCGGCCGTGCTTGCAGTCGACGAAGTCCTTCACCATGCCGGTGCCGAGCGGCCCGGGCCGGTAGAGCGCCACGGCGGCGACGATGTCCTCGAAGGCGTCCGGCTTGAGGTCCTTGAAGAGCTGCTGCATGCCGCTCGACTCGAGCTGGAACACGCCGGTGGTCTCGCCCGACTGGAGGAGCGCGTACGTGGCGATGTCGTCGAGCGGCACCGTGTTCACGTCGAACCGCGCGCCCTCCTTCGCGGCGATGTCCGGCCGCGCGTTCACGAGCTTGACGGCGATGTCGATGACCGTGAGCGTCTTCAGCCCGAGGAAGTCGAACTTGACGAGGCCGGCCAGCTCGGCGTCGTCCTTGTAGTACTGCGTGACGAGCTGCTCGCCGTTCTTGAAGCACGGGACGTGATCCCAGAGCGGCCCCTCGCTGATCACGACGCCGGCGGCGTGCATGCCGGCGTGCCGCGTCAGGCCCTCGAGCTTCTGCGCCTGCTTCAGGAGCTCCGCGACCGTGGGGTCGCTCTCCTTGAGCGCCTTGAGCTTCGGCTCGATGTCGAGCGCCTCGGGGATCGTGTACATGATCCCCGGGCTCTTCTGCGGGATGAGGCTCGCGATCTTCTGCGCCTCGTTCGCGGGGAACGCCATCGCCCGGGCGACGTCCTTGATCACGCTCCGCGCCTTGAGCTCGTGGAACGTCGCGATCTGCCCGACGGAGGGCTTGTCCGCCTCCTTGCTGTACTTCTTCGTGACGTACGAGATGACCTCGTCGCGCCGGTCCATGCAGAAGTCGACGTCGAAGTCGGGCATGCTGACGCGCTCCGGGTTCAGGAAGCGCTCGAACAGCAGGTTGTACGGGAGCGGATCGAGATCGGTGATCTCCATCGCATAGGCCACGAGCGAGCCCGCGCCCGATCCGCGGCCCGGCCCGACCGGGATGCCGTGATCCTTGGCGTATTTGATGAAGTCCCAGACGATGAGGAAGTAGCCCGGGAAGTCCATCTGCACGATGACGTTCAGCTCGATGTCGAGCCGCGCCCGGTAGACAGCCTCATCCACCTTCCGGCCGGTCCGCGCGATCTGGGCGAGCCGCTTCGTGAGCCCCTCGTGCGCCACGTGCCGGAAGTACGACCCGGTGTCGGCGAACCCGCTCGGCAGCGGGAACGTCGGCAGCATCGGCTTGCCGAGCTTCAGCTTCAGCGCCGAGCACCGCTCGGCGATCTCGAGCGTCGACCGGACCGCCTCCGGGTAGCCGCGGAAGAGGTGCGTCATCTCGTCGGCGGGCTTGAGGAACATCTCGAAGCTGCCGTGGTGCGCGTCGCTCGCCTCCGCGAACGTCCGGTTGGCCGCGATGCAGGACAGGTAGAGCTGCCCCTCGCCGTCCTCGCGCGCGCCGAAGTGCGCGTCGTTCGTGGCGACCACCGGCAAGCCCAGGTCCCCCGCCGCGCGCGCCAGGATCCCGTTGAGCACCGACTGCTCGACCAGCCCGTGGTCCTGCAGCTCGACATACAGGCTGCCCGGCGCGAAGCAGTCCCTGAGCCGGCTGAGCGCCTCGCGCCCCTCGTCCTCGCCCTGCTCGAGGATCCGCTGGGCGACCACGCCGCCCATGCACCCGGTCAGGCCGATGAGCCCCGCGCTGTGCTGCGCGACCATGTCGAGCCGTACGCTCGGCGCGAGCCCGCTCGCCGGATCGACGTGCCCCTTCGAGACGATGCGGACGAGGTTCTTGTAGCCCTCCTCGGACGTCGCGAGCAGCACGAGGTGATCGACCGGCGTCTCGTCCACGCCCGAGCGCGACACCTGCCCCGCGGACGCGCCCCAGCTCCGCGCGACGTTCACCTCGCAGCCGATGATCGCGCCGATGCCCTGGTCCTTGCAGGCCTTGTAGTGCTGAATCGCCCCGAACATGTTCCCGTGGTCGGTCAGGGCGACGGCCCGCATTCCCAGCGACTTGGCGCGCGCGGCCAGGTCCTTGATGCGCAGCGCGCCGTCGAGGAGCGAGTACTGCGAATGCACGTGGAGGTGGATGAACTCAGCGGTCACAGCAGGCTTCCAGGTGGCTTCTCATGGCGGGGCGAATCGGGAAAGGCCGGTAATCAGGGAACACGAAAGACGGAATTGACAGGTATCTGGGCGACCGACCAGCGCTTGCTTTCGCGCTCACATATAGCGCATTGCGCAGCGGGGATCGCCCTTGATGAGGCGCGCAGGCCGGCGCTAGCATGTGCTCGCGCTTGAGAGCACTTGCCTGATCCGGGGTGGGGTTTCCAGAAAGTGAGGTCGATGATGCGTCATTCCCGTATCGCCGTCGCGGTTTATCTTGCGACGGCGCTCCTGTCTGTTGCCGGGTGCGGCTCCGATCCTGCGGATCCTGTGGAAGACGTCGTCGTCCCCGCCCCCGGTCAGCCTCCTCCGCCTGGACCGGCGCAGCCCGGCGACGGCGAGGGCGTCGCGTTCGGCATCGACCGGCTCTTCCTCGGTGACACCGATCGCGACGGGAAGAAGGCGGCCGGGAGCTGGAAGCAGTACGGCTTCAACCTCGACGGCAAGGTGTCCAGCACCGTATCGCAGGACCTGTGCAGGCCGGCCGACGGCGCCTCCCCCTCCGACGTGTATCCGGACGGCGCCAACGGCATCGACAACTCCTTCGGAAACAAGCTCGTCAGCCTCATCTCCACCTTCCTGGCCGACCCGTCGACCCGGGTCACCGACGCGATCGCCAACGGTGATTTCACGGTGATCTTCAAGCTCGACGGCCTCGGCGACCAGCCGTCGTACAACCCCCTCACGGCGAAGCTCTACGGCGGCGCCACGCTCGGCGCGGCGCCCGTGTGGAACGGGAGCGACAAGTGGCCCGTCGTCCCGGAGCTGCTCGAGGACGCGCAGGACATCGAGAGCGCCAAGGTCGTGTTCCCGGCCAGCTACGTCGTCGACAACACGTGGGTGTCGGGCCCGGAGTCCCAGGTCAGCTTCAAGCTGAACCTGACCTTCTCGGGCACCACGATCGGCCTCACGATCCGCAACGTCCGGATCGCGATGGATCTCGCGCCCGATCACAAGTCGGTTGTCAAAGGCACGATCGCGGGCGTGCTCGAGACGGCCGTCCTCGCCGAAGAGCTGCGCAGCGTGATCGGCGCCGTCCAGCCGGGCGTCTGCGAGGGCTCGGGGATCGAGACGATCCTCGACCAGGTCCGCCGCGCCTCGGACATCCTGAAGGATGGCAGCCAGGATCCGAGCCAGGAGTGCGATGCCATCTCCATCGGCATCGGGTTCACGGCAAAGCAGGTCCAGCTCGGCGAGATCGCGCCCCCTGCCACGACGACCGGCGTGCCGTGTGGGGAAGCGGGCGAAGGCGGGGGCGGTGGAGGCGCGGGCGGCGCGGGCGCGGGCGGTGAAGGCGCAGGCGGTGAGGCCGCGGGCGGCGGAGGTACGGGTGGCGCCGGTGGCGCGGGCGGAAGCGGAGGCTGAGCACCGGCGCGCTCTCGAACCCTCTCTTGAGCACGACGCTCCGGAGCCCTCGCCCAGGGCTCCGCGGGCCCATCCCTGGGGCACGCCGCGGGTGCCCTCCGCCATCCCTCCAACAGCCTGTGACGCGCGAGCGGCTCACGCTGCTCGGTCCGTTCCCGTCCTTCGCGGCGCTCGCGCCGTTTGCGACATTCACGTTCGTTCACGTGGTTCGCGAAGATCGTGCTCGCCCATGAGCCATCGCGCGCCCTGCGAGCGTCTCTAGGAACGACCCCGCCCGTCCAGGGTACACGCGCAGCGAGAGCGGCCTCGGCAGCGTCTTTTGCCGGTCCGTCCGCCTGCGCGGGTCCACGGCGGCGACCTCTTCCCGGTTTCGTTCGTCCTGACTTTTCGCTAGAAGGCGGGCGTCGCTTCGATGCGTCCACCACGCAAATGCCCGACGGCGGTGAAGATTCATGGCGAGCTGCCGTCCAAGCGCGTCAGCCCGGCGGGTTGCCGACGCGAGCCCTGGCTCGTGCCCTCAGAGGAGAACAACGTCCATGCGTAGATACGTCGCTTCCGTTCTGTGCGCCGTGATGATGGTTGGCACTGCCGCCGTGACGACGGGTTGCACGGCCAGCGCCTCGTTCAACTCCGGCAGCAAGGAGCCGGCCCCGCCTCCGCCCCCCCCCGAGGAGCCGAAGCCCGAGCCGCCGAAGGAGCAGAAGAAGCCCCGCCCGCGCTTCAAGATGACCTTCAAGCTGAAGGGCAACCAGGTCGAGCTGCCCGGGCCGGTCGTCTTCGAGACGAACAGCGACAAGCTCCTGCCCGAGAGCGACGAGGTCCTCAGCATCGTCGACGACTTCCTGAACCAGCGGAAGGACGTCAGCCTGCTCCGCATCGAGGGCCACACCGACTCGGACGGCGACGACGCGCTGAACCAGACCCTGTCGGAGAAGCGCGCCATGTCGGTCGCCCGCTGGCTCGTCGCGAAGGGCCACGACTGCAAGCGCTTCATCGCCGTCGGCTTCGGCGAGTCCAAGCCGGTCGCCGACAACAACACGCCCGACGGCAAGGCCCAGAACCGCCGCACCGGGTTCTTCATCGCGGCCGTCGAGGGCAAGGCGGTCGACAAGCAGCCGGTGGACGGCGGCGGCAAGGTCGCCGGCGATCCCTGCAAGTGACGCGCTCCGCCGGGCGCGCATCGGACGGCGCGCGTGCGCTCGGCGCGCGCACGCCGCCCACGCCGCGCGCTCGGCGCGCTGACCGCTGATCGACCCCGCCGGCGCGCAGCGCCGTTTCGTGGTGCGCCGGCGGCCGATTCCGTCCCCTCGTCCTTCTTTCTTGCCTCCCCCACCATCTTCACTATCCGTAGTCCTCCACGACATGCGGAGACGCCACGACATGCCCCTCGGTCGCCTCCTTGGCGCCGCCGTCCTCTTCGTCGGCCTCCTCGGTTGCGATCCCGGGCCGGGCGACGTCCGCGAATGGACGCCGGCCGATCACGATCCGCCGAGCCCCAACGAGAACCAGGGCGGCAAGGTCGCCGCTCGACCCATCGCCTCGAACGAGACCGATCCGGGGCTCATCGAGCTCGCCTGGCAGCGGAACTGCTCGAGCTGCCACGGGAGGGCCGGCCGCGGCGACGGACCGCAGGGTCCGATGGTCCGCGCCCCCGACCTGACCGACGCGGCGTGGCAAGAGCGGGTGACCGACGCGCAGATGGCGGAGACGATCAGGAAGGGCAAGAACAAGATGCCCGCCTTCGATCTGCCGCAGCAGGTCATCGACGGCCTGGTGAAGCGGATCCGCACGAAGCGCGCCGCCCGCTGAAGCCCATGAGCTCGCCTCCTCAGGCACAACGCGACCCCGATCCGGACGAAGCGCAGGTCACGGACGAAGCGCAGGTCGAGCCGGCCCCGCGGCCCGTCTGGATGAAGCGCCTCGCCCCTGCGATCCTCGTCGCCGGCGTGCTGCTCGCGGGAAGCGCCCTCTTCAAGGGGCTCCCCGAGGAGCGGGAGATCGAGCTGCGCCTCGACGACGCGTCGACCGTCGTGCAGCTCGACGTGACCTGGTCGGACCGGTCTTCTACGGACGGCGCGGCCGACGTCGCGCCGGTCCATGGCAGCTCGTGGCGCTTCGCCGAGGGGACGGCGCCGCGGGCCGTCCTCACGAAGGTGCGGCTCCCTGACGGCGTCTACCAGATGGAGATCGCGGTGGGCAGGACGCGCGGGCGCGACGTCACGAGCCGGGCGGTAACGCTCGGCGACGCGTCCCGGATCACGTTCCCCGTACGCTGAACGGCCCTCCGCTCGAGCTGGACGGATGCCACTGCACAACCGTGGTCGGCTGGCGCACGAGACCGTTGACTCCCGGAAACTGACAAGCCAGGCAGGGCCGTGAGTTGGAGGCGTGTCCCTCAGGCACTACCTCGCGTCCGGCGGAACGCGCTCCACCCCTGATGCAACAGCTCCGACTTCAAAACCAAGTCATTGTTTTCGTTGAGCTTTTCTTGCATCCAGCGCCGGCAGTTCGAGTGGGAATGGAAAGTGAGAACGAATTCCCTTGATGCGTTCCCCCCGAAGCCGCTACTTCTTGGCCCGCAAAAGCAGGGCGTGGCACCTTATCCTACAACGACTTACACGCTCTGTCCGGGACGACCGTGATGCATCGTGGTGCCCCCTCGGAGGGAGCGACCAAGCGGCTCGTACAGTGTCGCTGGAGGCGGAGAAGGAGAACCGATGAGGATCACCCCGTGGTATCTGGCTGCGCTCGCCCCGTTTGCTGCCATTGGTTGCAGTGGCGCCTACCTCGGCCACGCTACCGTCGTCGCGTTGACGATCGGCATCTTCCTCGGCACCCTGTCGCTCGGTCGCACCCCGAGCTCTCGCCCTGCCCCGCCGAACGCCCCTGTCTCCTGACTTTCTCTCCCAGCGGCCGCCTGCTGCACGTCGACGCGACGGTTCCCCGGGCGGCCGGCGACCCTGGCGCTACCGCTCGGGGAGCGTGAGGTCATGACGCACGACGCCTCCGTCGGCCGACTCAAGCGGCTCGAAGAGTTCACGCTCATGGACCTCGAGTCCGTGCACCTCATCCTGCGCGGCGAGTCCGTCATCGACTGGCGGAGGCTCAACCTCGACAGCGAGCAGGCCGCGCGCGAGCTCCTCCTCGCGCAGGAGTTCCGGCCGGACGAGCCGGGAGATCGCGCCCACCTCGAGAGCGTCAAGAACGAGGCGGTCGCGTACCTGCGCCGCCACTTCGAGTTCCCGATCCCGAGCCCTGTCGCGCGCGCGTCGGTCGAGGAGATCCTGATGCTCGCCTCGGGCAAGGGCCACCGTCAGCTCTGCGCCTGCACGATCCTCAAGGCGATGCACATCATCCATCACCTGGCCGGGCGCGAGCTCCTCTTCTCGATCCCGATGTCGGACCAGGACGTCTTCCACCTCGTCGAGGAGAAGGTCTACCGGGTGATCGGCGGCATGCTCGCGGCGGGCTTCCCGATCACCGAGTTCATCGGCGGACGGAAGAACAAGGACTCGCTCTACACGAAGCTGCTCTCGAAGACCGACACGACCGCGGCGGCCATCTACGACAAGCTCCGTTTCCGCATCGTCTGCCGCACCGTGGACGATCTGCTCCCCGTCCTCCTGTACCTCTCCGAGCGCCTGTTCCCGTTCAACTACGTGGTGCCCGGCGAGAGCACCAACACGATCCTGCGGTTCCGGAGCTACTGCGAGACGCGCCCCTTCCTTTTGCCGATGCTCGAGGCGCTGCAGACCGACGTCGACGACGGGCTGACGGCCGGCGACAACAGCTTCAGCGATCGGAGCTACCGCGTGATCCACTTCGTCGTGGATCTGCCGGTGCGCCTCCCCGCCGAGATCCTCGACATGGCGCCGCCCGCGGCCTGGGCGCTCGGGCCGATCATCTTCGTTCTCTGCGAGTTCCAGCTCATCGACCGCGAGACCGAGGCGGCGAACGAGGTCGGCGAGGCGAGCCACGCCCGCTACAAGGAGCGGCAGAAGCACGCCGTGATGCGCCGGCTCAAGCTCGGCGTCCGCTCCACGCGCGACCCGGTGAGCGGCGGGCCGAAGCGCGATCGCTAGGCGCGCGCGCGGGGCGCGACGGAAGCGCCCAGAGCTCCCGCAGGAGCCCTGGAGCGGTCCGTGGTCGAAGCAGCGCTTGGAGCAGGGAGGCGGACGCCGCTGCGACGCCGGGAGCAGTCGAGCGGTCGGAGCGGAGCCGCGGAGCGAGCCGCCTGGGCGGCGGCGGGCGGCGCGTCGATGGGGCGCGTCCCCTCAACGACGCCGCCGGGCGAGCGAGCTCAGATGCGGGCCTTCAGCGCGTCGCGATCGAGGACGACGATCCGACGGCGGTCGATCTCGATCACCCCCTTGCGACGGAGGTCGCCGAGGGTGAGCGTGACGGTCTCGCGCGTGGAGCCGATCATGCTCGCCATCTCCTGATGGGTGAACGGCGCGGAGATGAGGACCCCGCGCGGATCGGGGATGCCCCAGCGCGTCGCGGCCTTGAGCAGGAACTCACAGAGGCGGGCCTCCACGTTGCGGAAGAGCATCGAGGCAAGGCGCTCCTCGGTGTCCGTATGGCGCTCGACCAGCGTGGTCACGATCGCGGCGGCGAAGTTGGCATCGCTCGCCATCAGGTTCCGCACCGTCGTCAGCGGAACGATGAGCGCCTCGACGTCCTCCGTGGCGATCGCGCTCTCCCGGTGCGCGGTGACGCCGCCGAGCGCCGCCTCGCCGAGCACGTCGCCGGCCCCTCTGTAGCCGAGCGACAGGCTGCGCCCGTCGCTCATCCCTCGCACCAGCCGGACGCGGCCAAGGCTGAGCATCGCGAGGGCGGTCGCGGCGTCGCCCTGCGTCACCAGGTGACGTCCCTTCGCGACGCGTTGGATGGTCCCCCCGTCGGCCAGCGCCGCCTGCGTGGCCGGGGATGCCGCGTTGCCGATCGCGCCACGCCGGACAACCCGACGTTTGCGCGAGTCGAGGTCGAGTCCACCGTCGTTTCCGAGCGCGCCAGGCTGAACCCTGACGCTCCGTGCCATCGCATCCTTACCCATCATCATCGCGGCTGCTCCTGCGGTTTGCGGTGTCGCGGTCCTGCTGTTTCCGGGAGGCCCCACCGGCCGGGCGGCTCCGACTTTTACCGGAACCCTCCTACTTGCGTTGACATCCCCGAGACGCGGCCCGTACCTTTCGGTTTGAGCCGGGCACGCCCCGTGAATGAACCCCTGCACGGGGGAGCCAGTTCGACCGCTCCTCCAGCTACGGACGTTGGATGCGCCTCTTTAGCGGCAAAATTACTCCTCTCACAGAAGAAATCGTCCGCGCGCTCGTGGACAACCGCGATATCGAGTGCACGTCGAAGAAAGAGGTCGCGCTCGACGTCGAGTCGGTGTTCACGAGCTACCTGAACGCCGACCGTGAAGCGACCGAGCGGGCCAAAGAGATCCTCCAGGCACGCGGGCTCCCCCAGGGCGAGTTCAACCGGGTCAAGCGCCTGGCCGCGGAGCAGAAGGGGATCAAGACAGGCGAGGAAACGATGGATTACCTCCTCGACCAGCTGCTCGAGATGCTCATGCACTCGAACAACGTCGAGGAGGTCTTCGTCGAGGACCACGACCTGCGGCGCCGGATACGGCCTGTCCTCCGGAAGTACCTCGAAATGGACGAGGCGCTCGACACCGAGGTGCGCGGCAAGCTCCGCCATGTACAGGAAGGCTCCCGCACCTGGGAGATCGAGTACCAGCGGGTCATGGGCGAGATCCAGCGGCGCAAGGGGCTCGTGTAGGCGACTCCGCGCCGGGCGGACGAGCTCCTGCGAAGCGGGCTAGCGAGCGATCGCGGCCCTCACCCCGAGAAGAACCCCCGACCGGCTCGCGCCGCGTGAGCTCGTTCCCTGGGGAGCACCTGTAGGACAAGGGCGCACTACCCCCGACCCGCCCCCCATGGAACGTTCTGCCTGCCGGATCGGGCCTCGTCGTGGTACCGGAGGACGTCATGAGCTGGATTCCGAAGGTCGAGGCGAAGCGGCACTTCTGTCATAAATGCAAGAACGAGCTCATCTTCGAGGTGAAGCTCCAGCGCGCGGACACCTGCCCGCACTGCGGCATCGACCTCCACTGCTGCAAGAACTGCGAGAACTGGGACCCGGCCGCGCACAACCAGTGCAAGGAGCACATCGCCGAGTACATCCCGGACCGGGAAAGAGCGAACTATTGTACTTTCTTCACGTTCAAGAACGGCGTACCGGAGGATAACTCGAAGCGGATCGCCGACTCGCGCAGCAAGCTCGACAACCTTTTCAAGAAGAAGTAGGCGCCCGCCGAGGGAGCACGCACATGTCCACGCCTCGCTACTTGGTCACCGGCGGTGCCGGTTTCATCGGAAGCAACCTCGTCGCGGCGCTGACCGCCGCCGGGGAACGGGTCCGCGTCCTCGATAACCTGGCGACGGGCCGATGGGAGAACCTCGACGGGCTCCCGCACCAGTCGCTCATCGAGCGGATCACCGGGGACATCCGGGACGCCGCGGCGGTCGCGGACGCGGCGAAGGGCGTCGAGGTCGTTCTCCACCAGGCAGCGCTCGGCTCGGTCCCGCGCAGCGTCGAGACGCCTGTCGAGTCGAACGCCGTCAACGTGGGCGGCACGGTCACGGTGCTCGACGTGGCGCGGCGGCAGGGCGTGCGCCGCGTGATCTTCGCCGCGTCGTCGAGCGCGTACGGCGAGACGCCGGTGCTCCCGAAGCACGAGGCGATGGAGCCGATGCCGCTCTCGCCGTACGCGGTCACGAAGCTCGCCTGCGAGCATTACATGAAGGTCTTCGCGGGCATCTACGGCCTCGAGACCCTGAGCCTGCGCTACTTCAACGTCTTCGGGCCGAACCAGACGCCCGACGGCGCCTACGCCGCGGCGATCCCGCGGTTCATCGACGCCGCCCTCCAGAGCCGGCCGATCCCGATCTACGGCGACGGCGAGCAGACGCGCGATTTCTGCTTCATCGAGAACACCGTCTCCGCGAACCTGCTCGCCGCGACGTCGCCGAAGAAGTTCAAGGGCGAGATCATCAACATCGCTGGCGGGCGCAGGATCGGGCTGAAAGAGCTCTGCAAGGAGATCTCGCGGGTGCTCGGGCGGGACGTGGCGGTCGAGCACCTGGCGCCGCGCGCGGGCGATATCCGCCACTCGCTCGCCGACATCTCGCGCGCGGCCGAGCTCATCGGCTATGCGCCGCGCGTACGCTGGGAGGACGGCATCGCGCCGACCGTCACGTACCTGAGGACGCTGCGCGAGAAGGGCCCCGCCGCCGCGTCGGCGACGGTCACGTGCGGCAACGTCCCGCTGCCCAAGGCCCAGGCGGCCGCGGGCACCGGGCACCAGGCGAGCTAGGTAGACGGAGCGGCGCGTGCGGAGCATGACCGGCTTTGGGCTCGGTGACGCTTCGCTCACCGAAGGACGCGTCGTCGCCGAGATCCGCTCGGTGAACCAGCGCTTCCTCGACGTGCGCGCGCGGCTCCCGCGCGAGCTCGTCGACCTGACGATGTTCGCCGAGCAGGTGGCGCGGGAGCGCCTGCGCCGGGGGCGCATCGAGATCATCGTGCGCACCGAGGGGGCGGTGCTGGCCCCGAGCACGCTCGACAAATCGAAGGCGCGCGCGGCGTTCCGCGCGCTCGCCGAGCTGCGCGACGAGCTCGCGCCGGGCGCGGACGTGCCGCTGTCGCTGCTCTGCGCCGTGCCGGACCTCTTCGCGCCCGCCGGCGGCCACGAGATCGCGACCGTCCGCGGCGCGCTCAAGCTCGCGATCGAGCGGGCGATCGACGCGATGGAGGGCATGTGCCACCGCGAGGGCGAGGCGCTCGCGCGCGACATGCGCGGGCGCGTGGAGACGCTGCGCGCGCTCGCCGCCGAGGTCGTGGCGCGCGCGGACGGCGCGCGCGAGGCGCTCCGGCGGCGGCTGCGCGAGCGCGTCGAGCGCCTGGTCCACGGCGTCGACGCCGGCTTCGAGGCGCCGCGCATCGAGGCCGAGGTGATGCTGCTCGCGGAGCGCAGCGACATCACCGAGGAGATCACCCGCCTGCGGAGCCACCTCGATCAGTTCGGCGGCGCGCTCGCGGCGCCGGGCGGCGACCCCTGCGGAAGGAGGCTCGACTTCCTGCTTCAGGAGATGGTACGCGAGGCGAACACCCTGGGCTCCAAGGCGCAGGACGCCGCCATCTCCCATCACGTCGTGGCGATGAAGGTGGAGCTCGAACGCCTGCGGGAGCAGGTCCAGAACATCGAGTGACAGGAGAGCATGTCGACCGAAGCCCCCAGTGACGACTTCCTCCCCCTCATCGTGTCGTCCCCGTCCGGCGCGGGGAAGACGACGCTCTGCGGGAAGCTGCGCGGCGAGTTCCCCGACCTGCGCTTCTCGGTCTCCCACACGACGCGGCGCCCGCGCCCGAACGAGGTCGACGGCCGCGAGTACCACTTCGTCGACCCGAGCACGTTCGAGCAGATGATCCGCATCGGGGCGTTCGCCGAGTGGGCCCGGGTGCACGATCACCTCTACGGCACGAGCCTGAAGGAGATCGAGATCGCGCGCGCCACCGCGCGCGGCGTCCTGTTCGACATCGACCACCAGGGCGCGCGGCAGATCAAGGCGAGCCTCCCCGAGGCGATCGCCGTGTTCATCCTGCCCCCGTCGCTCGCCGAGCTCGAGCGTCGCCTGCGCGGGCGCGGCACCGAGGACGAGCCCACGACGCTCAGGCGCCTCCGCAACGCGAAGGGGGAGATCGAGCACTACGGCTTCTTCGACTACGTGATCGTGAACGACGAGATCAACCGCGCCTACGAGCAGCTCCGGTCGCTCGTCTTCGCCGAGCGGTGCCGCCGGCAGCGGCGCGCGCTCCTCTGCGAGCGGCTGCTCGCGGAGCGGAGGTTCGAGCGATGAGCGCCAGCGCGAGGCACGACGTGCTCGCCGTCATCGGCGGCAGCGGGCTCTACGAGATGGGGTGGCTGGAGGACGTCGAGGAGGTCGCGGTGTCCACGCCCTTCGGGCTGCCGAGCGACGTTGTGCTCCGCGGCCAGGTCAAGGGCGGCGACGCGACCGTGCTGTTCCTGCCGCGCCACGGGCGCGGGCACCGATTCTCGCCGTCGAGCATCAACTACCGCGCGAATATCTGCGCGCTGAAGATGCTCGGCGCCACGCACGTGCTCAGCGTGAGCGCCGTGGGCTCGCTGCGCGAGGAGATCGAGCCGGGCGACCTCGTCGTTGTCGACCAGTTCATCGATTTCACGAAGCGCCGGACCTCGACGTTCTTCGACGACGGCCTGGTCGCCCACGTGCCGTTCGCCGATCCGGTGTGCCCGATCATGGCGGCCGCCGTCCACGACGCGGCGCGCGCCACCGAGGCGCGCGTCCACCGCGGCGGCACCTACGTGTGCATCGAGGGCCCGCAGTTCTCGACGCGGGCCGAGAGCCACATGTTCCGGTCCTTCGGCGCGCACGTCATTGGAATGACCAACCTGCCCGAGGCGAAGCTCGCGCGCGAGGCGGAGCTCCCCTATGCCACGCTCGCGCTCACGACCGACTTCGACTGCTGGCACGTATCGGAAGAGGCGGTGAGCGTCGAGGCGGTCATCACCGTGCTCAACCGCAACATCGTGCACGCGCGGAACGTCGCGAAGGCCCTCGCCCACGACCTCCCCGACGTGTCGCAGAGCCCCGCCCGCCACGCGCTGCAGAAATCCATCATGACCTCGGCCGGCGCGACGTCTCCCGACGCCCAGGCGCGGCTCGAGTGGCTCATCGGGCCTCGACAGAAGGCCGACTGAGCGCGGCCGGCGGCCGCGCTCGCTCCGCCGGGCGGCGCGGCGGGCGGCGTCGCGGCGCCGCGGGCGGCGTCTCCGAAATGAATCGCGCGGCTAGCCGCTGCGCGCAAACCTGGTTAAGAGGCCCCCTGTGACGACCCCCTCCTCGATTCTCATCATCGGCTCGATGGCGTTCGATGACCTCGAGCTCCCCTCCGGCAACGCAAAGAACGTCGTGGGTGGCTCAGCCACCTACGCGTCGTTCGCCGCCTCCTGCTTCGCGCCGGTGCGCACGGTCGCCGTGGTCGGCGACGACTTCCCCGAGGAGACGCTCGGGGCGATGCGCGGCCGAGGCATCGCCGTCGAGGGCGTCGAGCGGGTTCCGGGCAAGACCTTCCGCTGGGCCGGGCGCTACGACGTGGATCTCATCCACCGCACGACGCTGGACACGCAGCTCAACGTGTTCGCGTCGTTCGCGCCGAAGCTGCCGGAGGCGTACCGCGACTCGCCCTTCGTCCTGCTCGGCAACATCCACCCCGCGCTCCAGCTCGACGTCCTCGAGCAGGTCCGCTCACCGCGCTTCGTCCTCGCCGACACCATGAACTTCTGGATCGACGGTGAGCCGAAGGCGGTCGCGGCGATGCTGCGCCGCATCGACACGCTCGTGGTGAACGACGAGGAGGCTCGCTTGCTCTCGGGCAAGTACAACATCCGCCGCGCCGCGAAGGAGATCCTGTCCCGCGGCCCGCGCCGGCTGATCATCAAGCGGGGCGAGCACGGCGCGCTGCTCTTCGACGAGGGCGGCGTGTTCGCGGCGCCGGGCTTCCCGCTCGAGGACGTCATCGATCCCACGGGGGCCGGCGACGCCTTCGCTGGCGGGCTCATCGGTTACCTCGCGTGCCAGCCCGAGATCACGCCCCTCGCGCTCCGGCGCGGGATGCTCCATGCGACGGCGACAGCCTCCTTCTGCGTCGAGGCGGTGGGAACGCAGCGGATCGCCACGGTGACCCGGGCCGACATCACGGCGCGCCTGAGCGAGATCCGGGCGCTCTACGAGTTCGGCGCGAGCACGATGTGAAGCCCGCCGGGGGGGCGACCGCGCGCGAGGGCCTGCCGCGTGCGGTCGCTGTTCACCTTCCCGCGCATAGCCGTGCTAGATGAACGTCAAAGTGAACATGAACCTCACCACCCGTACACTCGCAGGCATCGCCTTGCTGGCACCCCTCGTCGTCGGTTGCGCCGCCCGCACGGCGCCGTTCGACGAGATGGACAAGGCGCAGATCACGGTGCTCCGCCTCCAGGGGCAGGAGCTGGCCCCGACGCCCGTGGCGACGACCGGTGCCCCCACCCTCATCCCCGGGATCCCGCCCGAGCTCCAGCAGATGGGGCAGGCCGCTCTCCAGGGGCTGCAGCAGGCGCTCCCCGGCCTCATCCCGCCCAACCTGATCCCGGGGCAGACGGCGGCGGCGCCGGTGCTGCCGGCGCAGCCCCGCTTCAAGAACTTCGTCATCCTCCAGCAGCGCCAGCTCACGACCAGCGACATGGACGAGGAGCTCAAGGACCAGATCCTGGACGTCTTCGGCGACGAGGACAGCTTCACCGCGGATCGCGGCAACTGCTTCTACCCTGGCCTCGGCATCTCCATGGTGCGGCCGAACAACCCCACGCCTGTCGATCTGCTCATCTCCTTCTCGTGCAACCAGGCCATGGGCGACGGCTTCCGGTGGCCTCATCCGGTCAACGGCTTCTCGGCCGAGACCCACCAGAAGCTCAGCGAGATCTACCAGCAGCTCTGGGGACAGCCGGTCCCGCCCGGCGCCTGATCGCCCCGCGCCGACGGAGCGCCTCCTGGGCGGCGCCTTCGTGAGCTTCATCACATAGCGTTACCGCGGGATCCGGATGCTAGACTTGCTCGAGCCGTCCGAGATCCTGCGGTTCGGTCAGGAGGGCGCCGCACGAAGCCATGATCCCCCAACCTGAGCTGTTGCCGGGAAAGGAGCTCGGGCACTACGAGCTCCTCCTGCCCATCGCGCAGGGGGGAATGGCCACGGTGTGGGCCGCGCGCCGCAAGGGCCTTCGCGGCTTCCAGAAGACGGTCGCCATCAAGACGATGCTGCCGTCGCTCTCGGACGACCCCCAGTTCGAGACGATGTTCCTCGAGGAGGCGCGGCTCGCCTCGGGGATCCACCACCCGAACGTCGCCGAGATCCTCGACCTCGGGGAGCAGAACGACGTCCTCTACATCGTGATGGAGTGGGTCGACGGCGAGGCGCTGTCGGTCATCGCGCGGGCAGCGAACAAGAGCGGCGTCGCCATCCCGCTGCGCGTCGCGCTCCGCATCCTCAGCCGCGCGTGCCTCGGCCTGCACGCCGCGCACGAGCTCCGGGATCCGCAGAACGACGACCTGCTGCTCGGGCTCGTGCACCGCGACGTGTCGCCCCAGAACATCCTCGTGACGTACGACGGCCACGTGAAGCTCGTGGACTTCGGCGTCGCGAAGGCGACGAACCGAGCGCACAACGACACGACGGCGGGACAGATCAAGGGCAAGGTGCCGTACATGTCCCCGGAGCAGGCGCGGGGCGAGCGGGTCGACCGGCGCACCGACATCTTCGCGATGGGGATCGTGCTCTACAAGCTGACGACGGGGGAGCACCCCTTCGCCGCGGAGAACGACCTCCTCACGCTGAAGCAGATCATCTCCCGGCCCGCGCTGGCGCCTCGCCTGAAGAACCCGGACTTCCCGGCCGAGCTGGAGCACGTGCTGATGACGTGCCTGCAGAAGGATCCGGACCACCGTTACCAGACGATGCTCGAGCTGGAGACCGCGCTGGAGTCCGTGCTGGCGAAGGAGCCGCCGGTGACGGACCACGACGTCGGGGCCTTCGTGCGCGGGCTGCTCGGGGAGCGCAACCAGCGCCGGCGCGCCGCGCTCCGGGACACTGTCCGCGCGCTGGACGAGCGCGCCTCCCGCCCGCCCGAGCTGATGCTCCTCCGCGACAGCATCAGCGAGTTCTTCTTCACGCAGCCCCCCCCGGGCCACCCGAACGCCGACGCCCCCACGCTCCGCGCGAGCGCTCCCTCGCTCGGGCGGCACATGCTGCCTTCGCTGCCGCAGAGCTCGCCGGGCCAGGAGACGCCGCTCGGTCCGATCGAGGTGCCGGCGTCGCGACGGCGCTCAGGGACGCTGGTCGCCGCGGTGTCGCTCGCGCTCGTCGCGGCGGTCGGCGCAGGGATGATGTGGATCTGGCGACCGTCGCCGCAGGATGTCTCGTCCGAGCAGATCACCCTGCTCGCCGGCAGCGCGGGCGCGGTGGCAGCGGCCGCGACGACAGGCGCCCCGGCGATATCGGCCGGCGCCGCCTCGGCCATGGCGAGCAGCGTCGCCGAGGGCGCCGCGCCGGCTCCCGAGACGAGCGACGTCGCCGTTGCCGAGGAGCCCGGAACGAGCGCGCCGCGACGAGCGGCCGGGCGCGCGCCAACGGCCTCGAGCGCTGCCGCGCCGGGCGCGACGGCCGCCGGATCGAGCGCGGCGGGCGCGCGCAGGACAGCCCCGCGCAAACCTCCCTCGACGAAGTGGGTCCCGACCGTGACCAACCCCGGATTTTGAGCGGCCGCAGCGCGCGACAGCTCCGCGACGCGCTCCTGCTGGCGGCGAGCGTGGGCGTCGTCGGCGGTGTGCTGCTGCTGCGCCGGAGCAACGCGCCCGGCGCGTCGCCTGCCCCGCCAGCGGCGAGCGCGCCCGTGGAGCCGTCGCCGCTGCCGAGGGGCGGCGAGCCCGAGCGCGCGGCGCTCGACGAGCACGAAGCGCAGGCGGGATGCGACTTCGCCGACCATGGCTTCGGCGCCTACGAGCGCTGGCGTCCCCTCCCGCTGGGCAGGCTCCTCGTCCCGCCAGCACGCGCGATCCGCGCGGACGGCGGCTACGACCTCCTCGTGCACTTCCACGGCGCGGAGCCCGTGCGCAAGCAGCTCGCCCCCAGGGACCTCGGGCTGGTCATCGCGGGGGTCGACCTGGGGACCCGATCGAGCGAGTACGCGCGCGCCCTCGAAGGCGGCGGCTGGGGCGCGCTCCTCCAGGCGATCGACGGCGAGGTCGCGAGCGCCGTCGGGGTCGCGGGCGCGCGCGCGCGACGCCTGGCGCTGTCGTCCTGGAGCGCTGGCTCCGGCGCGATCGGCAGGATCATCGAGCGCGGGAGCGACCCGATCGACGCGTTGATCCTGCTCGACTCGCTCTACGGCTCGTACATGCCCGGGCAGACGTCGCTCGTGCAGGGGCAGCTCGCCCCGTACGTCGCGTTGGCGGGCGCCGCCGCGCGCGGCGCGCCGCTCTTCTACCTCACGCACAGCGAGACCCCGACCAGCGGCTACGCGTCGACGAGGGAGGCGGCCACGTTCCTGCTGAGCGAGCTCGGGGCGAGCCCCGTCGCGGTCACCGCCAGCGGAGATGCCCCCCCCTCGGGCGCCTCCGGCCCTGGCGAGGCAGGCGACGCGCTGCGGCTCACCCGGATGTACGACGGCGGCAGCCTCTACGTGCGCGGCTACGCCGGGGCGGGCCCCGGCGGGCACTGCGCGCAGCTAAGGCTGCTCCCCGCGATCCTCGCCGAGCACGTGCTGCCTGCGTTCGGCCGCTGAGCCGCGCGCGCCGCTGCTCAGTAGGACTTCGCGAACACCACCCGCCGCGGGCTCGGCTTGCCGGTGAAGATGCACTGCCCCTCGCCGGTCAACGCGTCGGCCCACGGCGCCCCTTCGAACCCGCCGGTCGGGATGCAGCGGATGGTCACCTTGTGCGCGTCCTTCACCGCCGCCTCGATCTCGGGATCGCCGGACCAGTGCGCCAGCGCGAACCCCCCTTGCGACTCCTTGTCCCCCTTCGACGCGAAGAACGCGTCGAAATCGGCGCGGCTGTTGATCACGTGCGTGTTCGCGTCGCGCATCGCGAGCGCGCGCCCGTAGAGCGCCGCCTGGATGTCGTCGAGGATCTCGGTGATGCGCCCCGTGAGCTCCGCGCGCGCCATGCTCGACTTGTCCTTCGGCGAGCGGTCCCTGCGCGCCACCATGGCCACGCCGCCGTCGACGTCGCGCGGGCCGACCTCGATCCGGAGGGGAACGCCCTTCTTCACCCACTCCCACTGCTTGTCGCCGCCGCGGATGTCGCGCCGATCGATCTCGACCTCGACGCGCCGCTCGCCGAAGCGCTGCGCGCGGAGCTCCTTCGCGAGCCCGTCGATGTACTCGTCCACCTTGGCGCGCGTGTCGTCGCCCCGGTACACGGGCAGGATGACGACGTGCGCGGGCGCGAGGCGCGGCGGGAGCACCAGGCCGTCGTCGTCGCTGTGGCTCATGATGAGCCCGCCGACGAGGCGCGTCGACACGCCCCAGGACGTCGTCCAGGCGTACTCCTCGGTCTCCTCCTTGGTCTGGAACTTGATACCGCTCGCCCGCGCGAAGTTCTGCCCGAGGAAGTGGCTCGTTCCGGCCTGCAGGGCCTTCCGGTCCTGCATCATCGCCTCGATCGCGTACGTGTCGACCGCGCCGGGGAAGCGCTCGCTCGCTGTCTTCGGCCCCTCGAGGACGGGCATCGCCATGAAGTCGCGCGCGAACGTCGCGTAGACGCCGAGCATGCGCAGCGTCTCCTCGCGCGCCTCGGCCTCGTTCGCGTGCGCGGTGTGCCCCTCCTGCCAGAGGAACTCCGTCGTCCGCAGGAACAGGCGCGTGCGCAGCTCCCAGCGCACGACGTTCGCCCACTGGTTGATCAGCAAGGGCAGGTCCCTGTAGCTCTGGACCCAGCTCGCGAACGCCGCGCCGATGATCGTCTCTGACGTGGGGCGCACGATGAGCGGCTCCTCCAGCCGGGCCTGAGGATCGGGGATGAGCCCGCCGCCGGGACCGGGCACGAGCCGGTGGTGGGTGACCACGGCGCACTCCTTCGCGAACCCCTCGACGTGCTCGGCCTCCTTTTCAAGGAACGACTTCGGGATGAACAGCGGGAAGTACGCGTTCTTGTGCCCGGTCGCCTTGAACATGCTGTCGAGCTCGCGCTGGATGTTCTCCCAGATCGCGTAGCCCCACGGCTTGATCACCATGCAGCCGCGGACCGGGGAGCTCTCCGCGAGGTCGGCCGCGCGCACGACCTGCTGGTACCACTCCGGGTAGTCCTCGTTGCGCGTGGGCGTGATGGCGGTCTTGGGCGCTTCGTTCTTGGCCACGGTCTCTGCTCTCCTCGCTGGGCGGCTTCGCAGGGGCGGCCTTCGATCCGGCCGCGCTCGTCGTGGAGCGGTCGGGCGGCTGGCGCCGGCACCGCTCCGGGGCTGAGCGCGCGACGTATCAGGAGCGCGGCAGGGTGTCGAGCGCAGCGGCCCAGCCCGGCATCCGAGGTGCCTCCCCGCTCCATCGGGCCACGTTCGTCGCGGCGATTGTGCGCGTCGCGGCGATGGCGCCCGTCGCGTCCCTGGCCCTGGGGCGGCGCGCCCGGCCGGCTTCGCGGCGGCGCGCGGCCATGGTACGCGCAGGAGACACGAGTGAAGTACGTCATCCTCACGCACGGCGGGGTGACCGCGCCCCAGAGCGGGCCGGAGAGCTGCGCCAGGGCCGCAGACGACGCGCTCGGCGCGCTCGACGCGGGCGGAGAGGCGCTCGCGGCGGCGATCGCGGCGACCGCGCGTTTGGAGGACGATCCGCGCTTCAACGCTGGGACGGGCTCGAACCTCCGCCTCGACGGGCGGACGATCGAGATGGATGCGGCCGTGATGGCCAGCGATGGACGGTTCGGCGCCGTCGCGTGTGTCGAGCGGGTGAAGAACCCCGTCCTCGTGGCCGCGAAGGTGCTGGAGACGCCACACCTCCTCCTGGCAGGCGCCGGGGCGACCGCGTTCGCGCGCCGGCTCGGGTTCGCCGACCACGATCCGGTCACGGAGGAGGCGCGCGAGCGGCACGCCCGCGCCCTCGCGGCGCTGCGCGGAGACGGCGGCGACGGCGAGCACACGGACGACGCGGCGCGGTTCCACGCGCTCACCGCGAGGCGGTTCTGGAACTTCGACGCCGAGCCGATCGAGTGCGACACGGTCGGGGCCGTCGTGCGCGACGCGCACGGCCGCTTCGCCGCCGCGGCGTCGACGGGCGGGTCGACCTACGCGCTCCGCGGCCGCGTGGGGGACGTGCCGCTGATGGGCGCAGGGATCTACGCCGGCCCGCACGGGGCCGTGGCGGCGACCGGGATCGGCGAGGAGATCGCGCGCCGCCAGCTCGCGCGAGCGGTCTACGACTGGCTCGCCGACGGCGTCGCGCCCGCCCGCGCCGCGCAGCGCGGCGTCGCGATGTTCCCCGACGTGATCGCGATCGGCGTGCTGGTCGTGGGGAGGAGCGGCCAGGCGATCGCCTCGAACCGCAACATGCCGAGCGCGCAGCTCGTGGGCTGAGGGACAGCAGACGACGATGCAGAGCCGAGATCCTGACGCGATCGTGGTGGGAGCGGGGCCGAACGGCCTCACGGCGGCGGCATACCTCGCCCGCGCCGGCTTCTCGGTGCTCGTGCTCGAGGCCGAGCAGGAGCCGGGCGGCGCGGTGCGCACGCGCGAGGTGACGCTCCCGGGGTTCCACCACGATCTGGGCGCGGCGTTCTTCCCGTTCGGTCAGACGAGCCCCGCGCTGCTGCCGCTCGATCTGCCTGGGGCCGGCCTCGTCTGGCGGCACGCGCCGGTCGACAGCGCCCACCCGGCGCCCGACGGGACCTGCGCCTCGATCGCGCGCGACGTCGAGGCGACCGTGCGATCGCTGGGCGAGGACGGCCCCACGTGGCGCCGGATCGCCGGCTGGCACGCGGCCACGCGAGAACGATTGCTGAACGCGCTCCTGTCCACGCCGCCCGCCCTCGGATCGATGCTCCGCTTCGGGCCGCTCAACCTGCTCCGCCTCGCGCAGGTGGCGCTCTCGAGCGGCCGTGGCTTCTCGACGCGCACCTTCCGGACCGAGGCGGCCCGGCGCGTGATCCCCGGCCTCGCGCTCCACACCGACGTGGGCCCGGAAGATCCCTGCGGTGCGATCGTCGGCTTCATGCTCACGCTGCTCGCCTCGAGCGGCGGCTTCGCCGTGCCCGAGGGCGGCGCCGGCGCGTTCACGCGCGCCCTGCTCCGGCGCGTCGAGGAGCGCGGAGGCGCCCTCCGCTGCGGCGCCCGGGTCGAGAAGATCATCGCCAGGGAGGGACGGGCGGCCGCGGTCCGGCTCGCGGACGGCGAGGAGATCACCGCCCGCCGCGCGATCGTCGCCGACGTCGCCGCGCCGACGCTCTACCTGCGCCTGCTCGACGCGGAGCTCGTCCCCGCCCGGGTCCAGCGCGCCATGCGCCGTTTCCGCCAGGGGTTCGGCACGTTCAAGATGGACTGGGCGCTCGACGGCCCGACGCCGTGGTCGCACGAGGACGCCGCGCGCTCGGCGGTCGTGCACGCGGGCGACAGCCTCGACGATCTCGCGGAGTTCACGCGGCAGGTGCGCGCCGGCGTGCTCCCCGAGCACCCCTACCTCGTGATCGGGCAGCAGTCGCTCGCCGATCCGACCCGCGCGCCGGCCGGGCGCCACACGCTCTATGCCTACTCACGCGTCCCCTCCTCCATCGACGGCGGCTGGGCGGCCTCGCGCGAGCGCTTCGCCGATCGCATCGAGGCGCGGCTCGAGGAGCTCGCCCCCGGCTTCCGGCGGCGGATCCTCGCCCGGGCGATCTGGGCGCCGGACGATCTGGAGGCGATGAACGCGAACCTGATCGGCGGCGACCTCGGCGGGGGCTCCGCCGACATCCGGCATCAGCTCTTCTTCCGGCCGGTGTTCCCCTACTTCCGCTACCGAACGCCCGTCCGCGGCCTGTACCTGGGCTCGTCGTATGCGCACCCCGGCGCCGGGGTCCACGGCGCGTGCGGGCGCAACGCCGCGCTGGCGGTGCTGCAGGACGAAGGCTGACGACGGCCCGGCGCCCGGCCATGGCGGCGCTCGCCCGCCGCCCCGCTCCCGGGTCTTACTTCGAGCGTGACGGCGGGCCGTCCCGGTAGTCCGAGCGCTTCAGGCCGTGGGTGGCGATCTTCTCCTGCAGCGTGCGCAGCGGCATCCTGAGCCGCCGCGCCGCCATCGCCAGGTTGCCGTTGGTCGCGCGCAGGGCGTCGAGGATGATCTCGGCCTCCAGGCGGTCCATCTGCGCCTTGAGCCCGATCATCGGCCCGGAGCCGGGCGTCGCCATCTCCACCAGCGGGCGATCCGGCGGCGGCGGCGTGGAGCGCTTGCGCGCCGGGACGGCCTGGATGCTCTCCGGCAGGTCGAGCGGCGTGATGACGTTCCCCTTGGCGATCACGACAGCGCGCTCGATGGCGCTGCGCAGCTCGCGCACGTTGCCGGGCCAGGGGTACTGCTCCAGCAGCCCGAGCGCCTCCGGATCGAGCGACCGCACGTTCCGGCGGTGGACCTCGTTCGCCTGTCGGAGAAAGCGCTGCGCCAGCGGCGCGATGTCCTCCCGCCGTTCGCAGAGCGGCGGGACGCGCAGCGGCACCGCGTTGAG
The DNA here is from genome assembly GCF_001589285.1 of Sorangium cellulosum. Classification (GTDB taxonomy): domain Bacteria; phylum Myxococcota_A; class Polyangia; order Polyangiales; family Polyangiaceae; genus Sorangium; species Sorangium cellulosum_G. The sequence continues at coordinate 4,336 of NZ_JEMA01000338.1, read as the reverse complement.
CCGGTAGAGCAGGTCGGAGCGGAACGCGCCCGCCTCGCACATCGCCTCGAGATCGCGGTACGTGGTCGCGACGATCCGCACGTCCACCTCGATCTCCCTGGCCGACGCGACGCGGGCCACGCGACCGGTGTCGAGGAGGCGCAGCAGCGCGGCCTGCAAGGAGGGCGGGAGGTCGCCCACCTCGTCGAGCACCACGGTGCCGCCCGAGCACGCCTCGAAGACGCCCTCCTGGGCCCGGTCGGCGCCGGGAACGGCGTCCGCCTCGTGGCCGAAGAGCGTGCTCTCCAGGAGCTGCACGGGAACGCCGCTGCACCCGACGCGGATCATCTGCTTCTTGTGGCGCGGGCCCGCCTCGTGGATCAGCCGCGCGAGCACGTCCTTGCCCGTCCCGGTCTCGCCCTGCACCAGCACGGGCGCCGACGAGCGCGCCAGGCGCATGGCGGTCTCGAGCACCGGCCGCATCGCCGGGCTTCGCATCACGAGCCCCTCGTCGTTGACCCCGCGCAACCCACCCGCCGGCGTCGGCCCGCCCATCAGGTCGTCGACGTTTGGCAGCTTCCTCCGCTCCGAGCCGACGCGACGCGCGTCCAGCACATCGATATCGAACACGGGCAGCTCGGCGCTCGCGATCACGCGCAGCGAGGCCGTGATCTCCCCGAGCACCACCTCGTCACCGGGCTTCAAGACGCCTTGCTCGACGCGCTGCCCGCTCAGGAAGGTGCCGTTCGTGGAGCCGAGATCCTCGATGAGCACATCGCCGCGCTGGAACGTGAAGCGCGCGTGGCGCCGCGACAGGCTGCGCTCAGGGATCGGAACGTCGGCGGTTGGATCGCGACCGATGACGACCCCCACCCCCTCGTTGAGCCGCACCGTCTCGGCGCCGCGCCGGTGGTAGATGATGAGCAGCACGTGCGGCTGCGTCCCGCGATCACGGCTGAGCTGCTCCAGCGCGTCGCGGACCTGCGACATGGCGACCGGGGCCGTATCGGAGAGCTGCGACTCGGTCTGGACCTCCTGCGCGGCGGGGTCGTCGGCCAACGCGGGGGGCCGTAGGGCCGGAGTTTCCTGGGGCGAGCCGCATTCCGCATGCCCCTCATCAGGCGCGCCCGGCCCGCGGACGTCCGGCGACGGAAGACTCCTCGGAGCGGCCGGACGGGAGTGATTCATACGTTCTCTCTCATGCGTGCCCGAGGGGTCCCCGGCGCCGGATGCTCGGTCGCGAGCCCTGCTCGCGCTCATCCTTTATCTCAAGACCATATGCCGTAGGCGGGCCATCGCGCAAGGCGCGAGCACCCGGCCGTCGCGCGCCCACTTCGTCCGCGTCGAGCGCGTCGTCCGTGTTGATCGCGTCGGTCGCGGCGCTTTCTCTTCCGTTTCAGAAGTGTGGTGCCAGCGTGGGGCTATCCCCGCTGCGCGCCGCGCGGCGCTCTGCTCAGGCGCCGCGCGAGACGTGCTGACCGGAGCCGGGGGCTCGACCGGAAGCCGCGGCAAGCTCCTCGGCGCGGCAGTGCGCATCGAAGCGCGAGCACGGGGCGTCCTCGGGAGGCGGGAGCGCCGCATAGCCGCGGGGGCCGGCGATCTCGTTGAAGCAGCGCCCGAGCCAGCCCGGGATCACGAGCGCGTAGGTGCGCGCGAGCCGCCTGGGATCGTCCAGTGTGCGCAGCATCGCCTGGTAGGTGACCTCGCCGTAGGCTGCCTTGAACGCGGCCGCCTGCTCGGGACGCGCCACCCAGTTCATGACGCCTGCGCGATCCGCCTCCGGATGGAACTGGACCGCCTCGACCCCCGGCGCCACGTGCAGCCCGAGGATCGCCCGGCCCTTGGAGACGCCGTCCCGGCTCTCGCGGGCGAGGAGCTGGCCTCCGAGGGAGCCCAGCCGGCGCTCGTCGAGGTTCACCGCCTCCCAGTTGCGGTGCTCGAAGGCGAAGAGTCGCTCGCCGAACGGAGACAGCAGCGGATGTTGCTGACCAGAGGGAGTCGTGTAGATGGGCATGACGCCGAACTTGCGATCGGCGCGCGGCACGACGTCGGCCAGCCGGTAGTGATGGACGACGAGCTCGAACGAGTAGCAGATCGCGAAGAGCGCTCGCCGGTCCGCGCCCCCGCGGATCGACGACTCGACCACGCCGTCCACCAGGCGCCCGAAGTCGAGCATCCAGGGCTCGCCCTCCCCGTCGAACGGCGAGCCGGGGCCCCCCGAGGAGAGGTAGAGATCGCAGTCCGCAGGGATGGGAGCGTTGGAGTCGCGGGGCGATGCCTCGACGGCCTCGCAGACCACCCCAGGGTTGTGTGTCTGGACACGTTCGAAGAACGCCGCGGCGAGCCCGCGCAGGCAGCGCATTGCCTGGTTCACGTGGCCATTGTTCATGTCCACGATGCACAACCGCAGCGGCCGTAGCGTCCGGCCGTTCGCGACGGCGTTCATCCCGGCGGGCGTAGGTGGGAGCGTGTTTGAGCTCATCGGAAGGTGACAGAGTGCAGACGTAGACCCCCGTGATTTCTACTCATACCACCCAGGCGACCCCGCGAAAAGAAAGGTTTTCCCGGTAACGCACAGGGCACGTGCCGGGCGTGCTCATGTGTCGACAAGGTATCGCCAGGCACCGTTGAGCCGAAATGGCGCCAAAAGTCCTTCCGCGGCCCCACGTTCCTGAGGATCCTGTGTGTGATGAAAAAACAGAACGTGTCGCCACGTGATCCTCTGACCCGCCGCCACGTGCTGACGGGGCTCGGCGCGGCGCTCGGCGCCGCCACGTTCGGGTGCAGCGCCACGGAGAACGCGGCGATGCGCGAGGACGCCGCGTCGAGCGCGGGGCACTCGGGAGGGAACGGCGGCGCTGGAGGAGCGGGCGGTTCAGGGGGTCCGGGCGGCGCTGGAGGAGCGGGAGGCGCGGAACAGGCGGGAGATGGCGGGGCGGGCGGCGCTCCTGCGGATCGATGCGCGGAGACGCTGGGCCTGAGCCCGGCAGAGCTGCTGGCACCCATCCGCACGATCGTCGTCCTCTGCATGGAGAACCGCTCGTTCGATCACTACCTGGGCTCGCTGCTGCTCAAGGAAGGCCGGCAGATCGACGGCCTGACAGGGAGAGAGTCGAACCTCGCGCTCGACGGAGCGCTGGTCTCGCCCTTCGAGCTCGACACGTTCACGCCCGCCGATCCGCCGCATAGCTGGGACGCGGCCCACGCGCAGTGGAATCAGGGGAGCAACGACGGGTTCGTCGCCGCACACGCAGGGCCTCACCAGCGCGACGTGATGGGGTATCACGTGCGGGAGCATCTGCCGATCCTCTACGCGCTCGCGGACGCCTCGGCGGTCTGCGATCGCTGGTTCTGCTCGGTGCTCGGACCGACCTGGCCAAACCGGTTCTTCCTGCACGGCGCCACGTCGCGGGGCGTCTCCAGGAACGTGCCGGTCACCGGGTTCACGAGCGTGTTCGAGCTGCTGAGCGACGCAGGGCTCTCGAGCAGGAACTACTACCATGACGTGCCTTGGTGCTCGGGCGCGTACTTCAGGTTCAAGGGCGTCTCCGGGATCGAGCGCTTCTTCGAGGACGCGGCCGCGGGGCTCCTCCCCGCGTTCTCCATCATCGACCCCCAGTTCTTCGGCGCGGCCGCGAACGACGATCACCCCGATCACGACGTGCAGCTCGGGCAGGTGCTCATGGCCAGCATCTACAACGCGCTCGCGAGGAGCCCGCAGTGGGGTCAGTGCCTGTTCGTGGTCACCTACGACGAGCACGGAGGCTTCTTCGATCACGTCGCGCCGCCCACGACGATGGACGACGATCCGCTGTTCTCTCAGCTCGGGTTCCGGGTCCCGTCGATCGTCGCGGGCCCGTTCGTCCGGAGGGGCTGCGCGGTGAGCACGATGCTCGATCATGCGTCGGTCATCCGCACCCTCGAGGCGCGCTTCGGCATCCCCTCGCTGAACGCGCGCTCCGCCGGGGCGAACGATCTCTCGTGCTGCATCGACCCGGCGCTCCTCCGCGATCCCCAGCCGCCGATCCTCCTGCCCGAGGTCGAGATCTCCCTGTCGCAGCTCCGGGCGCGGACCGAGACCGGGATCTCCCAGCCGGAGCTCTGGGAGGCGGCCGAGCGCGGGATCATCCCGCGGCACCTGGATCGCCGACGCGAGGGGCCGGACATCGCGCGTCGGGTGCTGGCGAACGCGGAGCGGCTCGGCGCGGCGAGGATCAGGGACTGATCTGCCCGCCCCCGGGCTGCGGGCGCCGAGGTCGCCCGGGGGCGGGAGGTCTGATAGAAGCGCCGCCGTGCCGCCCGATCTCGACCCGCCCGCCGCCGTGAAGGCAGGCTCGACGCTGGCGACCGCGGCCTC
>NZ_JEMA01000337.1:136-9285 GCF_001589285.1 Sorangium cellulosum | reverse complement strand
GGGGGCGGTCGCTTCGGCGGGGGCGGGGGTTCAGGCGCGACGTCCGCCTGGAGGACGGGCGGTGCGGCCGCTACCTTCGTCGCGTCGCCGGCCGCACCGCTCTGCGCGCGCTGGGCGCGCATCTCCGCCGCGAGCTCGGCCAGCCGCTGACGGCTCGTGGCGCCCGCCGCCGCCGGCTGGTTCCGGTCGGCAGCGGGGCGCGCGGAGGTCCTGCCGCCCGGGGGGGAGACCTCGGCCGGCTTTGCCTCGGCCGGCTTGATCTCCGCGGACTTCTGCTGAGGCCTGGTGAGGCCGAGCCCGCGAGGCAAACCCCCGAGCGGGGCGGGCTTCACGGCGGCCGTGGCCTGGGGTGGGGCAGGCGGCACGAGCGCGACGAGCGGGCGCACCTGCGGGCCCGCGGGCGCGGCGCTCGACGCCTCCGGCGCGATCGGCTGCGCAGGGGCCTCGCGCCGAGGGGCGTCCTCGACAGCGAGCGCTTGCTTTCGCGCCGGCGACGCGGGGGGCAACGGCGGAGGCGCCAGCGTGACCGCCTCGTCGTCGACGTCGATCTCCTCGTGATCCTCGGCGCCATCGCCGCGGCGGGGCGCCTCGCCCGCCGTCGCCTGCTGCTCGGCGAGGTCCGCGTAGCGCTCCGCCCGCTTGCGCCCGACGATCGTGAGCGCTTCCTTCGCCCCGACCCGCTTCGCTGCGCGGATGACGTCGCGGCGGTACGTCCCGTTCTCGATCTCGCGCGCGATGCGGCCCCAGTACTGCTGGAACGTGTTGTAGCGCTGGAACAGCATCTGGAACTTGAACCGGAGCCCGGTGTTCCTGATCTGCTCGCGCCGCATCACCCAGATGCGGCGGTCGACGTCCTTCCGAGGGATGAGCGGCTCCAGCCGCTCGATGCCCATGAAGTACTGCTCGTACAGCGCGCGCAGCCGCTCGATGCGCGTCTCCAGCTCCTCAAGCTCCCGCTCGACCTCGCTCGATTCCATCGCGGCTAGAGGGGCGTGATCCGCAGGTTGTCGAAGCAGACCGGCGCATCCCATTCGTTGAAGCCCAGGTGCTCGTGCCCGGGTCCGGAGAGCGGCTCGGGATCGCTGAGCTCCAGGTACTCGACGCCGTTCACCGACCAGGAGAGCGTTTTTCCATCATGGCGCTCGATCCGGAAGCGGTACGGCTGCCCCGGAGCGACAGGGCGCGCTCGCTCGTCATCGCTGTCCGGATCGACGTCGATCTCCAGCCGACCTTCGCCGTGCTCGTCGAGCCGGGCGAGCACGTGCTTCGTGTTCTTCCACCCGCCGAGGATCACGAGGTAGCTCGTCGCGTTCGTGTAGCTCGCCGCCGTCGCACCGCTCCGCCCATCTCCCCAGAGCTCCGCCTTCAGATCGCCGTCGGGGGCCTCGGCGATGGCGTCGAACTCGATCCGCGCGTTCTCCGGCAGCGGCCGCTTCAGCCACACGCCGCGGTTCCTCGCGGCGCGCGCGCAGAGCCGCCCATCCTCGATCTTCCAGCTGGGGCTGAGCGCGTTCCAGTCGGGGCCAAGCGCCGACCGGTTGAAGTCGTCCTCGAACACGCCCGCGCCCCTCGCGCCCTGGACCGCCCCCGCCGCCCCGGGGGGCGCCGACGCCGCGACCGCCCCGGCCGGCCGCGTGCTCGCGTCGCCTGTGGCCGGCCCTTCGGGGACGCACGACGCGCTCGCGAGCAGCCCGGGGACTGCGAAGACGCTGACGGCGGCGCGGCCAGAGAGCACGGAATCGATGCTAGCAGCGGCGCGCGCGGACTTCGAGGGCCGCTCGCGGACGTCATCGTCAGGGGGGACGACGCTGCGCTGTCGGCCCGGGCGCACCGCGTTCGCCCGATGCGGCCGGACAAGCGTCTACGAGCGCCTTGGCCCGCTGCGTCATGCCCGAGAGACGGCGCTTGATGGTGCCCAATCCCAGGCGTAAGGAGAGGCGCCATGCACCCCATCCTGTTTCGCGTCCCGCTGCCCGTGTGGACCGTGCCCCTGCTCTGGGTCTTCCTGATCGCTGCGGGCATCGCTTTCGCGGGCGCGATCGGGCTGTTCCTCGCGAAGAACAAACCGGCCGCAGCCGCGGCGGGCATCGCCGGGGTCGCGCTCGCCGCCCTCGCCTCCCAGTTCAAGGGGCAGACCTACACCCTGGGTCCGCTGCCCATCTACAGCTACGGCGTCATGCTCGGCCTCTCGCTCGTCGTGGGCTGGTACCTGACGCTCGGGCTCGCGGAGCGCGACGGCCTGCCGAAGGAGACGATGGCCAACTGCTACGTCGTCACCGCGCTCGCAGCGGTCGTCGGCTCGCGCGTGCTCTACATCCTCACGAACCTCGACGAGTTCGACTCGCTCGGCGCGATGTTCGACATCCGCCGCGGCGGGCTCGTGGCGTACGGCGGGTTCCTGGGCGGCTTCATCGGCTCCTACCTGTTCCTGCGCTCTCATCGCATCCCGCTGCTCCCGTGGGCCGACGTCGCCGTCCCGAGCCTGGCCTCGGGGCTCATGATCACGCGCATCGGGTGCTACCTCTTCGGCTGCGATTTCGGCCGGCCGCTCGGCGAGACGGCGCCGGCCTGGCTCAAGAAGCTCGGCACGTTCCCGCACTGGCCCGAAGGCACGCTGGACCACGGCAGCGGGTCCCCGGCGTGGGTGCAGCACGTCAAGGAGCGCGGGCTCGATCCGACCGCCGAGGCGTCGCTCGCCGTGCACCCGACGCAGATCTACGAGGCGCTCGTCGGCGCAGGGCTGCTCACGCTCCTGCTCCTCGCGCGAAGGCGGCAGAAGTTCCGCGGAGAGATCTTCCTCCTCTTCACGTTCTCGTACGGCGTCTGCCGCTACCTGCTCGAGCTCCTGCGCGACGACGCGGAGCGCGGCTCGATCCCGCCCTCGCTCCCGGAGCACGTGCTGCTCCCCGCCGGCCTCGTCATCTTCGCCGTGGGGTACACGATCGGCTTCTCCCACGTCATCCGCGACAACGTCGTGCGCAAGGTGACGCAGGCGCTCGCCTTCGTCCCGGCGATCGCCCTGTACGTGGTCCTCAAGCCCGAGACGTTCGGCGCGTCCGCGACGATCCAGTATTCGACCTCCCAGGCCGTCGCGCTGGCGACCGGGCTGGCCGCGTCGATCGCGTTCGCGATCTACTACAAGGCCGCCCTCGACCACCCGGAGCAGGCGATGGCGCTCAACCTCCCGGACAGCCCCGGCGCCGCCGCGGACAGGGCCGCAGATGACGACGAGGACGAGGACGACGACGACGAGCCGGGCGACGACGAGGACGAGGACGACAAGGCGGGCGAGAAGCGAAGCTCGCCGGCGAAGGCCAGCGACAAGCGGTCGCGGGCCAAGCGCGGCAGCGCGAAGGACGAGGGCCAGGCGACGGCCCGCGAGCGCGGCGCCGCCGCGGAGGCGCCCGACACCACCGGAGAGGCATAGGCTGTGAAGATCGCATTCGGAGAGGGCAAGCTCATACCGGCCGTCGTGCAGGACCGGCTGACAGGACAGGTGCGGATGCTCGCGTACATGACGCGGGAGTCGCTCGCCCGGACGCTCGAGACGGGGCGCGCGACCTTCTTCAGCCGGTCGCGCGGCGAGCTCTGGGAGAAGGGGGCGACGAGCGGCAACACGCTGGCGGTGACGAGCGTCCACGCCGACTGCGACGGGGACGCGCTCCTGATCCTCGCCGAGCCCCGCGGCCCGACATGCCACACGGGGAGCTCGAGCTGCTTCTTCCGGCAGGTCGACGCCCGCGGCGACGATGAGCCGGAGGCCGCCGACGCGGGGCAGGACGCGACCGCGCTGCTCGAGGCGCTCGAGCGGGAGATCGAGGCGCGCAAGGCGTCCTCGGCGACGAAGAGCTACACCCGGAAGCTGCTCGACGGCGGCGCGCCGCTCATCGGCGCGAAGCTCCGTGAGGAGGCCGGCGAGCTCGCGCAGGCGATCGCCGGGGAGACCGCGGAGCGCGTGGCGTCCGAGGCGGCCGACGTGATCTACCACCTCCTGGTCGGCCTCGCGTCGCGCGGCGTCCCGCTGCGCGCGGTCCTCTCGGCGCTCGCGTCGCGCGTGGGCACGAGCGGCCTCGTCGAGAAGGCGCAGCGCGCGCAGAAGCAGACGTCAGGGGAGCCGTGACAGGCCACGCGCCGCCGCGTCAGCGCGTCGGCTCGTGCTCCGCGCACCGCTGGAAACAGTCGGCGAGCCGCCGAGAGCTGTCGGACCGTACCTCGTCACAGCTCGCGTCGGCATAGCAGGCGAGCCTGCACCGCGATGCGCCCTCGCACGCGTCGGCTCCGAGCTCCTCGCCCCGACACTCCCAGTGCCTCTGCGCGCCCCGCTCGCACAGGGGGCCGAGCACAGGCACCCTGACGCCGCACACAGCCAGCGCCTGCTGCTCGCGCTCGCAGCTCGTGGGCTCGGCGGCGTCCCTGTCCGCCGCGCATTTCAGGTCCGCGCTGACGCAACGCGAGAGGCCGTCCGCCGCCTCCGGGCAGCCCCTCCGCTCGGCGCTCTGGACGGTGTCATCCATGCTGTCCAGGCACTCTTCGTACTCGACGCCGCTGCATTGCCAGCAGTCGCAGAGCCCGGCGCAGACCGAGGAGGCTGTGTCGCTGCAGCCGGGGCCGCCGATCAGGAGCGCCCCGATCGCCGTGGCGCCGGCGAGAGCGAGGCCGCCGACAGCGATGCTTCTCACATGTCGAGGGTATCGACCGTGCGCACATGGCGCAATCCGCCCGCCGCCGTCCGACAGGCCGCGAGCCGCAAGCCGGCCGCCTGGTGCTCGCCGCGCGCCTGGACGGAGCGCTTCCGCGGCCGCCGCGGCGCTGCGCGCCGGGGTGCGCCGGCGCGCTTCGCGCCGGCGAGGGATGGGCTATCCTGGATGCGTGAGCCCGTTCCGTGAGCCGCCCGGCATCGAGCTCGGCCCGCTGGAGGTCGGCCTCGGGCGCGCGGCGCGGCGAGCCATGGTGGGCCTCATCCCGAGCGGCGGCCGGCTGATCGCGCCCGACGGCTACGCGCGGCTCCTCCAGGGCGAAGGCGAGCCGTGGCGCGGCCGGTCGCATGCGGCGGGCGCGCTCGGCTCGCTGGGGCTCTCGTTGGTCGCCGGCTGCGCCTTCGTCGCGGCGACAGGCGGCTGGGAGCTTCGCGGCGCCGGCGCCACCGCCGCGACGGTGGCGCTCGTCATCGCCGGAGGGCTCTCGCTGGCCGCGGTGCTGCACGCCATCGACGCGCCGCGCGCGCGGCTCACCGTGCGCGGCGCCGTGGTCGGCAAGGCCGCTCGTCGGGCGCTCCGCAGGGCATTGCGCCTCGCGCGCCACGCGGCCCGCGCGCCGGAGCAGTTCGGCCCGCGCCGCGTCGCCGGGCTGCGCAGGACGCTGGCCATGCTCGCGGATCCGCTCATCGCTGACTGGATCCCCGCGGACGTGCGCGGGCGCGCGGAGCTCCTCCTCGCCCGCGCCATCGCCGCGAGCGTCGGCGCGCGCTGGACGCGCGACGCCAGCGTCCGCACCGAGGTCCGGACGCTGCTGCTCGCGGCGGCCGATCACCTGATCGAGCCGACACCAGCCCGGCTGGACCTGCTCGTGCTGGCGGAGCACCCCGACGGCGCGCGCGCGGTCGAGCCCGAAGCGGCCGACCCCTGCGGCGAGGGGATCGATCGTGCTACGGTGCGCCGCTGAGATCTCCGGAGGCGCTGGCGGTCTCGCGAAGATCCGGTGGCTCCTCGTCGATCCCGGAGTCCCTCACGCTCCCCGGCCATCCCCCTGCCCCCCGTGCTCAGCCGCGCACTCCTCGCGCTCTGTAGCGCGCTGCTCGTAGGGTCGTGCCCAGGGCGCGCCCTCGGGCAACGCGCCGGGACCGCCGCCGGCGCGGCGCGCCCGGCGACGGCGCAGCGGCCTCACGCGGCCGCGCGCCTCCACGCGACAGGGCTGTCCGCCGGCGCGGCGCTCCAGGCGAGGCATCGTGTCCGGTACGCCCTCGATGGGGTCGAGATCCGCGGGAACGCGCGGACCGCCGCGCGCGTGATCCTCCGCTACGTCAGGTTCCGCGCGGGGGACGTGCTCGACGTCGAGGATCCGGAGATCGAGCTCACCCGCTATCGCCTCCTCGGGACCGGGTTCTTTGCCTCGGTCGGGCTCTCGCTCCGCAAAGGGGCCGAGCGCGGCAGCGCGACGCTCGTGATCGACGTGCTCGAGCGCAACACGTTCGTCGTCCAGGACCTCTGGCTGGGCATCGCTGCCGACGAGGACACGGCCGGCAACGCGCGGCCGCTCTCCGCGTTCACGGGCGTGCAGGTCGCCGAGACCAACCTCGCCGGGACGGGCATCACGCTCGGCGCCGGCGTCGGGCTCGCCGCGGACCAGCTCGCGCTGAGGACCCGCTTCGTCGACCCCGCGTTCGTGGGGACCCGCTGGTCGGCCGCGGTGACCTTGCTCTACAACGACGCCCGCGATTTCTTCGGCAACCGGGACGTCTCGTTCGAGTCTCCGCTGCTCGAGCAGCGCGAGGTCACGGGGTACGCCGTCGTCGCCTACAAGCGGTTCGGCGCGACGCTCGGCACGGGTCACGACGTCTCCTCGTCCTCGCAGCTCTCGCTCGACTACCACCTGGAGCAGATCGACGCGACCGTGCCCACTGTCGCGTCGCACATGCGCGGCGACAGCCGCGAGCCGATCGATTTCGACATCCTGGGCGGCAGGACGGTGCTCTCGTCGCTGCGCGCCGCGATCGACCACGACACGCGCGACGCGCCCTTCCTGACGACGCAGGGCACGCTCGCCTCCGTCGCTGTCACGGTGGGGGTGCCGCCGTTCGGCAGCGATTACGGCTACCAGAAGTTCGAGTTCGGCGCGCAACGCTGGTTCCGCCTGCCGCTGCGGCACGTGCTCCGCGTCGAGGCGTTCGCCGGCGCTGTCGCGGGGGACGCGCCGTTCTTCGAGAAGTTCTACGTCGGCGATCTCACCGACCTCTTGCCCGATCGGCTGCTCGACCTCGCTCCAGATCGGCGGCAGCCGCCGAACTTCCTCAGCACGGACATCATCGAGGTCCGGTACGGCGACTTCACCGCGAAGATCGAGGCGGAGTACCGCATCCCGGTCTACGCAGGCCGCGGCTCCATCTACGGCGTCGATCTCTTCGCCGCCGCGGGCCTGTACGGGCTCGCGACCCGCCGCGAGTTCACCGACGCGCCGACCGGGTACGAGGGCTTCGCCCGCGTGCCGGTCGACATCACCTACAACCTCGGTCTGCGGGTCGACACGGCGGCCGGCGGCGTGACGCTCGCCTTCTCGAACCTGCTCGGGATGATCCCGGCGCGGCGCGGTGAGCGGAGATGACCTGCTCGGCCGCAGGCCGCGGGCCGAGAGGCGCGGCGCGTGGCGCGCGGCGCGCGGCGGAAATCCCGCGGCGAGCGCTCGCCGCGCTCCGACGGCGCGCGACGCGATGGATCGAGGTGGCGCTGCTCGCGGCGCTCTGCCTCGGCGCGCGCCGGTCCCTGGCCCAGGAGCGGCCCGGCGCGGCGGAGGGGCGGCAGCCGTCGAAGGAGATCGCGGACGCCGACGCGCAGCAGGCGCTCGGCGCGCCGGCCGCGTTGCCCACCCGGGCGGCGAGCCTGACGCTCGACCGGACGATCGTGCAGCTCACCGTGAGCTTCCGCGACGTCGTCGACGGCGAGATCTCGAAGAAGCTGCTCAGCGGGCTCCCCACCGTCATCACGATGCGCGGCTACCTCTTCCACGAGAGCGGGGGCACCCCTCTGGCGCTCGCCGCCAAGAGCTGCCGCGTCGTCTACGACCTCTGGGACGAGGTGTTCCGGATCCAGCTCATCCAGGCGGGAGGTCAGTCGAGCACGATCGCGGTCAACGTCGAGGGCGTGCTCCGCAACTGCGCCGAGGCCCGGAAGCTGCCGCTCGTGGAGCGCTCCCTGCTCCGTGACGGCAGCCGCTATTTCGTCGCCGTGCTCGTCGAGGTGAACCCCATGAGCGCCGAGATGCTCGACCGCATCAAGCGCTGGGTCACCCGCCCGCCCGGCTCCACCGCGATCGGCCCGGGCGACTCGCTGTTCGGCTCCTTCGTCGGCCTGTTCGTGACCCGCATCGGGAACGCCGACCGGAAGCTCGCATTTCGAACGCAGCCGTCCCTCCCCCCGGCCCCCCCGCCGCCCCAGAGCCCGCCGCCCAAGAGCCCGCCCAGCCGTTGATCCGCTCGCGGCGCGGACGGGCAGCGAGCTCGCCCGCGGTCCTGCACCTCCCCCGCCGGTCGACAAGCGCTGCGCGGACGCCCCCGTTCGTGTCTACTCCCCTCCATGCGCCTCTTCCCCATCGCGCTCGATCTCAACGGCCGGCAGGCCCTCGTCATCGGCGGCGACGGCGAGACGCCGTACGCCGTGGAGCGGCTCCTCGCCGCGGGCGCCTGCGTCTCGGTCGTCGCGCCAGGGCAGGTCGACGGGGCGATCGAGCGAGCCAGCCGGGAGGGGCTGATCGAGCTGCACCGGCGCGCGTACGTCGACGACGATCTCGCCGGCGCGGCGATCGTGTTCCTCGCCCCGGGCGACGACGCGCTCTCGCGGCGCCTCCATCGCGAGCTCACGGACGCCGGGCGCCTCGTCTGCACGCTCGACCGCCCGGAGGTATCGAATTTCGTCAATCCCTCGGTCGTCGCCGCCCCCGGACTGACCATGAGCTTCAGCAGCCATGGCGTCAGCCCAGGAACGATACGGCGCATCCGGGAGGACCTCGGCGCGCTGTTCTCGGATCCTCGGTTCGCGCGCTACATCGAGGCGCTGCGGCGGCTCCGCGAGAGCCTCCCTCGGGGCGCCGAGCGGACCGCGCGCATGCGCCAGGCGACGCTGGGCTTTGGCGTCGAGGCGAGGCTTCGCTTCCCTGCATGGCTGGAGCGAGGCGACGAGCCTTGATGTCCTGAGGCGGCGCGCGGCGCCACGAACCGTGAAATCGAGGGCGCGCGCGACCAAACGAACGCGAAAACCCTTGTGTAAAGCGGCCTTCAAGGCTTAAGTGGGCGCCCACGCGACACTATCCGCGGAGGAGGGCTTACGGTATGCGTTCACGATCGGGCCGGCTGACGATGTTGACCTCGGCGGCAATGGTCTCTGGGCTCCTGACGCTGACGAACGTCAGCCCGGCATCCGCGCAGACGGATGCCAAGCCGG
>NZ_JEMA01000337.1:0-109 GCF_001589285.1 Sorangium cellulosum | reverse complement strand
AAAGCCGGCAGCGCCGCCGGCGGCCAAGCCGGCCGCGCAGGCGCCCGCCGGGGCCACGCCGACGATGGCCCCTGCCAAGCCCGCCGCCCCCGCGGCGCAGGCGGCCCCC
>NZ_JEMA01000336.1 GCF_001589285.1 Sorangium cellulosum | reverse complement strand
CCTGACGAGGACGCGCGCCTGCTGGCCTGCACGGCGATCCCGCTGTGCTGGCGCGTGCTCTGGGGCTACCTGCACGAGTGGGCCCGCGCATCAGCGAGGCGGCGCGCCTGCAGGTCCAGGATGTCGATCTCGACCGCGGGGTGCTGCGCCTCGAGAAGAATGAGACGAACGACCCCGGCGTCCGGGCGCTCTCCCCCGGCGTCGGTCCGGCGCTGCGCGCCTGGCTCGCGCTTCGCGGCAACCCGGCTCCCTCCGCGCCGCTCTTCGTGAACGAGGACGGCGACCCGCTTCAGCGTCGAGCATGCCGCCGAGCGCTTCGGCGCCCACCTCCAGCTCNGTCGAGCATGCCGCCGAGCGCTTCGGCGCCCACCTCCAGCTCGCCGGCATCGACCGCCCGGAGCTCTTCGAGGACTCCGACGAGCGCCAGCAGGTGCGGACCCACGACGCGCGCTCGACCATCATCACCGTCGCCCTCGCGAACGGGCGCAGCGAGACCTGGATCGACGACCGGGCCGGGCGCCGGAGCTCTGTCAGGCTCCAGAGGTATCGCCGGGCGGCCAGGACGTTTGCAGAACTGGGTCATGGCGAGCTGGCTTACCTCGCCGAGGCGATCCCCGAGCTCGGGGGAGGAGGAAGGCCACGGGGAACGGCACGGAGGAGGGGGCAGGGCAACGAGACAAAATTTTCAACAAAATCAATAGCTTGGCCACGTGGCGAAATGGCAGACGCGGTGGATTCAAAAGGCGCTCTGGGGCGGGGGAGGGGGCGTCGGTGAGGGTGATGCTGCTTGAGCAGCTCGGGGAGGGGTTGCGGGTGGCCATTGTGCCCGGCGATGTCGAGACTGCGCGCGTTGCGCACGAGGCGATCGGGCGGCTGCTCGGAGCGCCAGCGCCACCGCAGGACGAGGCCACGGCCGAAGTGCTCGACCTTGCCCGTGAGCGCCAAAGTAGGGGACGGTGTGTAGAGCGACAGTAATAATGAC
>NZ_JEMA01000335.1 GCF_001589285.1 Sorangium cellulosum | reverse complement strand
GCCGCGCCGGGCGGCGTGCTGACCGCGAACGTCCCGCTGTTCGGCGCGACGCCGCTGTCGACGACCGAGCCGGTGCCGCCGACGCCGCCGGCCGATCCGGGCGCGCTGGCCGGCGACCCGCTCGCGCAGCAGGCCGCGGCGGTCCCTGGCGGTCCCGGCGACGAGGACGAGGCGGAGTCGGGCGACGACGAGAAGGAGAGCCCGCGCGAGTGGGGTCAGGGGACCGTCAGGAACCCCGTCGTGCTCAAGCTGAAGATGGACGGCCCCATCGACGAGCTGAACGGCGCCGCCGGCGCGATGGGCTTCACTGTGTCGCTCCCCGAGCGGCGCGCGCTGTCCTCGGGCAGCGGCCTCGCCCGCAAGGACAAGCGCATCGCGTCGGTGCGCGTGGTCAACACGGCGCACGGCGCGGAGATCACCCTGCAGTTCAAGGACGGCGTGCCCGCCTACAAGGCGAAGGCGCGCGGCGATCGACTGGAGATCTCGCTGGGACGCGACGAGCCGAAGAAGGTCGCGTCGAAGTCGACGTCCAAGAAGGGCGACGACAAGAAGAAGAAGAAGAGCGAGAAGGGGAGCGACAAGAAGGACAAAGAGCGCTGAGGGCGACGCGCGAGGCGTTCGCGGAGCGCCGCCCGGAGCGTCGCTCGTGATCCAGCCGCGGAGCGTTCGAAGGAACGCCTCGCGGCTGTGTCGTTTGCGTCGCGGCGCGCGCCCGCGGCGCCGAAAGCTCGCGTATTCGGGAGCGTGCCTGTCAGGGGCGAGACCGCCGCATCACTGCGTGGCCGCGGGCGTCGGGCCTCGGTCGTGAGGCTGTCCGTCGGCCGGCTCGCCGGAGGCGTAGGGATTGAGGTCGTTCGTGTACAGGTCGCGGGCGTTCACCTGACCCGGGCGCAGCTCTCCGTCCCTGATCAGCCAGTCGATCCAGATCTGAACGTCCCTGTCGTCCAGCACGCCGCCCTTTCACGGACGACCGCGTTCTCCTCGAGGGGGCGCGAGGCCGTGGAGCCGGGCAGCGCTAGATGGATCCGCCAGGCCCCACCGGCGGCGGGATCGACCACTCCGCGCTGTCCGACAGCGTGGGCTCCGCCTCCTCCGCCGCGCTCCCGAAGAAATCCGCGACGTCGTGCCGCCGCGCCTCCGCGTCCGCCCGCCCGAGCTCGATGAGCTTCCGCGTGAACGAGCCGTCGAACAGCAGGTAGCTCGCGAGATCCGCGTCGTTCTCCGCCCCCACGTCGACCAGCGACAGGAGCCGCCGCATCATCGCCGGCCCGCCCTGCACCTTGCCCGCCTTCACGTGCTCCGCCGCCAGGCGCCCGAGATCCACGCTCGGCCGCACCACCAGCGTCTCCACGCGCCTGTACGGCAGCGCCCCGCGCTGCGCCGCGGCCGCGTTGATCGAGGGCAGGAAATCCGGGCCGAACGCCCGCTCGCCGTCCTCGATCATGTGGTTCACCCGCGTCAGCACCTCGAAATCGGTCTGGATGTGGTCGAGCAGGAACGCGTTCAGCACCTTGCCGAGCACCAGCGCCATCCCCGGCGGCTTGCCGCTGTCGCCCGCGTCGATGCTCCGCACCTCCCGCGACAGCCCGATCGCCAGCACGTGCGTCGCGCCCAGCCGCAGCGCCGGCGCGATCGGCGTGTTCTGCCGCACGCCGCCGTCCATGTACAGATCGCGCCCGATGCGCACCGGCGGGAACAGGATCGGGATCGCCGCCGACGCGAGCGCGTGCGGCGGGCCGATCAGCGCGCCCCGGATGATCGTGCGCGGCGGCGCCGTCGTCGGCAGCGCCCCGTCCGGGCCCGTCTGCATGAAGATCACCGTGCGCCCCGTCCCGATCTCCGTCGCGGACACGCTCACCGCCGACAGGTACCCGTGGCGCAGCGTGCGCGCGATCGCCCGCCACGGGATCTCCCGCTCGACGAGCCGCTGCATCGGCGAGACGTCGAACAGCCCCACGCCCTGCGCCCCGCCGCCGAACACGAGCTTCGGCAGCGAGATCGCCTGCCGCACCCCGAAGCCGAGCACCGTCTCCAGCTTGAGCTGCGTCCAGAGGTTCACGAGCCGCCGGATGCCCAGCGTCGCGTCGTCGAGGTGCGCCGCGAGGTAGCACGCGTTCACCGCGCCGACCGACGTCCCGCACAGGATGTCGATGCGCGGCGGCGCCCCGCGGAGGCGGGCGAACGCGTCGAGCACGTACGACAGCACGCCGACCTCGTACGCGCCCCGCGCCCCGCCGCCCGAGAGGATCACCGCGACCTTGCGCCGCGGCTTCGTCCCTGTCCTTCCGCCGGTACCCGTCATGCCATCTCCCCGCGGCGGAGCGGGTCGTGCCCCGCCGCCGGACCCTCGGCCTCCGCGGCGAGGATGCGCTGCACCACCGTGCGCTCCAGGAACAGCGCCCTCAGCCGCGCGTCGCGGATGTAGCCCGCCACCTGGCGCACGTGCATCGCGGCGCGGTGGTAGGCGTCCCCCGCGCTCGCCGGCGCGCCCTTCTGCAGCGCCGCGCAGCAGAGGTCGCGCACCTCGATGCCGTACTCGGAGCTGCTCGCCTCGACCGCGCCGAGCGCCGTCCGCGCGAGCAGCACCCCTGTGTGCACCTCGCCCGCGTCCACCCGCGACGCCGCCTCGATCGCCGTCGCGTAGGCGTGGTAGCTCATCAGCCCCTGCGACTCGGCGAGCTGCCGCGCCTCGGAGGCGTTCGCGAGCGCCCCCTGGATGTCCCCCCGCGCCCTCGCGAGCAGGCCGCGAACGTTGCGCTCGTGGATCATGTCATAGACGCTGCCGGTCATCGCGATGAGCGCGCTCGCGTCGGCGCAGAGCGCGTGCGCGGCGTCGACGTCGCCCGCCTCGAGCAGGATCCCCGCCGAGCAGAGGAGCGTGTCGGCCCGCGCGTCCTGGTCGTCATAGCGCTCGTGCGCCTCCCGCGCCCGCTTCATGTACGCGAGGCTGCGCGGCAGGTCGCCGAGCTTGGCGTACGCGTGGCCGATGTTGCTCAGCGTCTTCGCGATCTGGAACCGCCCCCCGATCGCGAGATCGATGGAGATCGACGAGAGCCCGACCGCGATGGCGTCCTCGAAGCGCTCCAGCACGAACATCGCCACCGCGAGCGAGTTCTTCGCGCGCGCCTCGCTGCGCCGCGCCCCCACCGCGCGGAACACCGCGATCGCCTCGGCGTAGGCCTCCACCGCCTCCTGCACGCGGCCGACCCGGCGCAGCAGCACCCCCTTCGTGCGCAGCACCTCCGCGCGCGCCCGCGGCGTCAGCCCGCCCGTGTGCGTCACCCGCAAGGCCCGGTCGGCCGCGCTGATCGCGCCCTGGACGTCGCCGAGCTCGCGCAGCACCTCCGACAGGATCGTCAGCGCCTCGACCTCGAGCGCGGGGCGGCGCGCGATGCGCGCGATCTCGGCGGCGCGCTGGGCCACCGGCAGGCCGCGCGCGAGGTGGCCGTCGTCGAGGTCGAGCCGCGCTGTGCGCACGAGCGCGAGCGCCGCCCAGCGCGCCTGCCCGCTCTCCTTGGCGAGCTGGCGCAGCGACGCGAGGTGCTTGCGCCGCTCGCGGCGGCGGCCGAGGTGGCGGAAGATCGCCTCCAGCGCCTCGTGCGCGATCATCCGGCGGGTGTCGCCGGTCGGCANCCTCGTGCGCGATCATCCGGCGGGTGTCGCCGGTCGGCAGCAGCGACAGCGCGCGCTCGTAGTACCGGCGCGAGAGCTGCGCCTGATGCCCCGCGCGCGCGGCCCGCGCCGCGTCGAGGTAGAGCTCCGCCGCCGGCCCGGGCGCCTCGCCGCGCGCGAGGTGCTGCGCCACGATCGCGGCCGAGAGCCCCTGCGCCAGCGGCGTCGTCGACAGGTGCTCGCCGAGCCGCCGGTGCATGCGCACGCGGCTCGCGCTGTCGAGCGCGAGGTAGGCGACGTCGCGCACGAGCGGGTGCCGGAAGTCCACCGCCCCGGCGCGCCGATCGCACAGGCCGCGCGCGCAGAGGCGCGTCACCGCCTCGTCGTCCGCGAGCCGGGTCAGGTTCAGGATGTCGTCCTTGAGCAGCGGGCCCCCGGCGACAGCGAGCCAGTTCACGACGTCGTGCTCCGCGGGCGGCAGCTCGCGCAGGCGGTCGCCGATGAGCTGCTCCAGCGTCGACGGGAGCGGCTCGCCGCGGTCGCCGGTCCGGTCGTGGCGGACGAGCTCGTGCCGCCCGCCCGGGTGCTCGACGATCTCGAGGGTGCCCCGCTCGAGCAGCGCGTCGACCATCTCGAGCAGGAAGAACGGGTTGCCGGCGACGCGCGGCACGAGCTCGCCGCAGACGGCGGCCACGCCCTCGCGCACGCCGAGGCGCGCCTCCACGAGGCGCATCTGCTCCTCGGCGCTGAGCCCGCGGAGCTCGATCCGCACGAGCCCCTCGATGAACGGGGTCACGCGCTCCTCGGGGCGGGTGAGGAGCAGGACGAGGACCGGGAGCCGCTCCGCGCGCTGCTTCAGGAGCTCCGAGATGAGCTCCAGGCTCGGGCGATCGGCCCACTGGAGGCCGTCGATGACAACGACGAGCGGCTGGTGGCGCGCCAGCGAGCCGAGCAGGTACTTCACCCCGCGCGCCACCAGATCGCGGCCGTAGGCGGTCGCGTCCTCCTCGGGGTGCTCGACCTGCTTGCCCGTGACGAGCTCGGCGAGGCGCGTGACGAGGCGCGCCCCGAGCGGCGAGCGCGCGATCGGCCCGAGCAGCGCGCGGATGACGTGCGCCGCGTCGTCGATCGCGTGGTCGAGCCCCATCCCGGTCACGTCGCGGAGCACGTCGCACACCGTGGCGAGCGGCAGCTCGCTCTTCACCGGCGAGCACTCGACGTGCAGCACGCGCGCCTCGCCCGGCAGCTCCGAGAGGAACGTCGAGATGAGCGCGCTCTTGCCGATGCCCATCTCGCCGACGAGGACGCGCGCCACCGACTGGCCGCGGAGCGAGCCGCCCGGCGGGCTGGGCGGCTTGCCCGACAGGCTCGGCGGCGGGTCGCCCTCGCCGAAGCGCTGCGCGGGCTGCGCGGGCTGCGCGGGCTGCGCGGGCTCACTGAGCGCCTTCGCGGGCGGCGAGACCGCCTTGTGGTAGGCCGCGTGCAGGTCGGCGCGCTCGGCGTCGCGCCCCACGAGGTCGTTCGGCGAGAGCGCGATCTCGGCCATGCGCTCCTCGCGCGTCAGCGGGCGCTGCAGCGCGTAGAGCCGCATCTGGTGCGGGACCTGGTAGCCCTGCGCGTCGTCGAGGTCGAGCGACGGCGCGTCGCCCCAGCGGAAGTCGCGCCGGACGAGGCGGTAGACGCCGCCCGCGACCCACGTCTTGCCGAACGGGGTGCGGCTGCCGAGGCGCTCGGCGAGGAAGTTCGCGGGCTCCTTGAGCGCGTGGTTGATGAGGTGCCCCTGCTCGTCGCGCTCGCCGTACGCGATGCCGCGGACGATGCCGATCGCGGCGCGCAGCTCGACGGGCAGGTCCTCCGACGCGCCCGCGAGCGCCTCGTGCACGTCGACAGCGAGCGACGCGGCGTCGGCCGCGGCGCGCGACGGGTTGGCGAGCAGGCCCACGACGGCGCGCGCGCTCGCGTGCGACTCCCACGACCAGATCGCCCCGTGCTTGAAGGCGATCGCGTCGAGCGTCGTGCGGATCGAGCGCCCGCTGCGCCTGCCCGCGAGCCGCCCCTGCGCCCCGAGCAGCGCGTCGACGCCCTCGATGCGCATCGTCACCACGGCCACGTGGCGCACCTCGCGCACGACGCGCGGCGCGCCGGTGCCCTCGACGTCGCCGCCCGTGCGCGCGGCCGGCACCGCCGCGAGCGTCTGCGGCTGCGCCTCGGAGCTCTCGTCCTGCTCCTCTTCCTTCGGGCCCCCGGCGGCGTGCGCGCGCGCCTCCTGCTCTCGCTCGCGGCCGAGCAGGTGCGCCACGGTCTGCTCGACCGAGGCGTTGTCGACGAGCTCCTGCTTCGCGAGCAGCACGCGCGCGATCGCCCCGGCGAGGTCGCGCGCGGTCTGGAAGCGGTCCTCGGGCGCGCCCGCCATGGCGCGCATCACGATCGCCTCGAGCTCCGCGGGGATGTCGGGCGCGTGCGCGGACGGGGGCTCGAAGAGGCCCTCCTTGACGGCCTGGAGCAGCGCCTCGTCGTCGAGCTTGCCGTACGGCGAGCGCATGGCGAGCAGCTCGTAGAGCACGACGCCGAGCGCGTAGATGTCGCTCCGCCGGTCGACGCGCTCGCCGCGCGCCTGCTCGGGCGACATGTACCCGAACTTGCCCTTCAGCACGCCGGGCTCCTCGCGGAAGAGGTTCGCGCTGGCGATGCCGAAGTCGGCGATCTTCACGACCCCCTCGAACGAGATCAGGACGTTCTGCGGCGAGACGTCGCGGTGGACGATCGCGAGCGGCATGCCGCCCTCGTCCTTGCGCTCGTGGGCGTAGTGCAGCCCCTTGGCCGCCTCGGACACGATGAACGCCGACACGAGCGGCGGGATCCGCGACCCTTTCTGCTGGGCGGCCCGCATCAGCTTGCCGAGGTCGAAGCCCTCGACGTACTCCATCGAGAGGAGCAGCCCGTCCTCGCCGTGGTCGGAGAACTCGTAGACCTGGACGATGTTCGGGTGGTTCAGGCGCGTCGCGAGGTGCGCCTCCTCGACGAACATCGCGCGGAAGCGCCGCGACGACCCGTGCGCGGGGAGGATCCGCTTGACGACGAGGAGCTTGTACGTCCCCTCGGCGCCTCGCTTCTTGGCGAGGAAGACCTCCGCCATGCCGCCGGCGCCGAGGCGGCGCTGGATCTCTAGGTCGGCGAGCTGGGACGGGTGCTTGGCCATGCAGCGAAGCGGCGCGCGGGCGCCGTGGCTGGGAGGCGCCGGGCGCGGTGGATCAGGGTGACCGAGGAGGTGAAGACCGCGCGCGGTCCCCCGATCCGTGGGAGGGCTACGGGGTCACCCGCATGGTAGCGTCCCGCCCGCGTCTTCGGGGGGACAACCATGGTGGAAAGGCGAATCTTTCTGGGCGGGTCGGGGATCCGCACCGGGGGTGAGCCTGTCTGGGCGCAGCGCCGCCACGGCCCTGCCGCCGTCCACCGCCGCCCCTGAGTTTTCGCTTGCAAGGCGCCCCGGCGCCACGCCTGCGCCCGGCTGGCTGCTGCCGGGGGCCGCGGGCTGCTGCGCGAGAGCCACCGGCTGCTGCGCGAGAGCCACCGGCTGCTGCCCGGGAGCCACAAAGCGATTGCCCAGGAAGTGGGCGTCTGTTAAAACGGATGCCGCGTCTGTGATGGAAGACGCCGGGCGTCCGACCCTGGGCCACTGGCACCTTCGGTGGTGGGGTCGTCTGCGTGCGTGCGCGCGCGCGCCTGAAAACCAGAGGATTCGCAATGGACATTCGCGTGACAGAGGCGGACGTCGTCGTCGTTGGCGGCGGCAGCGCAGGCTCCACTGCAGCGGTGGAGGCGCAACAGCGGTTGCCTCGGGGGAGGGTGGTCCTCCTCGAGAAGGCGCATATCAAGCGGAGCGGCGCGATCGCGATAGGCATGGATGGCCTGAACAACGCGATCATCCCAGGTCACTCGACGCCGGAGCAGTACGTGAAGGAGATCACGGTGGCCAACGATGGCATCGTGAACCAGCGCGCCATCTACGAATATGCGCGCAACAGCTTCGCGATGATCCAGGAGCTCGACTCGTGGGGAGTGAAGTTCCAGAAGACGCGCTCGGGCGATTTCGACGTCAAGAAGGTCCACCACAACGGGAGCTATGTGCTCCCGATGCCGGAGGGCTACGATCTCAAGAAGATCCTCACCCGCATGGTCAAGCGCGCCGGGGTGCGCGTCGTCAACCGCGTCATGGCGACACGGATCCTCGTGTCGGACGGGCAGGTCGCCGGGGTGATGGGCTTCGACACGCGCGAGGGCCACATCGAGGTCATCAAGGCGAGGGCGGTGATCCTCTGCTGCGGCGCCTCCGGGCGGCTCGGGCTGCCGGCGTCCGGCTATCTCCACGGGACGTACGAGAACCCCTCGAACGCCGGAGACGGCTACTCGATGGCGTACCACGCGGGCGCCGAGCTCACGGGCATCGAGTGCTTCCAGATCAACCCGCTGATCAAGGACTACAACGGCCCGGCGTGCGCCTACGTGACCGGCCCGCTCGGCGGACACACGGTCAACGCGAAGGGGCACCGCTTCATCGAGAGCGATTACTGGAGCGGGCAGATGATGCTCGAGTTCTACCGGGAGCTCCACTCCGCGAACGGCCCTGTGTACCTGAAGCTCACCCACCTCGCCCCGGAGACGATCACCGAGGTCGAGCGGGTCCTCCACCAGACCGAGCGCCCGAGCCGCGGGCGCTTCCACGAGGGGAGGGGGCACAGCTACGCGAGCGATCTCGTCGAGATGCACATCTCCGAGATCGGCCTGTGCAGCGGGCACAGCGCGTCGGGGGTGTGGGTCAACGAGAGGGGCGAGACCACCGTGCCCGGGCTCTACGCCGCCGGGGACATGGCGTGCGTGCCGCACAACTACCTGCTCGGCGCGCTCACCTACGGGAAGATCTGCGCCCAGAACGCGCTCGATTACCTCGATCGCACGCCCGCCGTCGAGCCGCTCGCGTCCGCCGTCGACGCCGAGCGAGAGCGCATCCTCGCCCCGCTGTCCCGCAAGAGCGGGGTGGCGCCTCACCAGTACGAATACAAGGTGCGTCGCCTGGTGAACGATTACCTCCAGCCGCCCAAGACCGGCAACCGGATGACGCTCGGGCTCGAGTACTTCCTGCGGGCGAAGGACGAGCTCGAGGAGGTCACCGCCGCGAGCCCGCACGAGCTCATGCGGGTGATGGAGTGCCATTTCATCCGCGACTGCGCGGAGATGGCCGCGCGCGCCTCGCTGTACAGGACCGAGAGCCGCTGGGGCCTCTACCATCATCGGCTCGATTTCCCCGAGATGGACGATCGCCGCTGGTTCGCGCACGTGAACCTGAAGAAGGACGAGCGCGACGAGATGGTCGCCTTCAAGCGTCCGGTGGAGCCCTATCTCTTCCCGATCGACGACGGCGAGCGCAAGACATACCAGCAGCTGCGCATCCCCGCCGAGGAGCAGCGCGCGTCGCTCTGACGCGCCGAGAGGTCAATCCATGGGTCACCTTCTTAACAGAGAGTCCGTCAAGGCCCAGCGCGCGCGGACCGCGGGCAACGCCGAGGCCGTCGTCCGCTTCGATCTACCGGTCGTTGTCGACGAGGCGTCCTGCATCAAGGGCTGCCGCATCTGCATCGACTCGTGCCCTGTCGACTGCCTCGCCGTGAACCCGGAGACGGGCAAGGCGCACATGGCCTACGACGAGTGCTGGTATTGCCTCGCCTGCGAGATCGATTGCCCCAAAGAGGCCATCACCGTGAAGATCCCCTTTCTCATTCGTTGACGACGGAGCCGGAGACGACATGACCCATCCGTCCCTTGCGCAGGAGCTGGAGAGCGTCCTGCGCGATCCCGACCCCGGCGCGCGCCAGCTCGCGCTGACCCAGCTCGAGGACCTCTCGGATCCGGAGATCGTGCGCCCGCTCATCGAGGCCGTCCGCGACGAGGACCCCACCGTGCGCGCCCTCGCGCTCGGGCACCTCGAGGACCTCGGCGACCCCCGCGCGGTGCCGGTCGTCATCGGGGCGCTCGAGGACGAGGAGACCCACGTGCGCGAGGCGGCCGCCGCGGCGCTCCGCGAGTTCCGCGGGGCCGACGCCGCCACCCACCTGATTGACGCAATGCGTCATGGGCCGCCGTTCGCGCGGGTCTCGGTCATCGTGGCGCTCCGCGAGCTCCGCGATCCGCGGGCGCTCGCGCACCTCGAGGGCGCGCTCGAGGACCCCGCGCCCGAGGTGCGGCGCGAGGCGGTCCTCACCCTGGCGTACCTGCGGCGGCCCGAGGCGGCGCCCGCGCTCCGGGCGCGCCTGCGGGATCCCGACGCGCAGGTGCGGCAGGTCGCCGTCGGCGCGATCGACGCGCTCGACCCGGCCGGCGCCCCCGCGCTCGTCCAGGATTTCATCGCGCTGCTCTCGGACCCCGACTGGCGGGTCCGCGTCGAGGCCGCCATCGTCCTCGGCCGCTCGGGCCACGGCCTCGCCGTGCCGCACCTCCGGAGCGCGCTCGACGACGGCGCCTGGCAGGTCCGGAAGGAGTCGGCGCTCGCGCTCGGGCGCCTCCGGGCGGCGCCGGCCGTGCCGGACCTGATCCGGCTGCTCGGGAGCGACCTCCCGGATCTCCGCCGCGCCGCCGCCCAGGCGCTCGGCGAGCTCAGGGCGGCGGTCGCCGAGGCGCCGCTGCACCGGCTGCTCGGCGACACCGACGTCGAGGTGCGCAAGGCGGCGACCCGCGCGCTCGAAGCCATCCGGGCGGGCGCCGGACGACATGAGACCTTCGCGAGGGACTGAGTCGATGATCCACCGTATTCGCGCGCTCCTGCTCCTCGCGGCGGTCCTCGTCGGCCTGTCGTGCAAGCCGGACGCGAAGCAGACGATCCGCATCGCCATCGGGACGCAGGACACGACCATCAACTGCGCGACCGGCGGGCTCCTGATCCGGGAGCTCAAGCTGCTGGAGAAGCACCTGCCGAGGGACGGCAAATACAGGGATGTCACCTACGAGATCGAGTGGAAGGACTTCACCTCCGGGCCGCCGCTGACGACCGAGATGGTGGCCGAGAAGCTCGACATCGGCGCGATGGCCGACTTCCCCGGCGTGCTGAACGGCGTGGCGTTCCAGAAGCAGGGCAGCCGCAGCCTCTACATCGCCACGCTCTCCGGCAGCGCGCTCGGCAGCGGCAACGGCGTTGTCGTGCCGATCGACTCGCCGGCGCAGGGCCTCAAGGACCTCAAGGGCAAGCAGATCTCCGTCCCGTTCGGCTCGTCCGCGCACGGCATGCTGCTCCGGGCGATCCGCGATCTCGGCTGGGATCCGGACAGGGACGTCACGGTCGTCTCGCAGTCGCCCGAGGTCGGCGGCTCCTCGCTGAAGGCGGGGAAGATCGACGCGCACGCCGACTTCGTCCCCTTCGCGGAGCTGTTCCCGTTCCGCGGCTTCGCCCGGAAGATCTACGACGGATCCAGCGTGAAGGTGCCGACAGCGCACGGCGTCCTCGTGCGCGCGGCCTACGCCGAGGAGCACCCGGAGATCGTCGTGGCGTTCCTCAAGGCGGCGCTCGAGGCGGACCGCCTGTTCGCGGAGGAGCCCGAGAAGCACAGCGAGCTCATCGAGAAGGTGACAGGCGTGGACGCGGAGGTCGCCTACATGTTCCACGGCCCGCTCGGCATCCAGACGCGCGACTTCACGATCAAGCCCGAGGTCCGCCGCGCCCTCCAGGTGGCCGTGGACACGCTCACGCTGCTCAAGCGCACGGACACGAACCTCGACGTCGGCCAGTTCGTCGACGACCGCTACATCCGGCGCGCGGCCGAGGAGCTCGGGCTCGACTACGAGGCGCGGCTCGCGAGCCACGCGAAGCTCCCGCTGACCGGCGGCGACGCCCTGTCGGGCGAGCCCATCGCCGACCCGGCGCTCGCCGCGCAGATCTGGGTCGCGGGCGAGCCCAAGGTGCGCGCGTACCGGAGCCCGGCCTCCGCGCTCGCCGCGCTCGCGCAGCTCACGGCCGAGGGCAAGGAGATCCGCGTCGCCTTCGTCCACGATCGCGAGAGCGGGGTGAAGCTCCTGGCCGATCGCGCGTGGTACGCGCGGCGCCCCGACGGGAGCGTCTCCGCGTTCCTGGCGAAGGAGGACGCCGCGCGGTGGGCCGCCGAGAACGCCGCGGCGGTCGTCGACTTCGCGGCGCTGCGGGGCGAGGCAGCGAAGCTCACGGCGGTGGCGCCGTGACGATGATCTCCGAGCACACCGCGCCGCCCCGGGTGGGCCTCGGCGGTCGCGCGGGCTTCGCGCCGCCCCGGGGGAGCGCGGCTCCGCGGAGCGCGCCTCCGGCGGCGGCGGGCGCGCTCCAGCAGGCGAAGCGCCCGCGGCTCCACCTGCGCCGGGCGTGGCTGCGCGCCCTGTCCGTGGCCGCGTGCGTCGCCCTCTGGCAGTGGGCGTCGGCGTCGCGCGCGGATCTCGGCGTCGTCACGTTCACCAACGTGCCCGCGCCGACCGAGATCCTCGCCGCGGCGCGGGATCTCCTCGGCTCGCCGAAGCTCTGGCTGCACCTCTGGAGCAGCGTGCTCCGCGTGCTCGCCGGCTTCGTGGCCGCGGGCGTCACGGGCGTCGCGCTCGGGCTCGTCATCGGCAGGTCGCGGCTCGCCGAGGACACCCTCCTGCCGCCGCTCGAGGTCCTGCGCCCCATCCCCGGCGTCGCCTGGCTCCCGCTCGCGATCCTGATGTTCCCGTCGGCCGAGCTGAGCATGATCTTCATCACGTACATCGGCGCGCTGTTCCCGATCCTGCTCGCGACGATCCACGGCGTGGGCGCCCTCGACCCGCGGCTCATCGCGAGCTCCCGCAGCCTCGGCGCGCGCCCGCTCCGCCTCTTCCTGGAGGTCGTCCTCCCGGGCGCGCTGCCCAGCATCCTCACCGGGATGAGCATCGGCATGGGCACGTCCTGGTTCTGCCTCGTGACAGCCGAGATGATCGGCGGCCAGTACGGCATCGGCTACTTCACCTGGGAGTCCTACAACCTGCAGCGCTACCCGGACATCGTCCTCGGCATGCTGCTCATCGGCCTCCTCGGCATGCTGAGCAGCGCGCTGGTCAAGCGGGCCGGCGTCTGGCTCACCCCCTGGCACCGGCCCGAGGAGAACGCACGATGAAGCCCTCAGCGCGCCCCGGGATCCCGGGGGGCACCGTGGAGATCCGCGGCCTGTCCGTCGCCCTCGGCGCGGGCCCCCGCCGCGTCGAGGCGGTGCGCGATCTCGATCTGACCGTCGAGGGCGGGGAGCTCGTGAGCCTGCTCGGCCCCTCCGGGTGCGGCAAGTCGACGATCCTGAACGCCGTCGCCGGGTACGTGACGCCGGAGCGCGGCAGCATCGTCGTCGGCGGCGAGCGGGTCGAGGAGCCCGGGCCGGAGCGCGGCATGGTGTTCCAGCAGTGCTCGTTGCTCCCCTGGAAGACGGTGCTGAACAACGTCGGCTTCGGCCTCAAGATGCGCGGCGTCCCGGCCCGCGAGCGCGCGGAGGCGTCCCGGCGCCTGCTCGACCTCGTGGGGCTCTCCGGGTTCGAGGACGCGTACCCGTCGCAGCTCTCGGGCGGCATGCAGCAGCGGGTCGAGATCGCGCGCGTCCTGATCAACGAGCCGCGCGTCGTGCTGATGGACGAGCCGTTCAGCGCGCTCGACGCCCAGACCAGGCTCTCGATGCACGAGCTGCTCCTCGACGTGTTCCGCCAGGTGCGCACCACGGTGCTGTTCGTCACGCACGACATCGACGAGGCCATCTTCCTCTCCGACCGCATCGCCCTCATGACCCGCCGCCCCTGCCGCGTCGGCGCCGAGATCGCGGTGCCGTTCGGGAGGCCGCGGAGCGCCGCGATCGTGGGCTCGAGCGAGTTCGCCGCGATCAAGCGGCGGTGCCTCGAGGCCCTGAGCGAGGAGCGCGTGATCGCCGCGGCGCCCGCGACGCCGGCGATCACGGCGCCGGGCCGCCGCCAGCAGGCCGGCGCCTGAGGCCGGGCCGCCGCGCCGGCGCGCCTGCGCCGACCAGAGGGCACGCGAGCGCCACGCCGCCCGCCGCGGCGTGTGGGCGGGCTCGCGTATCCGCTTGATGTTCCATGCGGTTTTCCTTACTACGAGCCGAGAGGAGTGATCCCCATGCTCAAGAGATTCCTGCGGGTGACCGATTTGCCGCCCCCCGCCTCGGCCGCGCTGCTCGCGCTTCGCGTCGTCACCGGCATCGCGTTCATCTTTCACGGCTGGGGGAAGATCCAGAACCCCTTCGGCTGGATGGGGCCCGGCGCCCCCGTTCCGGGGTTCCTGCAGGCGCTCGCCGCGCTCTCCGAGGTCGGCGGCGGGCTCGCCTGGATCCTCGGCCTCCTGACGCCGCTCGCGTCGCTCGGCATCGCCGCCACCATGGCCGTCGCGGTCCTCTCCCACGTGACCCGGGGCGATCCCTTCTTCGCGATGGGCGGCGCCTCGTACGAGATCGCGTCGGTCTACCTCTGCATCGCCCTCGTGCTGCTCCTCGTCGGCCCGGGGCGGTTCTCCGCCGACGCGGCGATCTTCGGGCGAAAGAGCTGATCCGAGCGCCCGCGCCCGCGCGGCGTGACGCGCCCGGCGTCCAGGCGCCCTGGAGCGCGCCCGTCCGTCGCGGCGGTCGGGCCGCGCCGCGCGGTCCTCGTTTCCCGCCGCGCAACCGAGCACGGCCCCTGCCGCGGCACTATACATCCCGGGCGGGAGGGGACGCCGATGGGGGAAGGGTCGACCAGGCGATCGGGCCGCGCGCCGCTTGACGTCGTGATCTTCGGCGCGGCCTGCTCGGTCCTCGCTGGATGCGCGGCCCTGCTGGGCTGGTCGACGCGGGAGACAGCGCTCACCTCGATAGCGCGCGGCTGGCCGAGCATGGGGCCCAACGCCGCGCTCGGCCTCGTCCTGGCCGGCCTCTCGCTCGCGCTGCTCGGCCGCGGGGGGCGCCCAGCGCCGCTCCGCCGGCTCGGGCTGGCGAGCGCCGCCGCCGTCACGGCGCTCGGCCTCGCCCCCCTCGCCGAGTACATCCTCGGGTGGGATCTCGGCGTCGATCGCCTGCTGTTCCCGTCGCGCGTGGATTTCCCGAGCGAGTTCCCCGGCAGGCCGCTGCCGAACACCGCGCTCGCCCTCGCCCTGAGCGGCGCGGCGCTGCTGGCGCTGCCCGCGAGGACGCCGCGCGCCTGCCGGCGCCTGGTGCTGTGCGTGCTGGTGGTCGTGGCGCTCGCGCTGACCGCGCTGAGCGGCTACCTGCTCGGCGTCGGCCACTTCTACGCGCTGCCCCCGCTGCTCCCGTTCACGGGCATGCCGCTCCACGCCGCTGTCGCCCTGCTCGCGCTGTCGGCCGGGCTCCTCGCGGCGCGCGCCGATTGCGGCGCGTTCGCCGCGCTGACCGCGAGCGCGCCCGGGGGCGTCCTCTTGCGGCGCCTCCTCCCCTACGTCGTCCTCGTCCCGATCGTCCTCGGCCGCCTCTTCCTGATCGGCGCGGTTCGCGGGGCTTACCCGATCGCCGCGTCGTTCTCGCTCGCCTCGGCCGTCACCACGCTCTTCCTCGCGAGCGTGCTCTGGATCGTCGCGGCGCGCCTGAACCTGCTCGACGAGGCGCGGCGCCGGGCCGAGGAGGCGCGCGCCTTCCTCGCGACCCTCGCGCACTCCTCGGACGACGCCGTGATCGGCACCGACCTCGACGGGACCATCCTGAGCTGGAACCCTGCCGCGGCGCGCCTCTACGGCCACAGCGCCGCGGAGGTGATCGGGCGCAAGGTGCCCGTCCTGTACCCGCCCGAGCTCGCCGCCGAGGCCGAGGCGAACCTCGAGCGCCTGCGCCGCGGCGAGCGCTTCGAGCACTTCGAGACCGCCGGCCGGACCAGGGACGGGCGGACCATCGACGTCGAGGTCACCGTGTCCACCATCGCGGGCGAGGACGGGCGCATGACCGGCTTCTCCGCGATCTGCCGCGACATCGGGCGCCGCAAGGCGATGGAGGCCGCGGTCGAGCGCGCCCACGCGGCGGAGCGGCGCCTGCGCGCGCAGCTCGAGACAATCGGCGCCGCGAGCGCGGCGGTGTCCGAGGCCCTCGCGAGCCCGGCGCGCTCCGACATGCGCTCCGTGCTGGAGGTGATCGCGCTTCACGCGAAGGGGATCTCGGGCGCCGACTACGCGGCGATCGGCATCTCGGAGGACGACCGCCGGCCGTTCGACCCGTGGGTCCCGTGCGGCGTCGCCGCCGAGGAGGCCGCGCTGCTCCGCACGCCGCCGCGGCCCGTCGGCGTCCTCGGCGCGGTGGCGCGCGGCGAGCGCCCGGTCCGCCTCGACGACGTCCGAGCGCACCCCGACTTCATCGGGCTGCCGCCGCACCACG
Source organism: Sorangium cellulosum (assembly GCF_001589285.1). GTDB lineage: Bacteria > Myxococcota_A > Polyangia > Polyangiales > Polyangiaceae > Sorangium > Sorangium cellulosum_G. The sequence continues at coordinate 18,511 of NZ_JEMA01000335.1, read as the reverse complement.
CGCCGATTCACGCCTTCCTGGGCGTGCCGTTCCGCTTCCAGGACCGGACCGTGGCCAACCTCTACCTCGCCAGGCGCCCCGGTCGCCCGCCGTTCGACGAGGACGACGAGCGCGCCGTGGCGCTGCTCGCCGAGCGGACCTGCGCCGCGATCGAGACGGCGCGGCTCCACCGCTCCGAGGCGAGCGAGCGCCGGCGGCTCCAGGCGGTCGTCGAGCAGATGCCCGAGGCGGCGCTCCTGGTCGACGCGGCGGGGCGGCTCATCACGTGCAACAGGCTCGCGATGAAGTACGCGATCCACCGCGAGGGCGAGCGCGATCCCTGGGACAACGCGGCGCTCTTCGACCACCGATCGCCGTCGGGAGAGCCCGTGGACTGGCCCGATCGCCCGATGACCCGGGCCCTCTGCCGGGGAGAGGTCGTGACGGGCGTCGAGGGGCTGCTCTGGAGCGCCGCCGAGCGCGCGTTCGTCCCGGTGCTGGTCAACGCCGCGCCGGTGCGCTCGGACGACGGCGAGACCCAGGGCGCCGTCGCCGTCTTTCAGGACATCACGGCGCTCAAGGAGATGGAGCGGCAGCGCCAGGAGTGGACAGGCGTCATCGCGCACGACCTCCGGCAGCCCGTCCAGGTCATCGCGACGGCGAGCCAGCTCCTGCGCCGCCGGCTCGGCGCGGCGCCCGCCGCGGACGGCGAGAAGCAGATCGGGAGGATCGCCGACTCGGTCGACCGGCTGCGCCGCATGATCGACGACCTCCTCGACGCCTCGCGCATCGAGGCGCGGCAGCTCACGCTGGATTGCCGCGCGGTGGATCTCCGCGCGCTGCTCGAGGAGATCGTCGAGCGGTCGGCCGGTGCGACCGAGGGCCACGCCGTGCGGCTGGAGGTCCAGGGCGACGTGCCCGCCGTCCGGGCGGACCCGGGGCGGCTCGAGCAGATCGTCACCAACCTGCTCTCGAACGCCGCCAGGTACGGTGAGCCGGGGCGCGACATCGTCGTCGCCGTCCGCGCCGGGGCGGCCGGCGCGCACATCGCCGTCACCAACCGGGGCCCGGGCATCGCCGAGGAGATGCTCCCGCACCTGTTCAAGCGCTTCTGGCGCGCGCCGGAGACCGGGCCGCGCCGCGTCTGCGGGGTCGGCCTCGGCCTCTACATCACGCGGGGCCTCGTGGAGGCCCACGGCGGGAGCATCTCCGTCGAGAGCACCCCCGGGGCCACGACGACATTCCACGTCACCATGCCGTTCGCGAGCGAGCCCGCGCCCGCGCCCGCGCCCACCACCGAGACGTAGAGACGTAGCCGCCCCGCGACGGCGCTCCTGCGGACAGGTCGAGCGCGGCCGACTGCCCGCTTGGCGAGCTCGGCAATCGCGAGGCGAGCTCGTCCGTGGTGGAGGCGAGCTCTTCGGTGCTATTGGCGGTTTTTGCTACACCCATGCTCGTTCTCCGACTTCGGTTTTGCGGTACCACCATCCTTTCGCAGTATTCTGCGCTCAGGCCGCTCAGAATGATCGCAGAAGGAACTTCCTGAGGTTCTTATCCTTGCTACACCTGAGATCCGCTCCGGCCCGACGTCGGGGTAGTGAGGTGGCGCAGCAGTGAATTCCTGGTTCTTGCAGGTGGGTAGGCGGCTGGGGCCCGCGGGGCGCCGGCTTTGGGCACTCGGGATCATGGGGGTGGTGCTTGCGGTGGCTCTCGGGTTCGCGCTCCGCGCGGCTCCGAGCGAGCGCGCGGCGACGTACACGGAGCTTCTCCAGATCGCGCAGGCGGGGCAGGCGACCTCTGTCGAGGTGAGCGGAGATCGCTTCTTCGTGCGCCAGGCGGGCGGCGTCGCCGTGACGGCCGTCGTCGACGAGCCGACGCTCCGGCAGGAGCTCGTCTCCCGGTTCGCGACCGCCGGCGCCTCGGTCGACTTCGCCTCTCACGAGGAGAAGTCGCGCGCGGCCACCGCGGTGCTCCCGGTGGTGGTCCTCGCCGCCGTCGGGTTCGCGCTCTACTCGGTGAGCCGGCGCCGCAGCCCGAAGGTCTTCACCGAGGCCAAGGCCGGGGCGACGCAGTCGCCCGTCCGCTTCGCCGACGTCGCGGGCATGCAGGAGGTCAAGCAGGAGCTCGCCGAGACGGTCGAGTTCCTGAAGAGCCCCGAGCGCTTCGCGCGCCTCGGCGGCCGCCCCCCGCGCGGCGTGCTGCTGACGGGCGAGCCCGGGACCGGCAAGACGCTGCTCGCGCGCGCCGTCGCCTCCGAGGCGGGCGTGCGGTTCCTCTCGGCGTCGGGGTCGAGCTTCCAGGAGATGTTCGTCGGCGTCGGGGCCTCCCGCGTCCGCGCGCTCTTCGCCGAGGCGCGCAAGGCCGCCCCGTGCATCGTGTTCATCGACGAGATCGACGCCGTGGGCCGGGCCCGCGCGAAGGGGCACGGCGACTCCGCCTCTGCGGAGCACGACCAGACCCTGAACCAGCTCCTCGTCGAGATGGACGGGTTCGATCACGCGACAGGCATCGTCGTCATCGCGTCGACCAACCGCGTCGACATGCTCGATCCCGCGCTGCTCCGGCCGGGCCGCTTCGATCGCAAGATCACCGTGCCGCTCCCCGACGTGCGCGGCCGCGAGGAGATCCTCAACGTCCACGCCGGGCCCATCCCGCTCCAGGGCGAGGTCGATCTCGGCACCATCGCCCGCAGCACCCCGGGCTTCTCGGGCGCCGATCTGGCGAACCTGCTGAACGAGGCGGCCATCCTCGCGGCCCGCGAGGGCGCCGAGGCGGTGGACTTCACGCACATCGACCGCGCGCGCGACCGGGTGCTCATGGGCCTGGAGCGCAAGGGCGTGCTTGTCGACGAGGACGAGCGCTACGCCACGGCGGTGCACGAGGCAGGGCACGTCGCTGTCGGGCTCCTCGCCAAGAACTGCGATCCGGTGCACAAGGTGTCGATCCTGCCGCGCGGCCGCGCGCTCGGCGTGACCCAGGCGATGCCCGAGAAGGATCGGCTGATGTACCGGAAAGAGTACCTCGAAGATCAGATCTGCATGCTGATGGGCGGCCGCGCCGCCGAGATGGTCATCCTCGGGACGATGACCGCCGGCGCCTCGGACGACATCCAGCGCGCCTCGACGATCGCGTGGAAGATGGTCGCCGAGCTCGGCATGAGCCACCTCGGCCCGATCTGCGTCGGCGACGGGCACCCCTCGCGCAGCCCCGCCCTGCTCGACCGCGTCGACGAGACGGCGCGGGCGCTCACGGAAGCGCAGCTCGCGCGCGCCGTCGAGATCGTGAACTCCCGGCGCGGCGAGATCGAGGCCCTCGTCCAGGCGCTCCTCAAGCAGGAGACGCTCGGCAGCGACGAGATCGGGGCCTGCTTCCCGGCCGACCGACGCCAGCGCGCCACCCAGGAAGCCGCCTGATCCCCCCGCGGGCGCCCGGGGAGAGCGCTCCTCTCCGGGCGCGAGCCAGCCGCGGGCTGGGTTGCGCAGGAGCGGGGCGCTGCCCCAGGAGCACCGCGCATGACCGTCTCCTCGCGATCCGACCTCGCCGCGACCCCCGCGCCTCCGCCCGTTGACCCTGCCCGTCAGGGCAGCGCACCCGTCGCCCACGACCCTCGCTTCGAGGTGGCGGCCCCCGATCGGTTCGGCGAGCGGTGCGTCCGCAGCCGCGCGGCGTTCGCCGCGGGGGACGTGCTCCAGCCGTTCGGCGCCGCGGCCGTGCACGACCGGCCGGACCGGATGACGCTCCAGCTCTCCCGGGACCAGCACATCGATCTCGAGCCGGGGTTCCTGGCGTTCATCAACCACAGCTGCGATCCGAACGCCTGCTTCGACGTCGAGCTGCGCGCGCTCGTCGCGCTCCGGCCGATCGCGCCCGGCGACGAGATCACGTTCTTCTATCCTTCCACGGAGTGGGCCATGGCCTCTCCGTTCGCGTGCCGCTGCGGGAGCGCCCGCTGCCTCGGCCGCATCGCGGGCGCCTCCCATGCGACGCCCGGCGTGCTCGCCGAGCACCGCCTCGCGCCGCACATCGCCGGCCAGCTCGCGCAGCGCGCCCCGCCGTCGAGCGGCGCTGCCTGAGCGAGGGCGGCGCCGTCCGCGCGCTCGCCGCGCGCTCGCCGCGCGCGGCGCCGTCAGTTCATGTCCCAGAAGTACTTGCCCCCGCTCGGCGGCGGCTCGTCGGCGTCCCCGTCGGAGGCGCCGCCGTCCCCTGATTTTGTTAGCTGAATCACTTCTTCGAGCGAGCTCGCCTCGTCGCGCCAGTACGCTTCCGTCCCGAAGTGCGGGAAAGTCCTGGGGAAAATGGGATCGTGCCACCGCCGCGCGATCCAGGCGGCGTAGTGGATCAGGCGGAGCCCGCGCAGCGGCTCGATCAGGCCGAGGGTCGACCGGTCGAAGCGGCGGAGCTCCTCGTAGGCGTCGAGGAAGAGCTCGCGCTGCCGCCGGGCGATCGCGTCGCGGCCGGGCAGGAGGAGCCAGAGGTCCTGCACCGCGGGGCCGACGACCATGTCGTCGAAGTCGAGCACGCGGAGCGCGCCGTCGCGGAGCAGCAGGTTGCCCGGGTGCAGATCGCCGTGGATGCGGAGCGCCTCGACGTCGCGCAGGCGCTCCTCGGCCGCGTCGGCGACGGCGCGCGCGGCCGCGAGGTACCGCCGCTCGACGGACGCGGGGATGATCTTGCGCTCGGCGAGCCAGCCGAGATCCTCGCGCGCGTACGAGTCGGCGGAGAGCCGGACCCGGTGCTCGGCGGCCCTCGCCGCGCCCACGTTGTGGATGCGGGCGGCGAGCCGGCCGAGGCGCGTGAACAGCTCGTCTCCGAGCTCGTCGGGCGCGCGGCCGCCCATGCGCTCGAAGAGGCAATACTGGATGTGATCGATCTGCTGGAGCGTCTCGCCGTCGGGGAACGGGCGCGTCGGGCAGACGGGGATCTCGGCCTCCGCGAGCTCCGCGAGGAACCGGTGCTCCTCCAGGATCTGCTCGCGCGTCCAGCGCCCCGGGCGGTAGAACTTGGCGATGATGCGGGTGCGGTCCTCGAGCTCGACCTCGTAGACGCGGTTCTCGAACGAGTTCAGCGGGTAGCAGACGCGGTTGCACAGCAGACCCGCGGCTTCGACGGCCTCGATCACCTTGTGCGGGGTCAGCGACAGGAAGAGGTCGGTCGGGGTGGTGACGCTCATGGTGGGAGGAGTTGAGCACCAACCGGCGCCGCGCTCGACGAGAAGTTGGGCCGCGCCGGTGCGAGCCGGGCGGGCGCGGGCGCGGCGCGCCGACCTTGCCCGGCGCGCCGCGCGATCGTGATACGCTGCAGAGCGAACCTCATGACGGACGAGACGCAGCTTTCCTTTCCTCATCTCGAGATCAGCAAGCTCGAGGCGATGGTCGAGATCATGTTCCTCGCCGCCTACGCCGACGGGTCCGTCAACGAGGCCGAGCGCGACGAGCTCGCGGGGCACGTGGCGGCGATGAGCGTGGGCCGCATCGGGGCTGACGTCGTCGAGACGCTCATCGCGATCATCGAGCGCTCGGTGCGCGAGGAGGGCCGGCGCGGCCGGTTCGCGGCGCTCCGCGCCCGCCTTCCCGACGTGCGGATGCGCGAGGCCGCGATCGAGCTGGCGGTCCGGCTCGTCGCCGCCGACGGCGTGATCCACGAGAGCGAGCACGCCCTGCTCGTCGAGGCGGCCGAGGCGCTCGAGGTGCCGATCGCGTTCAAGGGGCGCGTCGCGCCCGGCTCGGCCCGCTGAGCGGCCGGACGGCCGCGACGTCGGCGCGGGACAGCGTGCGCCCCGGGATTGCCTGAACGTCGCCGCCGGCGGCTTCAGCGGCCAGGTGGACGAGGCGCTGACCGACGAAATGAAGGCCGCGTGGGGGCCGCTCGCCTACGTGCGCGGCGCGATGAAGGTGCTGCCGGATCTCACCGGCTACGAGACGACGATCGCCTGGGATGATCAGGAGTTCGAGCGCGTCGAGGCGCTCAATGTGATCGTCGCCAACGGCAGGACCTGCGCGGGCGGGATGAAGGTGGCCGCCGGGGCGAGCATGGAGGACGGGCTGCTCGACGTGGTGATCGTCCGGTATGCCTCGCTGCTCGATCTCGCCGCTGTGGCGGCGCGCCTCGTCACGGGCAGCTACCTCGACAGCGCCGAGGTGATGCACAGGCGCGCCTCCCGGGTGCGGATCGCCGCCAGGCCGGGGATGTGGTTCAATGTGGATGGCGAGCTCCTGAGCAACGCCCCCATCTCGTTCTCCGTCGAGCACCGCGCGCTCAGCGTGCTGGTCGGCCCCGGATACGACGCCGGGGGCGAGGGGACCTGACACCGGCGGTCGCTGTGTCCGCCCGTGTGCCGGCGCAGGGAATGCGCCGCTGCCCGATGGTTGCGCCGGCGGATCCGGCCGCGCGACGTCCGTGACCGCCCGGGAGCGCGGCGCGCCGCTGAGCTGAGGGGAACGACCGTCATCCGGCGCCGGATCTGAGGCCTCGGGCCCGCACCCGGGGGGCCCCGGCGGGCGCGAAAGACGCGCTTCCACTGCGGTTTGTGTCGGCCTGTTCCTTGCACATACTCCATGCACAAGGACATGGATAGCCAACGAACTGACAGCTCCACGACGCCACATGGCGCATCGATGGAACCCACGTCGAATCGATCCCGCCCCGCAAGTGGGGGCAGAGCTTCACCGCGCGCGTATCGCTCACCGCGATCTCCGCGCTGGTCGGTGGCGCACCGTCCTCCATTCGAGCCCGTCGACCTCCGGGCTTCCGGCAAGCTGTCGAGGCCGTCTGGCTCGGTCTGGTGCCCTGGCGCGGATGTCGCGCCCCTGAACCCGTCGGCGGACGCCCCGGCGAGCGCGCCGCCGGCCACGCTGCGGACCGGCCTCGCCGGCCTTTCCCAGCCCGCCGCTGCGCCGGCAGCCGCAGTCCTGCCGTCTCCTGCGGCGGGCGAGACGACCGCCGTGCTGCGGCGCTACGCCCCAGGCGACGTCCTCGCGGGGCGCTATCGCCTCATGGAGCTCATCGGAGAGGGGAGCATGGGCGCCGTGTGGAAAGCGCGGAATGTCGCCCTGAACCTCGATGTCGCGCTGAAGCTCATCCGCAGCGATTGCTCCGTTCCGGAGGCCGCCTCGCGGCTGCTCCGGGAGGCGCAGGCCACGGCGCGCGTGTCACACCGCGCCGCGGTGCGGATCTTCGACCTCAGCGTCACGGAGGAGGGCGAGCCGTTCGTTGTGATGGAGTTCCTCCACGGCAGGTCGCTCGCGCAGGTGCTCGCCGAGTCTGGGCCGATGTCGCCCATCTCCAGCGTCCAGCTCCTGCTGCCCGTGATCGGCGCGCTCAGCGCCGCGCACGGCGCCGGCGTCGTCCACCGCGACGTGAAGCCGGCGAACGTCGTGCTCGTGCGCGAGGGCCGCAGGATGATCCCCAAGCTGATCGACTTCGGGATCGCCTTCACGGCGACCCGCGTCGTCGGCGACGGGTGGCGGGAAGCGCTTGTCGGGAGCCCGGCCTACATGGCGCCCGAGCAGGTGCGCGGCGGGCAGGAGTCCGACGCGCGCTCCGACGTGTGGAGCGTCTGCGTGGTGCTCTACGAGCTCGTGAGCGGCCGTCGCCCGTTCGGCGGCCCGGGCAGCATCTCCATCGTGCACGACGTGCTGCGCCTCGACCCGCCGCGCCCGGACGCCTTCGAGGCGCACCCGCGGCTCTGGGAGATCGTCGCGCGGGGCCTGTCCAAGGCCCCGGAGGATCGCTTCCCCACGATGGCGGCGCTCGGCCGCGCGCTGGCCCAGTGGGCGATCGCGTGCGGCGTCTCGCACGACGTGACCGGCGCGTCGCTGGTCGACTACTGGCTCCCCTGAGCGGGCCTGCGGAGGTGGGGTGAGCCGCCGGCCGGCGGCTCAGAAGCGGACGCCGCAGCCCTTCGCGTCGACGAACGCCTTCATCGACGCGAGCTCGTTCGGCACCGCGTCCCGGTAGGCCCAGCTGATCGCGCCTGCGTATCCCTGGCTGTACCAGCTCTCCAGGAGCTTCGACACATTCGCCGTCGAGAGGCCGGCGGTGGGGAAATCGCTCATGACGACCGGCTTGTCGGTGATGCCGTAGTCCGCGGGCGACTGGTTGTAAGGCCAGTACCGGTTGACCCGGTCATTCATGTGGAAGGTGTAAAAATCGATGTCCGTGGTCGTCCAGGCCAGCGACCACTTCATCGAGGCCGAGCCGATCGTGATGAGCGCCTGACTGTCCGCGCGCAGCGCCTGGATCGTGTCGCGGAGGAACGCCTCCATCTGCTCGTGCGCGATCGGCTCCACATCGGGGTCCGGGGCGTAATCGGGGTCGCCGTACGGGCTCGGTCCGGTCATGGCCAGCTCGGGCTCGTTGATGACGTCCCAGGCGACCATCCGGTGCCGGTAAGGGCTCTGCTCGACCGCCTGGGCGATCGGCCTGACGACGTTCTCTATCAGCGCCGCGCGCCGCGCCGCGTCCGTCACGAGGGGGGAGATGCCCACGGTCTTCACGTCCCCGTCGACCCGGCTCGGGTGGAAGTTGTCGAAGGAGAAGAGGCAGAACATGAGGTTGATGTCCGCCTGTTCGGCGAGCTCGAGGGCCTTCTGGACGTCGCTCCGCGTCGTCTCGCCGAGGCCGGCCGGGTCGCCGTTCTCGTCGAAGACGACGCTCTCGCCCCGGATCTCCGGCAGCATCCACCACCGCGCGACGCTCGCCCCGTTGGCGCGCATGCCGGCGAGGTGCTTTGCGTGCGTTTCCGCCTCGGCCGTGACGCCGCGCTTGTCCCACGCGGCGATACCGCCGAAATCGCCGGCGAAGTTGTGCCACGCGTAGTTCATCCCGAACAGGAAGCGTGTCTTGCAGCCGACGGTGATACCCCCGCCGTTCGCTGGGCACTCGTCGACACACGCAACGGTGCTGGCGTCGCCGCCTCCGTCGCCTCCGTCGCCTCCGCCGCCCTGGCCGTCCTCGCCGCCCCCCTGTCCGCCGTGCCCGCGCACCGGCGGCGCGCCGCCCTGTTCGCCCTCCGCCTCGCCGTCGAGCGAGCCGGTCAAACGGCAGGCGCCGAGCGCCAGGGCGGCTGCCGTGATGAGAGCGCTGCGTCCCAGTGCACTTCCAGGGGATTTCATGGTGTTAATGGGGCGATGCTACGCGCGCCCGTCCACGGGCGCCATCCGGATTCATTCATGCGCTCACCGAGAGCACCTTTTGCGACGCCGCGCGCGCTGCTCGTGCAATGGTCCTGCGCGATAGCGGTTATCTGCCCCACGACCAGCCCAGTTCGTCTGTAAGGTGGAGTGGGAGTGGTCCGCGCGCGGTGCAGGCGGGGCGGTCGCGCTGTCGCTGCCCGACGGCGAGCGGGCCCTGTCGGCGGGCGCGGGCGCGCGGGCAGACAGACCGGGCGGCGGCCTCGGCCGGCGCTGCCCGCGTTCCCCTTGAAACCTGCTTCCCCGGCCGGCTAATGGAGGGGGTCGGGGCGCTCGGGCCCCGAACGCCCCGCTAGCGGGAGGAGAACCACCGATCATGAAAGCGCGCGCAGCCGTGGCCCACAAGGCCGGCGAGAAGCTCACGGTCGAGGACGTCCAGGTGGAGGGCCCTCGCGAAGGCGAGGTGCTCGTCGAGATCAAGGCCACCGGCGTCTGTCACACCGACGCTTACACCCTCTCGGGCAAGGATCCGGAGGGCCTCTTCCCCGCGATCCTCGGGCACGAGGGCGCCGGCGTCGTCGTCGACGTCGGTCCGTCCGTGAAGAGCCTCAAGAAAGGCGATCACGTCATTCCCCTGTACACGCCCGAGTGCCGGCAGTGCGCTTACTGCACGAGCGGAAAGACCAACCTCTGCCAGGCCATCCGCGCCACGCAGGGCCGCGGGCTGATGCCGGACGGAACGAGCCGCTTCTCGATCGGCAACGAGCGGATTCACCATTACATGGGCACGTCGACGTTCTCGAGCTTCACCGTCCTCCCCGAGATCGCTGTCGCGAAGATCCGCGAGGACGCGCCGTTCGACAAGGTCTGCTATATCGGCTGCGGCGTGACGACGGGTATCGGCGCTGTGATCAACACAGCCCAGGTGAGGCCCGGCGACAACGTCGTTGTCTTCGGCCTCGGCGGCATCGGGCTGAACGTGATCCAGGGCGCGCGGATGGCCGGCGCCGATCTCATCGTCGGCGTCGACATCAACCCGAAGCGCCGTGAGCTGGCCGAGAAATTCGGGATGACCCATTTCGTCAACCCGAACGAGGTGCAGGGAGATCTCGTTCCCTACCTGGTCGATCTGACCCGGGGCGGCGCCGATTTCAGCTTCGAGTGCATCGGCAGCGTGAAGGTCATGCGCCAGGCGCTCGAGTGCTGCCACAAGGGCTGGGGGACGAGCGTCATCATCGGCGTCGCCGGGGCGGGCGAGGAGATCTCCACGCGCCCCTTCCAGCTCGTCACCGGGCGCGTCTGGAAGGGCAGCGCGTTCGGCGGCGCGCGCGGGCGCACCGACGTGCCCAGGATCGTCGACTGGTACATGGAGGGGAAGATCAAGATCGACGAGCTCATCACCCACACGATGCCGCTCGACGACATCAACCATTCCTTCGATCTCATGCACGAGGGCGAGTCGATCCGCAGCGTCGTGCTCTTCTCCTGAGCTGAACGGCGCGGGGGCGAGACGCTCCGTCGACGCGCGCGGCGCTGCCTGCCCGGCCGCCGTGCGGTGACCGCCGGGGCGGACGCGCTAGGGCGCTGCCTGCGCGGCGTCGTGCGCGGCCGCGAGGCGCGCGGGCGCGCGGCGTCTGGTCGTGGCGCGTCCGGTCATCGGGGGAGATGTCGGTGCCATGGCGGCGGCGACGGGTGCTGCAACAATGCGGCCCTCTGTGACATCATCCGTTGCCATGGTTCATGTCACCTCCCTGGCGGGGTTGCCCGCCAACGCCCTCGCCGAGGCGAACGCGGCGACCGCCGCCTGCGATGCTGTCGTCCTCGTCGCCCCCTCGCCGATCGCGAAGCACGTGGGGGGGCTCGGGCCCGCGGTGGGCGCGCTGATCGAGGCGGCCGCGCGTGCGGACTGCGCGCTGGAGGGCAGGTGTGCTCCGATCGTCCTGCCGGCGCCCGGGGTGCCTGGCGGGCGCCTGGTGCTCGCGCCGATGGGGGCGCTCTCGGAGGAGATCGACGACGTCCGCTCCGTGGCGGAGGCGGCGTCGGCCGGCTTCGCGCGGGCGGTGGAGGCGGGGGCGAGCCGCCCGCTCCTCGTCGTGCGCGCGCCGGCCGGGCCGCGGTTCGCGCGGGCCGTCGAGGTGGGGGCGCTCGCCGCGCTCGGGAGCCAGTGGACGCCGCTCGAGGCGCGCGAGGCGGAGATGGCCCCGCGCACGGCCGAGTCGGTCGCGGTGCTCGGCCTGCCGGAGGCGCGCGCCCGCGAGATCGCGGCCATCGAGGTCGGCCGCGCGCTCTGCCGCGACATCACCGGCACCGAGCCGGAGCGGATGGCCCCCCGCCGCGTCGCCGAGATGTGCGAGGCGGCGTTCGCCAGGACGGGCGTGCTCGTCAAGATCGAGCGCAACGTCGACGACTACCCGCTGATCAGCGCGGTCTCGCGGGCGTCGCGGGTCGTCGAGCGCCACCGGCCCTGCGTCGTGCGGCTCGACTACCGGCCTCGCGGGGAGATCCGGCGCACGGTGATGCTCGCGGGCAAGGGCGTCACCTACGACACAGGCGGCGTCGACCTGAAGACGGACGGGAACATGGCCGGGATGTCGCGCGACAAGGGCGGCGCCGGCGCGGTCGCCGGGCTGGTGCGCGCGGCCGCGGCGCTCGGCCTGGAGGGGGTGCGCATCGTCGGGCTGCTCGGGCTCGTGCGCAATAGCATCGGCGAGGAGTCCTATGTGAGCGACGAGATCATCCGCAGCCGCGCCGGCGTGCGCGTGCGGATCGGCAACACCGACGCCGAGGGGCGCCTGATCCAGGCCGACCTGCTCGCGCTCGCGCGGGAGCTCGCCATGAGCGGCGCGCCCGATCCGATCCTGTTCTCGGTCGCGACGCTGACGGGGCACGTCTACCGCGCCCACGGGCCGTACACGGGCGCGATCTGCAACTCCGCCGCGCGGCCCGAGCTCGACCGGCTGGACGTCCTCGCGGAGCGCTGGGGCGAGCCGATGGAGCGCGTGCGGCCGCGGCGCGAGGACTACGCGTTCGTCGCGCCCCGATCGTGCGCCGAGGACGTGGTCTCGTCGAACCGCCTCGCCTCGGTGAACACGCCGCGCGGGCACCAGTTCCCGTTCGCGTTCCTCGACATCGCGTCGGGGCTCAAGGGGGGCACGCTGCCGTTCATCCACCTCGACATCGGCGGCGTCGGGGTCGAGTCCGTGGACTGGCAGTTCGGCCGCCCCACCGGCATCCCGATTCCAAGCCTTACCGCCTACCTGTCCGGCGAGTCTTCTTAGGGGCTCACCCGCTTCGGATACGGGCCCATCTCGACGTTTTCGGTGCTCGGCGTACAGAAGTACGCCTGTGCTCCTTGTTGGGGGCTCACCCGCTTCGGATACGGGCCCATCTCGACGTTTTCGGTGCTCGGCGTACAGAAGTACGCCTGTGCGCCGAAAACGCCGATCTGGGCCCGTCTCCTGTGCGGGTGAGCCCCGGCAACGGGTGGGGATCGAGAGAACGAGAGAAAGAGATCAGGGACGGATCGGTGCGAGGGGGAGGGGAGCGCGACGTCTGTGGACTTCCTGGGATGACCGCCTGGCCACGCGCGTACGCGCGGGGCGTTTGATCCGTCCGTGATGGCGGGGTGGGGCGCGGCCGGAGCGTGGATGTGTTGCGCGGTATCAGGGGGGCGCGGTTGCGGCCGGCACGTCGCTGGCAAGCTCGGCGGCCATGGGGACAGCTCGTTCGACAGCAATCGTCCGTCGCGCCCTGATTCGGCCCGTGCTCTCCGGATGGCTCGCTGCGGCGGCCGTCGCGTGCGGCGCGGGTGAAGGGGGGAACAACCTGGATTCACAGCGCCTCGGCGCGCCGCAGCGCGACAGCCGCGAGATCCTCCTGGCCGCCGCGGGCGAGGACTCGAGGGCCGAGCGCGCGCAGCCGGCGCCCGAGCGGGCCGGCATCAAGAGCGTGCCAGTCCCGATCGGCAGCACCGGCTTCGCGCGCGGGCGGTCGACGGCCGTCGTCAAGGCCCCGATCGAGCGCGTGCGCGCCGAGGTGCTCTCGTTCGAGCGCTATCCGGAGTTCATGCCGCACTACAAGAAGTGCCGCGTGCTCGGGCGCACCCCCTCGGGCGGGTGGGATGTCTACATGGAGGTCCAGGCGCTGAACGGCGCTGTCACGATGTGGGCGCGCCTCGAGATCCAGAAGCCGGCGCCCGTGGATGGAGTCGAGACCTACTCGTCCCGCTTCGTCTCCGGCAACGTGCAAGACCTCCAGGCCACCTGGCAGCTGGAGAAGATCGACGACCAGACGACGCGCCTGTCCCTCGAGGTCTTCCTCCGGCCGAAGCTGCCGCTGCCGAAGAGCCTCCTCAACTCGGAGAACCTCGACGGCTCGGCGCGCGCCGTCGCCGCCATCCGGGCGCGCATCGAGCAGGGGCAGGACGGGGGCCGCTGACGCGCGCGCGGCCGGCGATCGCGTCAGGGCAGCCGGATGCTGAGGTTGTCCAGCGCCCCCGAAGGGCCGGGGAGGGGGCGGGATCCGAGCGTCCACTTGCGCACCGGCGTCCCGGCCGGCAGGCCAACGTAGTTGTGGCGGTGGCGCGCGCCGTTCAGGTGCGCCCGGTTCCCCGTGAAGGCGCTGAGCCCGGCGGGGGCCTCGTCCTCGATGCCGTACAGCGTGTTCCGCGACAGCGTGTTCCCCTCGACGAGCGCGCGCGCGCAGGCCCTCAGCCAGATGCCTTTGCCGTCGTTGTTGGCGGCCTGGCACCCGATGATCCGCGCGTCCTTCTGGCCCTCGAGCAGGAACCCCGCGCCCTTCCGCGGATCGCCGCGCGACGGGCCCGCGTCGACCGGCGGGGCCGGCGGCTGCACGAACAGCGGGGCGCGGTGGACCGTGTTGCCGTCGGCGATGCAGTCGATGAAGGCGTTGTCCTCGCCCCCCACGAAGCCGCCCTCCGGGGCCGCGAGCGGCGCCGACGCGATGAACCCGGCCGCGAGCCCGTCGTCCTCGGCCGTCCCGCTCGCGTTCCGGTTCCCCACGGCGGCGCAGCGCCGCAGCACCACCTGGCGGGTCGAGTGGAGCGCGAAGCCGCCGGCGGGCGCGTTCACGCCCACGCCGTGGTTGCCGATCGCGCGGCAGTCCTCGATCAGCGCGCGGTACACCGCCCTGCCGATGCGGAAGCCGAGCGCGGAGAAATCCCTGACCCCATCGGCGGACGCGCCCGGGTTCGCGTTGTAGTTCCCGTCCGCCTCGCACGCGATCATCTCGAGGTTGCTCGTTGTCGAGATGTTGAACCCGCACGCGCGGTTGCCCGTGAGCGTGTGGTTCCGGTTCGCCCGGCAGCGCAGGAACTTGTAGTTCTCCCCCCACGCGAAGAACCCGGCCGGCTCCCCGCCCGACGTGTTGTCGTGCGCCTCGCAGTCCTCCACGAGCACGTTGCGGCAGACGACGAAGTCGGCGCCGACGACGTTGAACTGCACGCCGCTCGGCCGGGCGCTCGTGTTCGCGTTCCGGTTGAACACGCACTGCTTGACCTCCACGTTGTCGCAGAACAGGACGAGCGCCCCCAGCGTCACAACGCCGTCGAGCCGGCTCGTGTTCTCCGAGCACACGCAGTTGAGCATCCGGATGTCGGAGGCGAAGGTGATGGCGTTGCTCGCGTCCTGCGTGCGCTGCGTGCCCATCACGAAGATCCCGCCGTTGCGGCAGAGGAAGCTCGTGTCGATCACCCCGTCGCCGCCGCACCGGCTGACCGAGAGATCGCGCAGATCCACATGGCGGCAGTCCCTGGCGACGATCCCGACCCCCTGGATCCCGACAACGCTGCCGTTCTCGATGACGATCCGCAGCCGCCCCTCGACGTGGACGCCCACGTTCCCGGAGACGACCTCGCCCCGGCACGGCCTCGCGCCCGGGTCGGCGACGGTCCTCGGCGCCGGGGGGTGCACCTGCCGCAGCGTCCTGCCGCACAGGTCGAGCGTCACGTCGTCGCTCGCGATCGTGATCGCGCGCGCGTCCGCGTCGCTCGCCACCCAGTCGACGTCCTCCACCAGGGCGTACTGGCCGGGCGCCGTGATGACGAACGGAGCGCGGCGGTCCGGGTCCGGCCCGCCGTTGATGTCCCGCGCCGTGATGGGGATCCTGCGGCAGCACGCGTCGTCGTGGGGGAGCTCGCTCATGGTTCCTCGCCGCGAGTCTACGCCGCGGGGCGCCCGGCGCGCGTCACTGGATCGGCGCGGCGCGCAGCGACCCGGCGAGCTTCGCGTAGAGCCCGCTCCGCGGGTCGTCGCGCCGGTAGACGAGGCGGAAGTGGTCGCGCGCGAGGACCGCGGACCGGAGCAGCCGCTTCAGCTTGCCGCTGCGGAGCTCGGCGGCGACCATGTGGAGCGGCAGCACGGCAACGCCCTCGCCCGCGAGCACCAGCGCCTTCATGGCGGCGCCGAGCCCCACCCAGCGATGGCGGGCGAACGCGAAGCGGCCGACGCCGCCCGTCGGGTCGGCGAGGTACCGGAACAGCGGCATGGTCGGGTCGATGTCGAGCAGGCAATGCCGCGCGGCGTGCTCCGGGCGGGAGAACTCCTCGCGCTGCAGCAGCTTCGGGGAGGCCACGAACGCGTAGCGCTCCTCGTGCAGCGTCTCCGCCGCGAGGCTCGCGGCGCTCCAGCGGGCGCTCGTGACCACGCAATCGACGCTGCGGTCGTGGAGGCGCCGCAGCAGATCGTCGGAGGCGCCGAAGTAGAGGTGGAGCGTCACCTCGGGGCGCCGCCGCGTCAGCTTGCCGAGCTGGGGGACGAGCCAGGACATCCCGAGCTCGAAGCGCGTGCCGAGCGTCAGCTCGACGGGCGCGGGCGCGGGGCTCATCGCGCTGCGCAGGCAGTCCTCGGCGATCGCCAGGCACTGTCGAGCGCGCGGCAGCATGGCGAGGCCGAGCGGCGTGAGCTGCACCCGGCGGGTGGTGCGCTCGAACAGCGGCGCGCCCACCTGCTCCTCGATCTGCTTGATGCGCTGGCCGAAGGCGGCGGGGCTGAGCGCGACGGCGCGCGCCGCGGTCCGGAAGTTCAGCGTCCGCGCCGCGGCCTCGAAGCAGGCGAGGTTCTCCAACGAGGGGAGCAGCATGGCCGCATTGTATCGCTCGCCACTACAATCCCTGTCACGAAAGGTCGTCGCCGGCCGTCACGGGCGCCGTGGCGCGGGCGCTGAACTTCCAGGCCGCGGCGCTGCTCGCCGCAGCAGCCGCGCGGCCCACAGCGAGAGCGCCAGCAGCCCGACGGCCAGCGCGGCCCCGATCGGCGTGCGGTGTCGCTCGGTGAACGGGAGGTCTCGCGCGGCGCGGGAGGCGCCGAGGGCCGGGTTGGCCTGCGCGGCGCCGAGCCTCGCCGGCGCGGGCGGCTGCTCGCGCTCGCCGCGATCGAGGACGTCCGCCAGGTCGTAGCGGGGGCGCGCGCCGAGCGGGTCGCCGACGTACAGCCGGTGCGGGCCCGGCTGGGCGGCGCGGAACACGATCTCGCGGGCCCGCACCTCGGCTTGCGCGCCCGACAGCGAGAGCGGCGCCGAGTCGCCGTCGTGGACCGTGAGGCGGAGGAAGCGCTTGCGGGTGGGGCTCAGCGGGATCCGCGTCAGCGCGAGCGCGACCCCTGCCTCGCCGCGAGGATGGATGCGGTAGATGAGGCCGCTGCCCACCGGGGGCCAGACCGCGCGGTAGGTGGTCGAGGCGACCTCGATCCGGCGGCTGAACTCCGGCGTGGCGACGTCGAGGAGCACGGCCTGCAGCGGCGCGCCGTCGGCGCCGGCGTCGAGGGTGACGAGGGTCATCTTCGCCTCGCTGTCCCGCTGCGTCTCGACGATCGCGAGCGGCAGCAGCGCTGTCTTGCCGGCGTCGGCCGGCGGCTCGCACGAGACGGCGCCGCCGGTGATCCGGACCTCCGCGGCCGCGCCGCGCGCCGGGGCCACCTCGGGGACGAGGCGGACGCGGACCAGGGCGGCGCGCGAGAGCGGATAGGAGACGGCGAGGTGCTCGACGGTCTCCGAGCCCTGGGGGATCCGGTACACGTGGGCACCGCGCGCCACCTCGCGGAGCGACCTCGGGTCCGCGCCTGTGTCGACCCGCGCCTCGCGGAGGAAGCTGCTGCCGAGCACGCTGAGCTCGATCCGGCAGTGGCGCGTGCCAGGCGCGTCGAGCGCCCAGCTCGCGTGCGTCACGCCGGCGGCGTCGACCCCCGGGTCGAGCATCGTGGCGGCGATCCGACCGGGGGAGGGCGCGGCGCCCGCCTCGCGGATCACGTACGGCACCTCGGCGCCGTCCGGGCCGGCGATGCGGACGTCGGCGAGCAGCTCCTCGGCGCGGCTCTCGCGGTAGAGCTCGAGATCGACGTCGACGCGGTGGTCGCCGGCGGCGTCGACGCCCTCGATGGGCCGGACGAGCGCGTGCTTCTCGATCGACAGGGCCGCGGCGGCCGGCGCCGCGGCGGGCGGCGGCGCCGTGGCTGTCTGGGCCTCCGACGGCCGCGCGAGGCCCGTCGCCGCGAGCAGGGCGAGCAGCCCGGCCGCGCCCCTCGGGCCGGCGCGCAGCAGCGTCACGAGGCGCCGGCCGAAGCGGGCGTAGAGGAAGCCCCCGCCGACGAGCAGCGCGCCGACGCCTGTGAAGAGCGCGATCTGGTAGATGCGCTCCACGTGCCATACGTCCCAGGTCACGAGCTTCGCGATCGTGACGGCGAACAGCGCGAGCCCGGCGTACCGATGGAAGGCGTCGCGCGCGGCGAACCCCGCGGTGAGCAGCGCGATCGCCGCGAGGGCGAGGACGAGCGTTGTCGCCATCGCGAGGCTCCCCTGCTGGGCCTCGAGGGCGGCGCGGTGCTGCACGGCGAGCTCGACGAACTCCGCCTCGTCGAGGGGGACGGGCGGCGCGGGGGGGAGCTCGGTGATCGCGCTGCGCACCTCGATGACAGCTGTCGTGATGAGCAGGGCGTAGCCGGAGCCGAGCGCCGCGAGCCCCGCGGCGCGCGCCGAGGGCCGCGATCGCGCGAGCATCCGCCCCGCGGCGAGCAGGGCCGCGCTCACGCCCGCGAACGCCCAGGCCCTCGCGTTGAGCAGGACGGGGGGGGCCATGGCGCCGTCGCGCCCGCGCGTCTCGAACCAGGTCGTCACGAGCGCCTCGGCCTCGGCCCGATCGACGACGAGCGCCCGGGTGAGGGCGGCGACGAAGAGCAGCAGGGTGACGGCGAGCCAGGCGCGCTCGCCGGTGCGCGCCGCGATCGCTGCCGCGACAGCCGCGAGGATGCCCCAGATCACGGTGACCGTCGCCCCGCCGAGCCCGAAGGCGACGGCCGCGGCGAAGAGGGCGAGCGCCTGCCCGAGCAGCAGGGCGATGCGATCCGCGGGGGGCGCGCCGTCGCGCGGGGGCGCGGCGCCGGCGAGCGGGG
>NZ_JEMA01000334.1 GCF_001589285.1 Sorangium cellulosum | reverse complement strand
CGGCCGACAACTTCACGCGGGCGCTGATCGACAAGGCGACCGCCGAGGAGGAGCCGCTCGCCGCCGCGCTCGCGGCCGACAAGCAGGCGATGGCGGGCGTGCAGGCCGTCTTTGACGAGGCCCGGAGCGATGCCGCGCCGCTCGTGTCCAGGTACGCGGCCGTCGCGGCGCGGTTCGCGGACTACCGCGCGACCGAGGCGGCGGAGACGGCGGCGTACGCGGCGCACTCGGCGGAGGCGTCGCGGTCGGACATCAAAGGCCTCGACGGCGTGGAGGAGGCGGTGCTCGCCGCGGCGCGCGAGGCGAGCCGGGCGCCGAACGAGCTCGCCGCGGAGATCATGACGCTGTCGGCGGAGCTCCGGGCGCTCGCGGTCTCGTTCGAGGAGGCGATCGCGCCGCACAAGGAGGTGCTCGCGACGCATGGCGCGGTGGTGCCGGACATGACGTCGGGGGCGCTGCGGTCGCTCGGCGCGATGCTGGGCTACGCGCAGCGGCGCGTCACACGGAGCGACGCGACAGCGACGGCGTTGCTCGGCGGTATCGCGCTGCGCCGGCAGGCGTTCCGCGTGCTGCAGGGCGATGAGGGGGCGCGCGAGGCGAGCGCGCGGTCGCGGATCGAGCGGGCGTCGGGGCGGTTCCGCGAGGGAGTGCGCGCGCGGGCGGCGGTGCTGTCGGCGGCGCCGCCGGTGAGTGAGAAGCTCGGGCTGCCGCTGCTGGCCGAGCGGTACGGGCAGCTCCTTGTGCTCGTGCAGATGCGGCCGCTCTGCGAGGCGGCTGGGTCGTCGTGGCGCGAGGCCGGGTGCGCGGAGCTCCGAGAGAGGTTCGACGCCGCGGAGGCGGAGCTCAGGGCGGGCCTACCGCGGAAGATCGCGGCGGGCCTTTCGGCGCTGCGGGAGAGGGTGATGGCCGCGGCGGCGCTCGACGTGGCGCAGGCGAGGCTCGACGCGGGCGACGTGAAGGGCGCCGCGATCGCGTATGACGCCGCCGTGCGCGGCGCGGAGGGGACATGAGAGGCTCGAAGGAGAGAGCGCGGCGTGGCTTTCGCGCCGCGGCGCTGCAGAAGATCGTCGCGCTGGTCACGACGCTGGCGGTGCTCTCGCCGTCGTTCGCGCGGGCCGGCACGCCGTACACCCTCCTCTGGAGCAACCGCCAGGACGTCGGCTCGTGTGGGATCGCCGAGCTGGAGACGGAGGGCGGCGCCTTCTTCGAGGCAAACCAGACGCCGCTGCCCACGTACTCGGTTCCGGACGCGCTGCAGATCGAAGCCGATGGTTCCCAGAGCAACACGTTCGAGGCGGAGTTCGATTCGGTGCTGCTTCGCATGGGCAGCAACGACTTCCACTTCCGGGCCCACACCGTCAACGGCGGCAACTGGTGCACCCACGCGCACGACGTTGTGCACCTCGTCTCGGAGCCGCTCGGGCTGAACAAGCCGCTCTTCAACATCCGCCGCGACGGGGCTGGGTTCGAGGGCAACACCGCGGTCGACCTGAGCCTCGCAGAGATCAACCCGGACCTCGCGCGCGACATCGCGGAGCTGGAGGTCAGGATCGCCCGGCTGATGACGGAGCTCCTCCGCGACGCCGCCAGCGTCGCGGACCTCCGGGCGAAGATGGACCTCCTGCGGCAGCTCG
>NZ_JEMA01000333.1 GCF_001589285.1 Sorangium cellulosum | reverse complement strand
CTCACCGGCGCCAGCATGATCATGGCCGGGCATCAGGATCAGAAGTTCGTCGCTTATCCCATTTCCCCGCCGGGTCCGGACGGCCGGCAGAGGATCAACTGGATCGCCGAGCTCGCCGTCGCCGAGAGCCTGCGACGGGAGGACTGGAATCGGCGGGGCGACCCCGCCGACTTCCTGCCCAGGTTCGAGGCCTGGCGGTTCGACTGGCTGGATGTGCCCGGCCTGATCCGGGGCGCTGACGCCATCTACGAGTTCCCGCTGGTCGACCGCGATCCGCTGNGACGCCATCTACGAGTTCCCGCTGGTCGACCGCGATCCGCTGCCGCGCTGGAGCCATGGGCGCATGACGCTGCTCGGCGACGCCGCCCACCCGATGTACCCGATCGGCTCCAACGGCGCGAGCCAGGCCATCCTGGACGCCCGCGCCCTGGTCCGCGCGCTCGCCGCGCATGCCGACCCGGTGGAGGCGCTGGCCGCCTACGAGGCCGAGCGCCTGCCGGCCACCGCCGCCATCGTCGCGGCCAACCGCGGCAACGGGCCGGAGCAGTGCATGCAAATCGCCCAGGACCGCGCGCCCGACGGCTTCGACCATATCGAGGACGTCTTCGCCCCCGGCGAGCTGGAGGCCATCGCCGCCCGCTACAAGGTGCTGACCGGCCTGAAGCGCTCCTCGGAGCCGCTCGCGTGAGCCCGCCCCTCATCCCCCTGATGACGCTCGAGGTGGCGGTGGCCCCGCCGGTCACCGTCGATCCGAGCTCGCCCGGCCGTCGCTTCATCCCCATCGTCGGCGGCACGGTGGCCGGCGGCCTCGAGGGGCGGGTGCTGCCGGGCGGCGACTGGCAGACGATCTGGGCCGACGGACGGATGGACATCTCGGCCCATTACATCCTCGACATCGCCGGCCAGGGGACGGTGGAGATCCTCTCGGAAGGAGTGCGCGCCGGGCCGCCGGACGTGCTGGCGGCGCTCGGGCGCGGCGAGGTCGTGGACCCCGGGCTCTACTATTTCCGCACCGCGATCCGCATGCGCACCTCGGCGCCAGGGCTCCTGCGGCTGAACGCCGTGCTGGCCCTGGCCGTGGGCGAGCGGCTGGCCAACCGGGTGCGGCTCACGGTTTACGAGATCGGCTAGGGACGCCCGCGAGGGTGAGCCCCTCGAGACATCGGCTGGCCTGATGCTGGCCTGGCTCGAATGGGGCACGGAGAACGGCGGCCCGCCGCTCGCCCGCGAGGTGCGCGCGGCTGTTCGATGGACGAGCACACCACGGAGAACGCATGAGCAAACGGACGATGGCGTCGAGACGTCTAGGCGATGTTGGCGCAGGGTTCTTGGTCGTCATCCTCGGCATCACATCCTTCGATGGCGCGGCGCTGGCACAAGCGCAGCCCGAAGCACCGCCGGAGCCCATGGGCGAAGACCCGCCGATCGCGGCTCCCGCGGCCGAGCCCGCGAGCCCCCCTGCGGACGCGGGCGCGGCGCGAGCGCCGTCTGAGGAAGCCCGCGCCGGCGCGCCGGCGCCGCAAGGCGTTGCCGGGCCCGGCCCGGCTTCGCCGGCGCCGCCGGCCGAGGAGGAGCCATGGAAGAAGCCGATCAGCGTCGCGGCCTGGGCGCGCGTCGGAGGTCGCCTCCAGAACCCCGCCGCGCGCGAGAAGATGGACAGGCTGCTCGGGGACGGAGAGCTGGATCTGTCGTTCTCGGGCGAGATCAACCGCTTCATCGGGGTGCAGGGCGCGATCGTCGCTCAGTTCGGCCCGACCCCGACCGGGGGCAACATCGCGGGCAGCGCGACCCTCCGTGACGCCATCGCCAAGTTCAGGGTGCACGACGTGCTGAACGTCTGGATCGGTCGGATGATCGTGCCTTCGGATCGCTCCGCCTTCTCCGGGCCGTGGTCGATGGGGCCGTGGAACTATCCGGGGTTCTTCGAACCCTATGCGCCGCCGATCGGGCCAAGACAGGGGCCCCTCGGGCGCAACGATGGGGTGACCGCCTGGGGCAAGGTAGCGGGCGGCCTGTTCAAATACTACGTGGGTGCTTTCAACCTGCATGACTCTTCGGTGAGCCCGCTCTACACGGCGAGGATCAACGTGAGCTTGCTCGACCCAGAGCCAGCCTATTACCAGAGGTCCACGTACCTCGGAGAGAAGAACATCCTCGCGCTCGGCGTGGCCGGTGAAGTGCAGAGGGAAGGTTCCGTCGAATCGCTGCCGCCCCCTGCGGACGGCGCGCCGCCGGGCGTCCCGCGCAAGGACACCTATGGAGAGGTCAACGCCGATCTCCTGTTCGAGAAGAACCTCGGCACGGCGGGCACGATCACGCTCGAAGGCGCGTTCTACAAGTACTTTGGCGATTTCGAGCGGTTTGACTATTCCTATTTTGCGCTCGCGAGCTACCTCACGCCGGACAACGTCGGCGTCGGGAAGCTGCAGCCCCTGGTCCGGCTCCAGCAAGCGAAGCCGAAGAGCGCCGATCCCTATCTGCTCATCGATGCCCAGATGGGCTACATCATCGAAGGCCACGCGGCGCGGGTGGCGCTCGGCTATCAACGAAGCGATCTGTCGGGGGCGAAGGGGAATGCCCTGTTCCTCGGCGTCCAGGTGCAGAAGTGATCCCCGGCGCGATGAGGGCTCCCCGTCCACGACCCGCCCGCGACGCGCTGGTCGTGCGGGGGCGCCACGAGGAGCTCGCCCCCGCATGAAGCTCGCCTCTCTCCGCGGCCCCGCCCGCGACGGCACGCTCGTCGTCGTCCGCCGCGACGGCCTCGCCTGCGCGCCGGCCGGCAGCGCGTTCCCCACGCTCCAGGCCGCGCTCGACGACTGGGAGCGCGCCGAGCCCGCGCTCCGCCGCATCGCCGACGACATCGAGCGCGGCGGCGCGGCCGTGGCCCCGCTCGTCGTGGAGGAGCTCGCCGCGCCCCTGCCCCGCGCGTACGAGTGGATCGACGGGTCGGCGTACCTCCACCACATCATGCTCGTGCGCAGGGCGCGCGGC
>NZ_JEMA01000332.1 GCF_001589285.1 Sorangium cellulosum | reverse complement strand
CCGCGCCGGCCGACCGGGCCGGCCGGGGCGCCGCCGCGGCCAGAGCCACCGCCGGCCGGGCCGGAGCGGCTGCACCTGGAAGCCGGCCTCGGAGCGAGCCTGGGCCTCGGGATCACGCCGGGAGTGGAGACCGGCATGACGCTGTCCTTCGGCGTTCGCCGGTCCGACTGGTCGATCGCTGTGGAAGGGCGAGGGCTCGTTTCCCTGACGCAGGAGGTGGCAGGGATCCTCATGGGCACCACGGGCTTCACGGCGGCCACATTGGCTTGCTATCGCGGCGGCCCGCTGTTCGGATGCGGGCTCGCCACCCTCGGCGCCGTCCGGTTCTCCGCTCGGGACCCGTGGACCATGACTGCGCGCAGCGATTCCGTGTTCGGTCTCGGGGCGCGCCTCGGTACCGAGTTGGCCCTCTCCCGCAGGTGGTCCGTGAAGGGTTACGCCGAGGCGACCTGGATGGTGAACGAGGCGGCGTTCACGCGCGTGACGCACGACAGCGCGACGCCAGCGCCGCTCCGCTGGACGTCATCGCCGCTCGGCGCTGCCTTCGGATTGGGCGTCACGACCAACTACTGAAGGGACCTGAGAACAGTGCGTCTGTAACGAGCATCCGGAGAGAATCTTTGAAGGGACTCGGGAATGGCGAGTGCAACGGACCGTTCGAAGGAAACTGCCGATTGTGCGAATGCGGGGACACCCTCTAGGCATGCTCGGCATGCGTATCCTCTCCTCTCTGCCCGTTTGCTTTCTGCTCGTCCTCGGCTGCGGCGACACTTCGGCCGTCTACGGTCCCTGCCAGCCCAGCGAATATGGCTTGCCGGGCTGCCCCTATCCCGAAGCGGGCACGGGGGACGCCGGCGACGGGGGCGACGGCGGGGGTGGCGGTGCCGGCGGCGGAGGCGGTGCCGGCGGCGGCGAAGAGCAGGCCTGCGCCGGCGACTGCGTTCGGCCGGCGCCGCTCGGCTGGTTCGGCCCTGTGCTGCTCTGGTTCGGCCCGCCGGACCAGGTGCCGGAGTGCCCTGCCGCCGCGCCGAATGTCGACTACGAGGGGTTCGCCGACCTGGCGCCGGAGCCGCTCGCCTGTGCGGCCTGCCTGTGCGACCCGCCGGACCCGGCGACGGCCTCGTGCCAGATCCCGCTCGGCTGGTCCGCTCACACGGCGACGACGTGTTCCGGCGAGGCCTCCGGCGCTGTCGTGACCTCCTTCGCGGCGCCCGGCGCCNGCCTCCGGCGCTGTCGTGACCTCCTTCGCGGCGCCCGGCGCCTGGGACGGCGCCTGCACCGCCGAGAACGCGATCCCCGCCGGCCAGGACTGTGGCGGGCAGCGGTGCGTGCAGGCGCTCTCGATCGACGCGCCGGCCGTGGCGGTGACCGGCGCCTGCACGCCGAGGGTGGACGAACCGCCGCCGCCGGCCCGCCTCGACCCGTGGCAGACCCGCGCGCTCGCCTGCCTCCCCGGCGCCTACACCGAGTGCCCGGGCGACCGGAGCACCTGCATGCCGTCGCCGGACCAGCCCGGGGGCCCGGCGTCCGGCGGCTTCCTGACCTGCGTCTTCCACGAGGGCGACGCGACGTGCGAGGAGCCCTATCTCGACCGGCACGTGTTCTACGGCGGCGCCGACGACACGCGCGGTTGCGCGGCGTGCGGCTGCGGGGAGCCCGAGGGCGCGTCGTGCACGATCATGGCCTCGGTCTACAGCGACGGCGCGTGCGCGGACCAGGTCGGATCCAACCTCGTCAGCTCCATGGCGCCGTTCTGCGGGGTCACGCCGCCCGGCGTCGCCCTCGGCAGCAAGTCGGCCGAGGTCGTGGCCGTCGACCCCGGCGGCTGCGCCCCGAGCGGCGGCGAGCCGGTCGGCGAGATGCTGCCGGCCGAGCCGTCGACGTTCTGCTGCCAGGCATAGGCCTGCACGGCCATCCCCGACGCGCTCGCCGCCTGGTACGCGCACCTTCTTTGGCTGTCCAGCGCAGGCGCCGAGAGCGCGCTGAAGCCGCTCCTCGGCGAGGCGGCGCCGCTGCGCGAGAACCCTGGTTCCGCGCGTCAGCAATCCCTTGCGGGACTGTTACGCGGGGGCGAACCGTCTCGATCCTTGCTCGCCGGCTCCCTGAGCCGGGCTCGGTACAGGAGATCTCGATGCAGCCCCCTCATTGCGCCGAATGATGACCGATCGCCAGGAGCACACCCTCGGAAGCGCCCACGTACAGAGTCTCGTCGCGACCGATCGCGACCGAGGAAAACAGGACGTGGCCCGTATCCAGAGACCACTTCAACGACCCATCGGGATGGAGCGCATAAACATTTCTATCATACGAACCGAAGTAGATGGTCCCCTCTGCATCGATCGCCGGGGAAGACTTGACCTGCTTTCCCGTGGCGAACGACCAGCGGAGAACGCCGCCCGGATCGACCGCGTACAGGCGCGCGTCGTCACAGCCGAAGTAGATGGTTCCGTCGGCGCCGATGGCAGGCGAGGACGTGACGGTCGCGGGCAACCTGAAATGCCAGCGTAGCTGGCCATCGGAGCTGATGGCGTATAACCCGTCCGATCCGACATAGACGACTCCGCCCGCACCGATGGCCGGAGATGAGGCCCATGTGCTTCCGGTTGTCTGGAACTTCCACTTCAGCTGGCCGGCGGGCGTCGCAGCGTGCAGCCACCCGTCGTTGGTCGCGACGTAGAGCGTACCATCAACGGCGATCGCGACCGACGAGTAGCCGACGATCCCATAAAGGTCGAGCTTCCAACGGATCTGCCCATCCGGCCCAATAGCGTAGAGGCCGTCCGACGCAACATAAATGGTGCCATCCGGCCCAAGCGCCGGCGACGACTCCACGGCTGCGCCCGTGGCGACAGCCCACCGCTGGGTCCCATCCTGATTGATAGCATACAGGCTATTGTTCCAGGAGCCGACATAGACGGTTCCATCCGCGGAGATTGCCGGCGACGAGCCAAGCCCGCCCTCCACGTCGAGCGCCCACCGCTCCTTGCCCGCGGCTGTCACGGCGTGCATCCTGTTGGCACCGATATACACCGCCCCGTCGGCGCCGATCGCGGGAGACCCAAAAGTCCTGCCGGGTACAGGAAGCTTCCACTTGAGGCTGCCGCTCGACGGCCCCAGCAAGGCGCTTCGGCCTTGGTGGCTTGGACAGCGGCCGCGCATGGGCCACGGGGCGTCGGCCTGGAGGGCGCTCACGTCCCCGCACACGCCTCCAACCCTCGGAGCAGCAGGGCCGACGCTTCCGACGCTCGCGCCGTACCCGGTGAGCAGGGCGATCCCCAGCGTCGCGGCCGTGCAGACCGCCACAACAGCGCGACCCCGCGTGGCACGGACAATGGCAACGAGCAGCGACGGAGCGGCGAATGGGCTGCTCCGCGAGGTATCACCTGCCAGCGCGGGCGCCGAGGACGTGCGCCGGGAGGTGGCGGTCGGAGCCTCCGGAGCAGGTGTCGCGGGCGAGGCGCCGGGCACGGCTGACGCGGGCGTGGTCTGCCGTTCCGCCTGCGTCGCCGCCTTCCGCGTGAGCCACCCAGCCGCCATGTCGGCGAGGTGAGCGACCGCCGAGCGCCATGCGAGCGGACGGCCTGCGGAGAGGACCGCGATCAGCTTCTCCATCGATTCAAAGCGCGCTTCCGGGGCCAGGGACAACCCACGGCGCAACGCGTCCCGAACCGCTGCGGGGACAGCTTGCTCGCGCTTTGGCTTCCGTAGCGCTCCTCGGCACACGCGCGCCCGCAGCTCGGCATACGTGGCCCCGCCGAAGGGCCGCTCGCCGTAGAGCGCCTCATAGAGGGCGACGCAGAAGGAGAACTGGTCGGCGCGCGGGTCGACGTTGTCGCCGCGGTGCTGCTCGGGCGCCATATAGAGGGGTGTCCCGAGCACCATCCCCGAGCGCGACAGCGAGGGATCGAGCCGCGTAGACGCGATCGGAGCCCCGTCAGCGAGCGGGTACGCGTTGACGCCTGCTAGCCCGAAGTCCGTGACGCGCACGCGCCCGTCACGCCCCACGAGGACGTTCTCGGGCTTGAAGTCGCGGTGAACGACGCCAGCACTGTGGGCAGCGGCGAGCCCACGTCCGGCCTCGATGAACACGCGACGGATCTCAGAGAGGCTGCGCGGCTCCTCGGTCAGCCACTGGCGAAGCGTCACGCCGTCCACGAGCTCCATCGCCACGAACACCCCGAACTCGCCCGTGGTACCCACGTCGTGCACAGCGACGATGTTCGGGTGCGACACGCGGGCCATGGCCTTCGCTTCACGCAGCAACCGCGTCCGCGCGCTCGCCGCTCCGTCGTCGTGCGCACGATCGTTCCTCAGCACCTTGATCGCGACCTTCCGATCGAGGTCCGGATCGTGGGCAGCGACGACGACCCCGCAGGCACCGAAACCGATGAGTTCGACCACGGCGTAACGCCCTATGCGGGTGGGCATGGGGATAGGCGCGGGGGCCTCCTCGGCGATCGCATCGGCCGCGCTCCGCACGACCTCCGAGACGAGCGCGCGGCAGGGCGCGCAGGCATCGACGTGCGCCTCGGCTTGACGCCGCCATGCCTCGGAGCCCCGTCGCTCCACGAGCATGGCGACCTCGTTGTCGTCGAGACAGATGGTGGCCATGAGCCTCGGAGCATGCGGGCTCTCGCGCGCCTCGGCAATGCGCATTGCGAGACGGCCTCCTCGTGCCAACATCTCTGTTTTGCAGGAGGTGTGCGTGTCCGACGGGGCGGCGAGCTGGGACGAATTGCTGTTCGACCTGCTGGAAGCACGCGGACACGACGTTTCGCCCGGAGCGCGCGATGCGTGGCGACGGCGCATCGCCGACTGGCGCGCGGCGACGTTGGAGAGATGTCCCGAGCTGAATGTCAGCGAGTTCGATTTCGTCCGAAAGCTCGCGGCGAGCATCGAACGTTCACCGGACGAGGAGGAGTCCTGGGACAATCTTCACGGCGACGATCTGTACCTCGCCTGCGGCGCGGCCAGGGGCGATCCGGCGGCGCTCGCGCACGTCGGCGCGATTCTCGAGGAGGAGATGAACAAGGCGCTCCGCCGCTTCGCCGGGGCATCGGACCTGCTCGACGATGTGCGCCAGACCGTGCGCGAGCATCTCTTCGTGGGCCGGGCGAGGCCCCCTACCATAGGCCAGTACGGCGGGCGAGGGTCGCTCCGCGGGTTCCTCCGTGTGATCACGACGCGTACGTGTCTCAACGCCCTCACCCGCGCGGGGGGGGATGCGCGACGTCACGCTCATGACGACGGACTGCTCGCCGCGCTCCCTTCGCCGCTCCAAGATCCAGAGATCTCGCTCCTCAGGAAAACTTACAAATCCGAGTTCGACCAGGCGTTCGCCGAGGCCGTCGCGGAGCTCGAGCCACGGCAGCGCACCCTCTTGCGACAGCACTACATCGACGGGCTTCGTCCAGGGGAGATGAGCGTGCTCTACGACGTGCACCGCACGACTGTCCTCCGCTGGCTCCAGCAGATACAGGCTGAGCTGCTGCGCGGCACGCGACGCGCGCTGCAGCGTAGGCTAGGGGGCGCGCCCGAGGAGATCGAGAGCATCCTCCGTATGCTCGCGAGCCAGCTCAACGTGAGCCTGCATCGCTACCTCGCATAGTCACGTGCGCGCACGCGTTGCGTTTCACGAGGGATCGCCCCGACGGAACGTGGGCGATGCCCTCGGTCACCTCGTCGTCCGCTCGGCGAGATTCAGCGCTGTCAAGACCGTCCTCGTGTGTGCCGAGCCTGGCGACGCGCAGCGTTAGACGTCTCGAAATTCCCGCCTTCTCGGTCGACCCATCCTCTCCGCGATCCGGCAGGCGCCGCGCTCGCTCAGAGAGCGCCAGGACGCCGCACAGACGACGAAGTCTATCTGTCTTCAGAGCACGATGGCGACTGGTTCGCACTCCGCGTTCGCAGGGGGGATTGTTGCGGCTGACCAAGGATGAGCAAGACCAGTACATTCAGCCTACATGTCCGATCGCCTCAACTCCGCGTTCCCGACTGGAGCGCTGACGCGGTGGTCGTGAGTGCGCCGTGGCGGCGCCCGGCTCGCTTCGCCACGCCGCTGGCCCGCATACAACCTATCGCGCTCATGTGGCCCTCTGATGTTGACGTGGTGAGCGGTGGTCTTATGTAATTGCGTGAGGGGTCAACGTCGATGACTCCTTGCCGATGGGAGGGGTGATCATGAAACGCTCGAATCTCGATCTGGTCGATATCACAGATATTCAACGCCAGCGCGCCGCTCGCAGCCCTGCGAGGATGAGCATGAGGAGGTGCCAGGGATTGCTGCTGTCGCTGGCCGTGGGGGCGCTCTCCAGCGGCTGCGCCGTGGAGGCCTCCGATGGCGACGAAGAGGCCTCTATCGGCGACGCCAGTGCCGCCCTGATGACCGGCGCCGTCCAACTGTATGCGGCGCGCAACTTCTCCGGCCGTACGGCGTCGTTCGACGTCGATAAGGGGACGATCGCCGACAGCGGGCGGCTCGCCGCAGCAGGGCTCCACAACGCGGTCGGCTCGCTGTCGCTGTTCGGCGTCCCGTCGTCTGGTTCCGTGTTCGTCTTCGAGCACGAGGACGCGAGCGGCCGCTTCGTGAGCGTGACGGGGAACGCGACGAGCCCAGTCATGGTTCCAGAACTACCACACCTCTATCATCGGGCCTCAGTCGTGTGGGTAGCGGATCATGGCTCGGGTTCGATCCGCATCCCACTCCAAGCGCTGGCGGATCGGGCCAGAAACATTCCTCTTCCGCAGATGCGCCGCGTGTCGTGGCGTCAACCCACGCTCCGGCTCCGACCGATGCAAGGCTTCGCCGACGCCATCGTCGAGGGTGAAGTGCGCGTCCCTTTCCCGCTCCGAAATCGCAAGGTCCGGATCACGGTGCACATTCGTCCGGAGGTGTCGTCGCCAACGGATGTCCGCTTCGTCTACGCCGGGTACGAGCGCGATATCAGACCCTGTTGGTCCAACGACGGTCCGATCTGTGGACCCATGGCCCAGGAGATCGACAGGCATATGGATAGCGCAGGGATCCAGCATCAGCTTGACGAGTCGTTGAACAACATGCTGATGGAGGCTGGCAAGAGGCTTTCGGCGCTCACATGTCCAGGAGGATCGCTCGGCGTTCGCCGCGTCAACGTTCTCCCGACAGCGATCGAGTTCGTCGTCGCCGAGACGGAGACCGAGCGCGGATGCCTGGAGGTCGTTCGCGCCTTCGTGCCAGACGATGGGCTGAGCCTCGATCGCCCCGCAGGCATGGTCTCGACCGGGATACTCTGACGACGTGCTCCCGCGGATCGAGCGACATGATCGCGCCGCTGGCGGACATGCTCAGCTCGTTCCGGGCATGTGGCCCGGCATGAGCGGTGTCGGCGTACGGCATAGTGAACGAGAAGAAATTGCTCGCCGGATTGCCGTCGCTGTTGCGAACGATGAGCCCGTACATGGTGTCGGCCTCCCTTCAACCGCCCGAACCTCGGCGCGCTGCCACGGGCCCCCCGGGCGGCCGCGCCTCACGCGCCGGGACCACGCTCAATCGGCGCACATGAGCTGATCGATGATCTCGAAGGTATCGATGACCGTGGCGTACGAGGCCTCGGGGTCGTCGGTCGACGTCGACAGCGACATCACGAGGACGCGAGAGCCGTCGCCGCTCGCGGCGTTCCGGGTCGAGTACCCGAGCGTGCCTCCGGCGTGGCTCCAGTACCCTCCACCGCAGCTGGTCGGGATCCACATGATGCCGAGGCCATACTCGGTGCCGGGCGCGATCGGGTCGAAGGCAGGCGCCGGGACGGTCTCGTGGAGCTCCGCCATCTGCTCCGGATCGAGCAGCGATCCTTCGGTCAGCGCCCGCCAGAACCTCGCGAGGTCCGCGGTGGTCGTGACGAGGGAGCCGGCGGCGCCGGCCATCGTATGGTTCGCGATCGTGACGTCGATGAGCGGCCCGCCGACCTCGTACTGCTGGTATGCCACGGCGTGCGGGGCAGGCAGCTCAGGCTCATCGCCGGGCTCGAACGTGCTGTCGAGGCCGAGCGGATCGAGGATGCGCGCCTCGACCTCCTCGCTCCAGTGGTTGCCGGTGGCACGCTCGATGATCATGCCGGCGAGCACGTAGTTCGTGTTGGAGTAGGACCACTGCGCCCCCGGATCGAAGTCCGGCTTGTGTTGCATGGCGAGCGCCGCGAGCTCTTCCGCGTCCATGTGGTCGAGCCGATGCTGCATGTACTCGTCGGCGGAGCGCAGCACGGCCAGGGCCGGCTTCGGATCCGGGCCGTCCGGCTCGGCCGGACCGGTGTAGTTGTAGATGCCGCTCGTGTGCTGAAGCAGCTGGCGGATCGTGATCAGCGAGCCATCATTGCCGTTGCCCGACACGACGCCGGGCAGCCACTGCTCGACAGTGTCGTCCAGCGACAGCGCTCCCTCACCGGCGAGCTGCCCGGGGGCAGCGCTGGAGATTGGCCTGCTCCACGATGCCTGGCCGCGGTATCCGCACGACAAGTTCTGGAGCGAATGGCCGCGCTCCTCCGTGCCCATCCTGGCGATGAACGGCCTGCTCGACCCGCAGACGCCCATCGGCCAGGCGGAGCTGGCGGCCGACAGGCTGACCGCGCCCCACCAGACGTTCGTGGCGGTGCCCTGGAGCCCGCACGTGGTCACGTTCGAGTCCCCCGTGAAGACCGCCGATGCGGCGCCCTGCGGCACGCAGATGATGGCGAAGTTCATCGCGGCCCCCGAGGCCCCCGTCGATACGGCGTGCCTCGACGACCTCGTGCCCGTCGCGTGGGACGAGGATCCGGCGGTCGTCGAGACGCTCTTCGGCACGAAGGACATGTGGGAGAACACGGCTTCGCGCGCCCCCGCGCCGAGGAGGGTGGCGCCGGTCGACTGGGCGGCCATCGCGCGCCTCGTGCGTGAAAAGAGCCTCCGCGTCGAGCGCTGACCCGCACATCCCCGCCGGAGCCTGGGACGGTGTCGGCCCCGCTTCGCCGCGGCGGTCGGCCCCGAGCTGGGCGCCAAGCTCACGGTGGGTGAGGGGCGCGCGACCGGCACCCGCGCGCGATCGGCCACGGCCACGTCGGCCTCACGCGGCCAGCGGCGGCCGTGCGAGGATGTGCGGCGTGACCACATCGCCGCAGAAGCCGCGCAAGGAGCCGCGCCAGGAGCGTTCGCGCAGCACGGTCGACGCCATCCTCGAGGCCGCCGGTGAGCTGATCGAGCGCGAACAGGAGGCGAAGCAGAACCGTGTATCGACCACGCACATCGCCGAGCGCGCTGGCGTCAGTGTGGGCTCGCTGTATCAGTACTTCCCCAACCGCGAGGCGCTGGTCGCGGCGCTCTTGCGCCGCTTCGTGCAGAAGCGCTTCGCCGAGATCCGCCGGGTGCTCGACGAGGTCGAGCCCCTCCCGCTGGACGCGGCGTTGCACCGGCTGGCCGGCCGGCTGATCGAGCTCGAGCTAGCCCACGCGCGCGTGATGAAGGCGCTCATGAAGTGGTTCGTGCGGGTGGGCGACTTCGATCTGATCGCCGATGCCGATCGCGAGGCCGAGGCCGCGCTGGCCGAGCTCCTGGTGCGCATCCGGCCCAAGACCCGCGCTGTGGATCCGCGGCTCGGCGGCTTCTTCCTGTTCCACGCAATGCGAAACACCTTGGGCATGGCGGCCTTCCGCGAGGGCGACATGCTGCGCGCGCCGGCCGCGCAGGCCGAGCTCGCCCGGCTTTTGTACGGCTATTTGCGGCCCGACTGACGGCCGCCGGCGCGCGCGGGCGCGGCGCCAAGAATGCGAATAGCCGGCGCCGGTCGCGCTGTTTAGATCGAGGCGCATGCGATCCTTCGAATGGGTCACGCGCGCCGAGCCACACCGCGCGCGCCGGCGCCGCATCGTGCGCGAGCACCCCGAGATCCGCGCGCTGTTCGGCTACGACCGGCGCACCATCGCGGTCACGCTGGCGGTGGTGCTCGCGCAGTTCGCCGTCGCCTGGTTGCTCGGCGTGTGCGCCGCGCGCTGCTGGGTTGTCACGCTGGCGGCGGCGACGTTCGGCGCGGTGCTCTCGCACTGGTGCGCGATGGCCATCCACGAAGCGGCGCACGACCTGGCCGCGCGCCGCGTGCGCTCGAACAAGGTGCTGGCGCTGATCGCCAACCTGCCGATGGTGCTGCCGGTGGCGATGAGCTTCCGCCGCTACCACCTCGCCCACCACGCGCTGCTCGGTGTGGCCGGCGAGGACACCGATCTGCCGCGTTCGTTCGAGGTGCGACTGATCGGCACCGGCCGCGCGCGCAAGCTCCTGTGGCTGTTCTTCTACATCGTGGCCTACCTGGGCCGCGCCGCGCGCTTCGCCAAGCTGCCGAACCGCGACGAGTGGATCAACCTGGCCATCCAGCTGCCCGCCGCGTGGCTCTCGTGGCGCCTGCTCAGCGCGCCCGGCTTCACTTACTTGCTGCTGTCGACCTTGATCGGCCACAGCCTGCACCCGGTGGCCGGCCACTTCGTGCACGAGCACTACGTGTACGCGCCCGAGCAGGAGACCTACAGCTACTACGGGCCGCTCAACCACGTGACGTTCAACGTGGGTTACCACGTCGAGCACCACGACTTCATGAACGTGCCCGGCTGGCGCCTGCCCGCGCTGCACCGCATCGCCAAGCGCCACTACGACACGCTGGTATCGCACCGCTCGTGGACCTGGGTACTGTGGCACTTCATCACGAACCCAGCGATGGGCCCGCACGCCCGCATCGTGCGCTCCCGCGCCGTCCATGATGGCGCCGTGAGGCGGTCGATCCAGGTTGGCGCCAGCGATGAAGGAGCGCGGAAGCCGATCCAGAGGACGTAGACGGAGAGGCCGCGCACGACCTCGGCGTCGAGGAGCCGCGCGCGATGCCGGCGCCGACGAGGTTGAGCAGGAAGAAGGGCAGGACCCGCTTCAGGATTTCGCTCACGCGCTCACGCGCTCACGCGCTCACGCGCTCAGCGCTCCTCGGCCGCGGGCGGTGGGCGGCCCGGCTGCTCCAGCTCGTCGAGCCGCGTCCGGCGGAGACCGTGGCCGACCTCCTGGCAGACCTCGACTATTTCCGGACCTCGCTTGGTGAAAAGCTGTACTATCCGCGGGCCATCGCCCCCTCGGAACGAGCCGTCACGTGCGCTCGGGATCGGCCGTCACGTCGGCCCGGAATGCGCATCCTGTGGCCGTCCCGGCGCCGTGGGGCGCCCTGACCGGGGCCTCATGCGTCGATCAAACCACCTCCGGCGCCCGAGCTTCGTCGTCGGGAGACCCGACGCCCGCGCCGAGGTGGTCGTGCGTCGAGGACGCCGCCGCCTCGAGCCTCCGGGGTGCCCCGGTGAAGGCGGGGTTGTCGCTCCTGAGGGGCATCTTGCTCATCGCCCGTTCGGCCATGGCGGTGATCGTGAGGGACGGGTTCACGCCCAGGTTCGAGGGCACCATCGAGCCGTCGACCACATACAGGTTTCCGTGGCCGAACACCTGATTGTGCTGATCGATCACCCCGCGCTCCGGGCTGTCGGCGATGGCGCAGCCGCCGAGGATGTGCGCGGTGGTCGGGACGTTGAGCACGGCCTCGTTGATGGCGTTGCGCGGGGTGCCGTTCATCAGCACACCGAGCCGCTTGCCCACCTCGTTGGCGATGGGGATGTACGCCGGCGGCTTCGGCTGCCCGGGCGGCCTGCGCGTGGTCATGCCGCCGCGCTTCCACACGAGCTGCATGTAGTTGTCCACCGTCTGCATCACGAGGAGGATCGTGGAGCGCTTCGCGAACTTGAACGGCAGGAGCCCGAAGATCAGGTCAATCGGGTGAAGCAGCCGCCGGCCCAGCCAGCGCACCCAGCGCGGCAATCCCGGCCTGTCGTCGGTGAGCACCGTGCCGAGCGCGCCCATCACGTCGGAGCCGGCCGGGTAGCGCACCGGCTCGATGTGCGTGCGCGCGTCCGGGTAGATGCCGCTCGTGATCGCGATGCCGCGGGAGTAGTCGATCCGGTCGTCCCTCGCCGTCACCCCCAGGATGACCTCGCTGTTGGTGCGCACGTAATTGCCGAGCTGCGCGGAGAGATGCGGTAAACGCCCCTCGGCGCGCGCCCTGAGCAGGAGCTTCACCGTTCCCAGCACGCCGGCGCTGAGCACCACCCCCCGCGCCCGGAGCCGGCGGCGCCGCTTGTTGAGCAGCGCGGTGGAGCGCTCCAGGGTGAGCTCGTAGCCGCCGCCCGGGAGGGCGTCGATGGCGGTGACCATGGTCTCGGGCTGGATGGTGCAGCCCTTCTTCTCGGCCAGATAAAGGTAGTTGAGATCGAGGGTGTTCTTGGCGCCGAAGCGGCAGCCCACCATGCATCCGCCGCAGTGGACGCACGTGGCGCGCTCCGGCCCCTCGCCGCCGAAGAACGGGTCGGGCACGCGCTGCCCCTCCTGCTCGCCCTCCTTCGCGAAGAGCACGGCCACGTTCGTGACGTGAAACGTGTCCCCGCGGCCCATCTCGTCGGCGATCTGCCGGAGCTGCCTGTCCGCCGGCCAGAGCTTCGGGTTCGGGGTCACGCCGAGCATGCGCTTCGCCGTCTCGTAGAAGGGCATCAGCTCGCCGCGCCAGTCCGTGCCGGCGGGCCAGCCCGGGCCCGAGAAGGCCTCGAGGGGAGGCACGAGGAGGGTGTTGGCGTAGACAAGCGACCCGCCGCCCACGCCCGCGCCCGACAGGATGAGCGTGTCCCGGAGCAGGGTCAGCCGCTGGATCCCGTGACACAGCAGCCTGGGCGCCCAGAGGAACTTCCGTACATTCCAGTTGGTCCTGGGGAAATCCTCCTTGCTCCAGCGCTTGCCGCACTCGAGCACCGTGACCTTGTAGCCCTTCTCGGTGAGGCGCAGCGCGGAGACGCTGCCCCCGAAGCCGGAGCCCACGATCGCGAAGTCGACGTCGAAGTCCATGCGCACCCGCTCCTCGGAGCGGAGTATGGTGCAGCCGGCCTCCGGCGCCCACAGCGGACGCAGGTCCGTCCCGCCGCTCGCCCGCCAGCGCGCCGAGGAGCGCTCGGCCGCCGCGCGCACAAGGCGTCACAGAGAGCCTGCCCCTGCGCCACGCGGGAGGGCATCGATCCGATGCTTGCTGTCGACGGGATGTCAGTAGATGGCGGTGGTGAATCCCGGCTGGCCGCCTCGTGCGCGGTCTTCTTTCCGCTCGCGGCCCGCCGTCAGACCACGCCGAGCGCGATCATGGCGCGCGCGACCCGCAGGAACCCCGCGACGTTCGCGCCCACCACATAGTTGCCCGACACGCCGAGCTCCTCCGCCGTGTCGTAGCACGTGCGATGGATGTTCGTCATGATCTCGGCGAGCCGCTTTTCGGTGTGCTCGAACGACCACGAGTCGCGGCTCGCGTTCTGCTGCATCTCGAGCGCCGAGGTCGCCACGCCGCCGGCGTTCGCCGCCTTGCCGGGGCCGAACGCCACCCCGGACTCGAGGAAGACGCGCACGCCGTCGGGCGTGGTGGGCATGTTCGCGCCCTCGGCGACGGCGCGGCACCCGTTCTTCACCAGCGTCGCCGCGTCGCGCGCGTTCAGCTCGTTCTGCGTCGCGCAGGGGAGGGCGATCTGGCACGGCACCTCCCAGACATTGCCGCCCGGCACGAAGCGCGAGCGCCGGCCGCGCCGCGTCGCGTACTCGCTGATGCGAGCGCGTTCGACCTCCTTCACCTGCTTGAGCAGCGCGAGATCGATGCCGTCGGGGTCGTGCACGTAGCCGCTCGAGTCCGAGCACGCAACGACGTGGGCCCCGAGCTGCTCCAGCTTCTGGCTCGCGTAGAGCGCGACGTTGCCCGAGCCCGACACAACGCACGTCTTGTCCGTGAGCTTCTCGCCGCGCACCCGCAGCATGTCGGCGACGAAGTAGACAGCGCCAAAGCCGGTCGCCTCCTTGCGCACCAGCGAGCCGCCCCACGCGAGGCCCTTGCCGGTGAGCACGCCCGACTCGTAGCGGTTCGTGAGGCGCTTGTACTGCCCGAACATGTACCCGAGCTCGCGCTCGCCCACGCCGATGTCGCCCGCCGGCACGTCGGTGTACTCGCCGAGGTGGCGGTGGAGCTCGGTCATGAAGCTCTGGCAGAAGCGCATGATCTCGCCTTCGGACTTCCCCTTGGGGTCGAAGTCCGCGCCGCCCTTGCCGCCGCCGATCGGCATCCCGGTGAGCGCGTTCTTGAAGACCTGCTCGAAGCCGAGGAACTTGATGGTCCCGAGGTAGACCGTCGGGTGGAAGCGGAGGCCTCCCTTGTAGGGACCGAGCGCGCTGTTCACCTGCACACGGAAGCCGCGGTTCAGCTGCACCTCGCCGCGGTCGTCGACCCACGGCACGCGGAAGATCACCTGGCGCTCGGGCTCACAGATGCGCTCGATGATCTTGTGCCGCGTCAGCTCGGGATGCTTGGAGAACACCGGGCCGAGGGACTCGAGGACCTCACGGACCGCCTGGTGGAACTCCGATTCGCCGGGGTTGCGGCGAACGATCTGCTCGAAGAGTGGCTCAACTTTCTCGTCCAAATGCACCATGTCGAGGGGAGGTATACACCGGCGCGGCGCGCGGTGCAGGCGTCGTCGCCATCGCCCCCGGTTGTTCGGAGTATGCAGCCCGCCCTCCGGGATAGTACCGGTGTTAAATTGTTAATACAGTGTAATTTCAGGAGGGAGGCGGACCGCAAAGGGACCTTCTGTCGCCTGACGCGGGTGTGGCGGTTCGCCCTTGACATCGCATGGCGTCGAGCATCGTTGAGAGCGCTGGTGACCGAGCTTACGGCGCTCAGGTGAGAGAGAAGGGGCGGCGACGGCCCAAGCCGCGGCGACCTTCGAGCTCTGCTTCGGCGAAACGGCCCCGCACGGCCTCATCGCACGATGCGCTGACGAGCGGAGGCTCGCCGCTCCAGCACACGCAGGCTTCAAGACCTCCGTCATGGTGCTCATTCAAAAGTCCTCCGTGACAATGGATTCCGTGAGCCGGTCCGGGCCACGTCGCGCAGGAGGCTGCGGGCAGGAGTCCCCACACGCGCGAATGATGTGCACGATGCGAGGTCGGGCGTGGTTTGCCGCGAACCTCCGGGGAGATCAGCCGGACATCGTCGTGCAGGCCACGACTTCGCGTCAATCAAAAAGCACGTTTTGGCCTGTGGTTCCGCGGTTCCGCGGTCGCAGCAGAGCGCAGCAGAGCGCAGCAGGTCACCGTGGATCGCAGCGGATCGTCATGACATATTGTGGCTCAGCACGGATGCTCGAACACGAGGATGGGTATCTCGATGCTCGGGGGCCGCGATGAGGACCCTCCGCGGCCGCCGTGCCGGCGCTCGAGAGGGCGGCGGCTCCACCAAGGGGCGGCTTCGAGCCGCATGTCGACGGGAGGACTTATGCAAGTGATCGTCGCGGGCGCCGGGATCGGCGGCCTGACCGTGGCCCTGGCGCTTCACGCCTCGGGCCATGAGGTGACGGTGTTCGAGGCGGCGTCCAGCATCCTGGCGCTCGGGGTCGGCATCAACCTCCTGCCCAACGCCGTCGAGGTGCTGGGCGAGCTGGGCCTGGCCGAGGCCCTCCTGGCGCAGGGGGTGGCGACCCGCGAGATTGTCTATTTCAACCGCTTCGGCCAGCGCATCTGGGGCGAGCCGCGCGGCCGCTTCGCCGGGCATGCCGCGCCGCAGATCTCCCTGCACCGCGGCGCGCTGCAGGGCGTGCTGCTCGACGCCGCCGTCGAGCGGCTGGGCCCTGACCGGGTGATCTGCGATCGGCGCTTCTCGGGCCACGAGGAGGGCGGAGGCCGCGTCGTGGCGCGCTTCCTCGATCGCGCGGGCGCGGCCAGGACGGTGGATGCCGACCTCCTGATCTGCGCCGACGGCATCCACTCGGCGGCGCGCGCCGCCCTCTATCCGGACGAGGGGCCGCCGATGTACGGCGGTCACCTCCTGTGGCGGGCGACGACGCTGGCGGCGCCCTTCCTCACCGGCGCCAGCATGATCATCGCCGGGCATCAGGACCAGAAGTTCGTCGCCTATCCGATCTCCCCACCGGGGCCGGACGGCCGCCAGAGGATCAACTGGGCCACCGATCTCGCTGTCGCCAGGAACCTGCGACGGGAGGACTGGAACCGGCCGGGCGACCCGGCCGACTTCCTGTCGAGGTTCGAGGACTGGCGCTTCGGCTGGCTGGATGTGTCCGGCCTGGTCCGGGACGCCGAGGCGATCTACGAGTTCCCGCTCGTCGACCGCGATCCCCTACCGCGCTGGAGCCATGGGCGCATGACGCTGCTGGGCGACGCCGCCCATCCCATGTATCCGAACGGCTCCAACGGGGCCACCCAGGCCATCCTGGACGCCCGCGCCCTGGTCCGCGCGCTCGCCGCCCATGCCGATCCGGTGGAGGCGCTGGCCGCCTACGAGGCCGAGCGCCTGCCCGCCACCGCCGCCATCGTCGCGGCCAACCGCCGCAACGGTCCGGAGCATTGCCTGCAGGTTGCCTACGAGCGCGCGCCCGGCGGCTTCGACCGTATCGAGGACGTCTTCGCCCCCGGCGAGCTGGAAGCCATGTCCGCCCACTACAAGGTGCTGAGCGGCCTGCAGCGCGCCTCGGAGCCCCTCGGGCGCTGACGTCCGTCCCGGGTCACGTCGGCGGCTGTCCGCCCGTTGTTGCGCGCGTTTGCCGACACGCCCTACCAGGATGGAGATGCCTTGCGGCCTGATCCCGTCCGCCGGGGCTCGAGCTCGAGGTGCTTCTCACGCGCGTTGCGCCGATGCCATCGCTCGAGCACGTCGCCAAGGGCCGCGACGATCCTGCCGAGCGCTGCCCCGAGGCCAGGCGGAGGCTCGTCGCACAGCGTCGGTGCGACCGAGAGCCGCAGCCGGTCCTGGATGATCTCCTGAGCGCGGCGAATGGATCGTGGATCCCGGCGGTCGAACCAGATCGCCTCGCCGAACGACTCGCTGGCCTCGGGGCCTTGGTCCTCCGCGGGCCCGAGGTACAGGGTCACTGTGTGTCGTCCCAGTGTGGTGGGTGGATCGATCCGCATGTTCCTGGGAAACAGCGTGCTCCGCGCTCGTGACAGATCGGTGGCGCAAGCGAAGCTTCTCCGTTGCAGCGCGTCGGCCCGCGACGAGGCGGCGCAGCGGCGGCTCCGGGAGATCTCCGAGCGCCTGACCGGCGTCACCCGGCCTGTCTGACCAGGCCGAATCGGGCAACTCGAGCGGGCGGATCTTGTTACGGTGCCCGGATGCCTTCTCAGCGCACCCTGCTGCCGCGGTCGGCGCCGGCTGCCTCGGGGGTGTCGTCCCGTTCGATCGCCGCGCTGCTGGACCGGCTCGAAGCGCGATCCGTCGAGTGTCACTCCCTCATGGTGGTACGCCACGGTCACGTCGTCGCCGAAGGCTGGTGGGCGCCGTACTCGGCCGAACGCCCGCACCTTCTCTACTCGCTGACCAAGTCGTTCACCTCGGTCGCCGTGGGGCTCGCGATCGCCGACGGGCTGCTCTCGCTGGACGACAGGGTGGTGGACGTGTTGCCCGACAACGTTCCGGCCGACATCTCGGAGCAGGGGCGCCGCCTCACCGTTCACCACCTGCTGTCGATGACGGCCGGACACCGCACGGACAGCCTCGCCGAGGCCTGGCAGCTCGAGCCGGGCGACCTGGTGAAGGGCTTCCTGCGCGTACAGCTCACCGAGGCGGAGGGAACACGGCACACCTATGACAATTCGACCACCTTCGTCCTGGCCCGGATGGTGGAACGGGTCACCGGCCGCGGCCTCCCGGAGCTGCTCGACGAGCGCCTCTTCAAGCCGATGGGCGTCGAGCACGCCGATTGGGACCGGGTGGCGAGCGGCGCCGCCTTCGGATTCCACGGACTGCACCTCACGACCGAGGCTGTCGCCGCCTTCGGCGAGCTGCTGCTGCGCGGAGG
Organism: Sorangium cellulosum; assembly: GCF_001589285.1. GTDB lineage: Bacteria > Myxococcota_A > Polyangia > Polyangiales > Polyangiaceae > Sorangium > Sorangium cellulosum_G. The sequence continues at coordinate 4,869 of NZ_JEMA01000332.1, read as the reverse complement.
CCGCTGGGGCGACCGGCGGCTCGTCCCGCGCGAATGGGTGGAGCTCGCGACCAGACGGCATATCGAGACACTGCAGATCGAGGACTGGTCGGAGAGCCCCGACTCACTTTGCGGGTACGGCTACCAGTTCTGGATGTCGCGTCACGGTTATCGCGGTCAGGGCGCCTTCAGCCAGCTGTGCGTGGTCGTCCCGTCGCACGATCTCGTTGTCGCCGTGACCGGCGCCGCAACGCAGATCGAGGCAGTGCTCGACCCCTTGTGGGAGTGCCTGCTGCCCGGCATGGACGACGCGGGAAGCACGCGGGACGACGAGATCCTCGCCGATCGGCTGCGGCGGCTGTCCTTCGCGCCGGTGCCGGGTTCGGCCGCCCCGGAGCGCTCTGCCAAGGCGAGGCTCGACGCCTCCGCCGAGGGGTCGGCGCTGCCCGACGGAACCACGGTGATCGTCGATCCCGTGGGCGATGGATGGCTCCTGCGATTCGGGTCGTCCCTCGACGTCGAGGTCGGCCACGGCGGATGGCGGGAGAGCTCGCCGCTCGGCCGCCCTGTGGTCGCGGCTGGCGCCTGGCAGGGCAACACGTTCGTCGCCGAGCTCTACGTCATCACCACCCCGCACCGGGTCCGGCTGGTGGTCGACGCCGACGCGGGGACAGCGCAGGCGACGTGGAGCACCGTGCCCCTGACCAGCCCCGATCTGATGTTGCATCTGCGGTCGCCATTGATGACACGGCCCGACGTCGCCTAGAGACGGCCTGGTCGGATCCGATCGCCGCTCGATCCGAGAAGCTCTTGAGCACAAAATAAAAAGAAGAGGACGCCGGCCGGGGGGGAAGCCGGCGCCCTCTTCATGAGCGCGCGCTCCGAGGAGCGCCCGCCCGCGGTCAGTCCTCGAACCGGACGTTGTCCAGGTAGTACGGCCCCTTGTTGCTGGTCACGTTGAAGTTGAACTGCAGCTTCACGTCGGTGGCCCCCGCGATCAGCGCGTTCTTGGTGGCCGTCGGCAGCGAGGCGAACTGGATCCTCTGGAACGACCCCTGCGCGATCGACGCGAGCGCGACATTGCCCGCCCACTCGTTGCTGATGCCGGCCGACGGGATCGAGATCAGCACCTCGAGGTTCCCCCAGCTCGGGCTCGGCTGCTCGGGCGACACGAAGAGGTCGACCGTGACCTTGTCGCCGATCGTGAGCCCCGCGGCGCTGAAGGTCGGGCTGACGACCTCGTTGAACGAGGCCGGCGTCTTCACCTGGAGCGAGGCGATGCCCTCCACGACCCGGCCCGTGTGGACCGAGAGCTCGGCCTGCGGCGAGGTCCACGCCCCCGGCTTCTCGAACCCGAGGACCGGATGGTCGAGGAGGAACTCCTCCATCACCTTCTCGCGGAACGGCAGGAACACGTCGCTGAGCATCTTCGAGATGCGGAAGCGCTGCCGGGTCGTCGTCTCGTCGACCGGCTCGGTCTGCTCGGAGGTGTGGGTGAACCCCAGCGTCCGGAGAGGATTGCTGGGCAGCCCGACGTCGAGGGGGCTCTCGGGATCGTTGAGATCGGGCACGGGCTGGCCGTTCTCGTCCAGCGTCGTCTTGAAGAACTGGTTGTCGACGTCCACGGGCTCATGGCACCCCGCGCAGGCGAGCGACTGCGCGCGCCCCACGATCTGCTCCGGGGTCAAGCCGCTCCCCATCGCGGTGAGCTTCGCCTGGATGCCGTTCCTGAAGGCCGTCGGCGCGGTGGTGAACTTGTTCAGGTAGTTGTTGTGGAGCGGGATCATCAGGCTCTCGCCCGCCTCGTGCTCGCTGGGCACGGCCGCCCCGTAGGCGAAGCGGTTGATGTCGTCCGCGGCCGCGAGCCGCTCCACCACACCCGGGAAGAACGTGCCCTGGAAGCTGGTGACGCGCGGATCGCCCGACGCGCTCGTGAACAGCTTCCCGGCCGGGTTGTCCGACACGAACGAAGGCACGACGAGCAGCCAGCCGCCGGTCGGACCGGCGTGCGCTGTCTCGAACTGCCGGAGCGTCCAGGAGGTCAGCGGGAGGCCACCCGGCCTCACGAACTCGTTGGTGCGTATCTGGCCCCCCTCGGGGCCGTAGTGATCGATGTGAACGACGGGCTCGAACCCGCTCAGGCCATCGAAGTAGAAGTCGCGCAGCTCCGCCGCCCTCGTCGCCGGGCTCTTCGCGGGGCTGGACTGGTCGAGCCAGAACTGGACGACCGGGAGGCACCCGAGCCGCCCCTGGCTCGGGTTCGGGTTGGGGAGCTGGGCCTCGAAGATGATGAAGTTGCGGTTCAGGCCGTTGGTGATGCCGGACCTCTTCGCGAAGACGATGCGGTACTCGCCGCAATGGGCGCCGTCCGGCGGCGCGAGGTCGAAGCGGTTCGCCAGGGTCGTGGCCATGTACGCGCTGTCGCTGCCCGGGTCGGCGAACGGATCGCTGTCGATGTCGTCGGCGGTCCGGGGGCAGAAGACGGGCCAGCCGTTGATCGAGCCGGTCTGGGTCTTCTCCTCGGGCGCGAGCGGGGGCAAGCCGACCGGAGGATCGTCGACGGGCTCCAGATCCCCGGCGTTCGGCGGCTCATCATCGCAGTTCGGGCCGATGTTGTTCGGGTCGCTCGACCCCGGCCGCTGGGTGTTCATGAGCTGCCGGAACAGCGTGAGCGGCGTCGTGGTGGCGCTCGCGCCCGCCTGATCGATGAGCTGCTGGAGCACCTCCTCCAGCGTGAAGGCGCCCACGACGTCGGTCTCCGTCACGAGGAGCGACTTCCGCGGATCGATGTCGAACGGCAGCGCGAGCGCCTGGGCGGCCTCGGTGGTGTCGCCCTCCGGGACATCGGACGGCGCGCCGTTTGAGGGCCCCATGTCCGAGCACGCGACGGGCAAGAGCGCGAGCGCGATCAGCGCGGCGTGCCGCGACCTCCGCCGCGCGCCGGCGGGGGCATTACCATGATGAGTGCGCACTGAACTGCTCGAGCTCGACGACCTGGAGAACATGATACCTCCTGAGATGACCACACGATAGGAGCGCGTCCGCACTGCGCGGCGCGCGCGACGAAGGAGCGGTATCCATGGCGGCGAGCGCGCCGCGCCCCTGCTCCAGGAGCGAGGGGACGCGCGCCCGATCCTGGCGCACATCGCCGCTGGTCACGCTGCCACGGCAGCGTGACCTCACCGATTCATGACATGGACGATCGTGTGAACGCCTGTCCGCGCGCCATTCTCTCTGGCGACGCCCCGGGCGCGTTCACGTGCAGCGATGTTAGTCTGGTTTGTGATCAAATCAAGCGCTCTGGACTATTCTGTTCATGGTTCGCTCCGCGGCTCGCCGGCCAGCACGTTTTGCGCGCAGGGCGCGGCGCCGCGCCGCCCGGGTTCGTCCCCGGCTCCATGAGAGAGGGAACCACAGAGATACAGCGGAGAGGGAGAACCTGCTGTGTGTCCTCTGGGTCTCGATCGGGTTTCACTTCTTTCCCATCACGGAGCGAGGGACGAGCCCGGGCGGCGCGGCGTCAGCCGGGAATCACGATAGGATCGCAGTTGGTGAACGAGAGCAGCGTGGAGAACGACAGCGTCGACGTGGGGCTGCGGCGCTCCGCGTGGAACACGTCGAGCGGGTACTCCTGCCCGATCTCGAGCTCCAGCTTCCTGGCCACGTCGTCGAGCATGAGGGTGATCCCGGCGGGCTCGTGGACCCCTCCGAGGTCGATCACCAGGCGATCGTTGATGAACACCCACAGATCGTCGTCGCCCGCGAAGACGAGGAAATCTCCCGCCTGGTGCTCGAACGTCGCGTGGAGCTCGTACGTGAAGCCGTAGTTGTGGCGCACGTCGTCGCGCGACCCCGCGTCCCAGCCCTCGCCGTCGATGGGGAAGAACGTCTCGTCGCGGAAGATGACGAACCCGCGCTCCGTCACCTGGACGGGGGCGACGTACGGGACCGGGATGTTGACCCCCGGCACGTCCCGGAACCACTCATCGAACCGCTCCGGCCCCGTGATGCGATCCGGCGTCCCGTTGCCCCGATAGACAGGCTTCCTGTCCGGGCCGAGCCGCGCCTCGACAAGGCCGCGCCGGTCCGACTCCCCGGGATCCTGGAAGGCCTCGAAGTCGGGGTGGCCGCCGCGCTCGGCGCTCCTGAAGTCGCGGATCCTCCCCTCGAACCGCCGCTCGCAGCGCCCCCCGCCGCCGGAGCTCACCTCGGCGCCGCCGGAGCTCGACGCGACGCTGCCGGCGCCGGAGCTGGCCTCGGCGCCGCCGCCGACCGAGATGCCGTCGTCCCGGTCGTCCCCGTCGTCCCCGAGCGACATGCGGCCGATCGTGGCGACGTCGGTCGAGCACCCGGCGAGCGGGAGCGTCGACGCCGCCGCGAGCAGGACCCAGAGCGCGCGCGGACCCCCTCGTCCGTGCGGCGTGGTGCGCTGGGGCGTCGACGATCGGCTCACGCCCCATGAATGCGGCTGGGACCGCCATCCTTCACGGGATCGCGGGCGGGCTCATCCTTTTTCAGGGGGCGGCGTTGACCGCCCGGTTCACCCGATCGGCGTAGGAGGTCGACGGGTACCGCGCGAGGAACGACCCCGCGCGCGCCCGCGCCTCGTCGACGCGCCCGAGGCGCATCAGCGCGCGGATGGCGACGTACTCCCGCTCCTCCACGAGCCGCCCCGCCGGGAACTCGCGCTGGTGCTCGCTCACCGCCGCGAGGGCGGCGCCCGGGTCCTGCGCCGCCGCCGCCCTGGCCCTGTCGATGAGGTTCGACTCCCGGAGCAGCTCGTCGCTGTCGGTCGCCGCGGCCTCCGCCGGCGCGGCCGGCCGGGTGTTCTTCGGCAGCTCCCGGCGCGGGACGGACGCGGCCGGGCGCGGCGCCTCCGGCGGCGGCGCG
>NZ_JEMA01000331.1 GCF_001589285.1 Sorangium cellulosum | reverse complement strand
GGTGCCCCTCTCGCAGCGGGGGGCAGCGCAGCCACGGTACGAGGCCGCGGGCGTGCCGCCGGCCGAGGTGCCCTCGCCGCGAGAGGCGCCGGCCCCAGGCGCGCCGGGCGAGGAGGCGCGCGGGCTCTACCCCACGCCGCCGCCGCCGAGCTCGCGCAGCGCGCCGCCGTCCTCGCGCAGGGCGCAGTTCCACGTCGACATCGCGCTCCTGTTCGACGAGCGCGGCCTGCCGCGATCCGACCCGCAGGAGAAGTGACGCTCGGCCGCGCAGGGCGCCGGCCTGGAGCGGTGCTCAGGACGAGAGAGGCGCCCGGAGAGCGCGTCCCCGGGCGTTCGGCTCAGTCGCCGGATCCACCAGAACCGCCCGAGCCATCGGCACCGCCCGAGCCACCGGCGCCGTCCGNCCATCGGCACCGCCCGAGCCACCGGCGCCGTCCGAGCCGCCAGCGCCGCCCGAGCCACCAGCGCCGCCGGACCCACCAGAACCGCCCGAGCCTCCCACGCCGCCCGAGCCGCCATCGCCGCCCGAGCCACCGGCGCCGCTCGATCCACCGGCGCCGCCTGAGCCACCATCGCCGCCCGAGCCGCCGCCACCGCTGCCGTCTCCGCACGACGCGGCGATCGTCAGCGACAGGCTTCGGGTGAGCGGCTCCTGCCTGTTCTCGCCCCCGAGGATCGGCTCGCCCGTGTCGCTCACGACGGCGACGGTGATCGTGTGCTCGCCATGGCGCTCCTCGGCATCGAGCTGGCCGAGGCGCACGTCGATCACGCGGCCGGCCCCGGCGCTGTTCTCCTCGCCGTCGAGGCTGAGCACCAGGTGCCCGCACTGCGAGTACGTCCCGCAGGTGCCCGGCGGGCGGAGGAGGAGCTGCGAGATGCCGACGTGGATCGGAATCGTCGGCTCGCCGGCCGAAGGGTCGGCCGAAGGCGCCCCGATGGCGACGCAGGCGCCGTCCTTCGGGCTCACGATCGCGATCTCGGGCGTTCCGGTCGGGCCGGGGGCGCTCGCTGTCTCCTCGTCGCTGCAGCCGGCAGCGCCGGCGAGACCGGCGGCGAGGACGAGCGCGAGGCGCGCAACCATCGGGGATGCCATGCCGCGCGGTTTATCCGTTGGCGTGGCGCCGGGCAATCTCTTCGTCCGCCAAGGTCCCCTGCGCCTGCTCCCCCGCGGGCGGGAGCGCGCCGCCGCGCGCCCCCGGGAGGCGCTCACCGGGTGACCGGCGGCGCGGCGGAGGCTAAGCTTCGCCCGGCCATGACGACAGCGACGAGGCAGGAGTCGATCCAGAGCAAGCTCGTTCACGCGCTCGATCCGGTGCACCTCGATGTGGAGAACGAGAGCCGCATGCACAGCGTGCCGGCGGGCTCGGAGACCCACTTCAAGGTGCTCGTGGTGAGCGAGGCGTTCCGGGGCCTGAGCCCCCTCGACCGCCACCGGCGCGTCAACGCCATCGTGCGCGAGGAGTTCGGCGCCGGGCTGCACGCCCTGACGATCCGCGCGATGACGCCGGACGAGTGGGAGCGGCAGGGCGGCGCGGACTTCCGCTCTCCGGCGTGCCTGGGCGGCTCCAAGGCGGCGCCGGAGCCCGGCGCGAAGTCGAGCTGAGCGGCGACGCGCGCATGGAGCTCGTCGTCGCGTTCGTCTCGGACCTGCACTTCGGCCCGCAGGCGTCGTTCGGGGGCAAGCTGCGCAAGCTCACGGGCGAGGCGCCCGCGCTCACGCGGGCCTTCGTGGAGCGGATGAACGAGGTCACGCGGCCCGATCTCGTCGTGAACCTGGGCGACGACATCGAGGACGAGGGACCCGAGGCCGACAGGGCGCGCTACGGCGCGTGCATGGCCGCGCTCCGCGGCGTGAAGGCCGAGCTCTTTCACGTCGCCGGCAACCACGACGTCATCCACCTGAGCGAGGCCGATCTCCTGTCCGCCTGGGGCAGGCCCGAGGTGACGCGGCTCCACTACGCCTTCGACCGCGGCGGCTTCCACTTCACGGTCCTCCACACGCGCGAGCGCAAGGATCACGACGTCTCGCTCGGGCAGGAGCAGCTCGCCTGGCTCGCCGAGGATCTCGCGGCGTCGCCGCTGCCGAAGGTCGTGCTGATGCACCACAGCGCGGCCGATCAGGATCTCCGGGGCAACCGCTGGTTCGAGGGGAGCCCGCACATCTGCCTCGTGCGCGAGCGGCGCGCGATGCGGAAGCTCTTCGAGGAGCGCGGCGTGCTGGCCGTGTTCAACGGCCACCTGCACTGGAACCACCTCGACGTGATCCGCGGTATTCCGTACGTGACGCTCCAGAGCCTGATCGAGAACCTCGACGACGACGCGCCGGGCCGCCCCGCGGCCGCGCACGCCGTCGCGCGGCTCGGCCCGAAGCGCGTCGTTGTGGAGATCGAGGGCGCCGAGCGGGCGAGGTACCAGTTCGATCGACGGTAGGCGGCGTCCCCGCGGAGACGTGGCGAGAACAGCGATGTTCTTCCTGGCTTCTCGCCCTCTTCGGCGCGCGGTAGCGTTCTCTTCTCATGGCCACGCTTCGCCTCGATTCGCGCCTCGGCATCGCTCACCTCCTCGCGCTCGCCTTGCTCGGGGCCGGTTGCGGCGACGACGCCATCTGTCCTCCAGGCGTCCTGTCCGCCTGTTTCCTCCCCGACGGGGCGCTCGGCGCGCAGCAGTGCAACGAGGAAGGCACCGCGCTCGGCGCGTGCGCTCCCGTGGCGGGCGGCCCTCGACCAGGGTGCGCGCACCTGGGCGAAGCGTGCTGCCCCGCGCTCCCCGCCGAGCTCCTCGCGGGCTGCAACGCCGCCGTGAGCCAGGAGAACGACGCCGCGTGCGACGATTTCCTCGCGAGCGCCAACGCGGCCGATCTCTGCACCGGCGCGGGCGCCGGCGGCGCTCCGGGGGTCGTCCCTCATGGCCCGAGCTGCGCCGGCCTGCTCAACGAGTGCTGCGCCTCGCTGCCGGCGCAGCTCAGGGAAGCCTGTCACGCGACAGGCTTTCGCGGCAACGAGCAGATCTGTCATCGGTTCCTGGAGAGCGAAGCCAGGGACAACGGATTTTGCGCCGACGTCGATCCAGCGGCCGAGAGCTGCGATTACCTGTCGGAGCGTTGCTGTCCCTCGCTCCCGGAGGGGGCGCGCGAGCGCTGCGCCGCCCTCGCCGAGGCGTCGGACGCCGCGCAGTGCCTCGACTACCTGGGCGGCGCGGCCGACGCGGGCCGGTGTCCGAGGTACGCCGAGGACGAGCCGTTCAGCGCGGCCCCGTGCGAGGCGCTGCTCGATACATGCTGCGGGACGCTCGAACCGGAGCTCGCCTACCCGTGCGATCTGGCCGCGATCTCAGGCGTCCATGCCCGCTGCGAGGCGTTCACCAGCTCGATCCGCGCGTTCGGCCTCTGCCTCGACGGGGGCGGCGCCGGGGGCGGCGACGGCGGCTGCGACGACGTGTCGAGCGACGTGAACAACTGCGGGTTCTGCGGCAATGTCTGCGGTGACCAGCACGCGACGCCGTCGTGCGCGGCCGGCACGTGCTCGCTCGCCTGCGACCTCGGCCACGACGACTGCGACGGCGACCCCGCGAACGGCTGTGAGGCGGATGTCCGGAGCGACGTGGACAACTGCGGCTCGTGCGGCAACGTCTGCAGCGCGCGTCACGCCGCGGCCACCTGCGCGGCGGGCGCCTGCGCCGTCGCGTGCGACGCCGGGTACGCCGACTGCGACGGCGACCCCCTCACCGGCTGCGAGGTCGCGCTCGCCTCGGATCCGTACAACTGCGGCGCGTGCGGCAACGACTGCGCGGGCGGCCTCTGCGACGCCGGCGCGTGCGGCCCCGGCGCCACGTCGCTCGCCTCGGGCCTCGCTGTGCCTTCGGCCCTCGTCCTCGACGACAGCGCCCTCTACCTGGTCGGCTTCCAGCCCGCCGGCGGTATCGCTGTCCGCATCGGCAAGCTCGCCGGCGGCGCGACGTGCCTCGCCACCGCGGCGCCCCCCGGGGTCGGCGGCTGCAGCGCCGATCGCTTCGAGGACGTCGCCCTCATCGGCGCCGACGCCGTCGTCACCGGCTCGTCCGGCGTGCTCCGGTACCCCTCGTCCGGCGCCGCCGCGATCCCGCTCACCAGCTCCGTCCCTGATCCCTGGGCCGTCGTCACCGACGGCAGCGACGTCTGGTTCACCTCCCTCTCGCAGGGCGGGATCTACCGCGTCGACGCCCTCGCGAGCGGGCAGAGCGCCCAGGAGATCACGGGCGTCTTCTCCGAGCCCGGGGGGGCGCTCGCGGGCGACGCCGAGCACCTCTACTGGGCCCGGACCGACGGCACGATCGTGAAGCTCCGCAAGGACGGCACGGAGCGGCGCCAGATCGCGTCGGGCCAGGTCGTCGACACGACGAACCTCACGCCGCACTACCTCGCCGCCGACGCAGGCCACCTCTTCTGGAGCAGCCCGAACGGCTTCCTGTTCCGGCTCGCCAAGGACGGCTCCGACCTGGTGGTGCTCGCCGACGACCAGCCGAGCCCCGCCGGCGTCGCCGTCGATCCCGAGGGCAGCGGCGCTGTCTACTGGGTCAACCGCGTCGGCTCGATCCGCAAGGTCCCGAAGGCCGGCGGCGACGTGACAACGCTCGCCGTCGGCCAGCTCGACGCGATCGCGATCGCTGTCGACGAGGCGTTCGTCTACTGGGCCACCCGGGCCGGGGACGTCCGCAAGATCGCGAAGTGAGCTGCACAGGCACCGGGAGACACAGCGCATGCAACCTGTCGTCGAGGGCAATTCGTCGCACCGTGGTCCTGTCCGCCGGCGCCTCAGGGACGTGCCGGCGGCGCGCCTCTTCGTCGTGCTCGCCGCGCTGCTGTCCGCCGGGATGCTCGCTGGAATGGGCTGCGGCCGGGAGCCGCCGTCGCCCGCCGTCGCGCCGCCGCCCCTGGGCCCGCAGGCGAGCGACGACGCGTGCGAGTGCCGCGACGGCTTCTACTACAACGGCGCGCCGATCCCGCCCGAGGGCACCGCATGCGACACCTTCGTGTGCGGGCGCGACCTCATCGCCTATCACTGCGTCGACCTCGGCGTGAGCGACAACTGGCGAAGCTTCCCGGGGAACATGTGCGGTGATCTCTCGTGCACCGGCGCGGGCACCTTCTGCGGCGCGGACGTCGTGAACGGCGAGCCCGCGGCCCTGTACGAGTGCCCGGGCGCGGGGCAGATCCCGATCGAGTGGAAGATCTGCGAGGGGGGCTGCCGTCGCGGGGCGTGCACCGACGCTCCGACGAGCGAGTGCCCGTGCGAGGTCCCGCCCGTGGCCGGCGGCGAGCGTATCCCGCGCACCTGCGGCCAACGCGTGTGCTTTCCGACAGGCGCCGGCAGCGCCGGTGTCCAGAAGGTGTGCACCGCGGACGGGTGGCAGAGCCTGGGGCTCTCGTGCTCGCAGCGCGCAGGCACCTGCAACGCCTGCCGCGGCGTGCAGGACAGCTTCGGCAACGAGGTGACAACGACCGCCTGCGGCGAGACGATCTGCGGCCTCGGCTACGGCAACCGCAGCGAATGGATCTGCGGCGAGGAGGGGTGGCTCGATCTCAACCGCCCCTGCGAGCCGGGCGAGCCGGAGGAAGAGGGCGCCGATTTCGGCCGCTGCCCGGAGCAGTTCCAGGACAAGGACGGCACCTGGAAGTCCGTTGAACGAGGCCAGACCTTCTGCGGCGATCAGGTCTTTCGCAGCCCGTGGAACAACGACCTCGCGCGGAGCCTGGGCGAGCCGCTGATCCGGATCAAGGGGAAGGCGACGCAGCTCTTCGCCTGCCCGGGGCCGGGCGCCCGCCCGGTTCCTTACGAGGACTGCTCCGCGCTCGGCGGCACCGGGGAATGCAAGCCCGTGCGGGAGCTGCCGGCCATGCAGTATCACGAGGCCACAGGCGCGCTGCCCCAGGACGGCGCGAGGACGATCCGCGACTGGGACCGCTGCGACCAGGCGTGCCCCACGACCGCCGACGCGTACTATGCCATCGCGGAAGGGGGGCCGGGCGGCGAGCGCCTCTGCCGCCACAAGTTCTGCGGGCAACACGGGGTCACCGGTCGCGTCGGGACCTTGTACCACTGCGCCTACGACAACTGGTCGTACTGCCCGCCTTCGGCGCAGTCCACGAGCGCCGTCGTGGGCCGTCCCGTGCCGTACGAGGAGTGTTCCGCGGCGTGCCTTCCGCGCGACGCCAGGAGCCAGCACGACGTGTGTGACGCCCGATCGGATCAGGAGCCGTTTGGCATCCCGGATCCGGCGCCGGAGCCGAGCCCCTCGTCGCGCTGCGACGCGATCGTCGATTACCAGGGCAAAGAGGTCCCCGTGACGGCGCGGCGGCGCGGCGCCAGCGTCTGCGCCCGCGGCGGGCAGGTGTTCGAGTGCCGCGATCGGCAGCTCTACCGCCCCGACGGCTGGCACGCCACGGGGGTCTCGTGCGGCACGGCGTGCGGGATCTGCGGCCCCGACCCGTACAAGGTCCAGAGCTCGTTCTGCAAGTCGATCACGGGCTTCTTCGGCAACACGTGCACCGGCGTCACCTCCGATCCGAAGCAGATCCTGTGCAACAACGACGATGACGTCCTCTTGAACAACCCTGCGTACTGCGGTCACAACCCGAGCCTTCACGCCGCGGGCGATCCGTGGATGCTCTACACCTGCAAGGCGTACTGCGAGCGCGAGGACGGGGCGCAGACGCGCTGGGTGCCCTGCGAGGGGAACGAGGGCGACGGCCGGGGCGGGCGCGAGAGGACGCGCATCTACCACTTCGACCACGCGGTCTACTGCCCGATGGGGTGCACGATCAACGACCGGGTGAACGACGCGTGCCGCGCGCCCACGGGGACGCTCCGGTTCCCGTTTCCCGATCACAGGATGATCCAGAACATCGGTCACAAGCCGGACTGGGCAGAGGGCCGGCACCTCGGCGAGGACATCGCCAGGGCGAGCGGCCGGACGGACGGCACGTATGTCTTCCCGATCGCCCCGGGCAAGCTCCTGCGGGCCGGCATCAACTGCTCGCAGTACCTCGGCATCGCGCTCGTCGAGCATCGCTTCCAGGAGAACGGCGAGGCGCGACGGTTCTGCTCGTTCTACGGGCACCTCGACGCGGACGAGCTGGCGACGAGCCTGGTGGGACAGGACATCGGCACCGAAACGCCGCTCGGGAAGATCGCCTACTGGGACGACATCCCGAGGCAGCACAACCTTCACTGCCAGGACAAATGGACGGAGTGCCCGGCGAAGGACAGCTTCCCCTGCAATGCGGGCAACTCGCACCTGCACTACGCCGTGCTCTCCGACGCCGAGTGCGCGCGCTTCGAGGACGGCGGCGGCGCGCCGCTCGGGTACGACGGCTGCGGCACCCAGTCGACGGTCGGGCACCTGGACAAGGAGACCCGGATCGAGTCCTACACAGCGCTCGACGCCACCTGCACGAACCCCATCTCGCGGATCGACGGGTACATCTCCCCGGAGTGGTTCGTTACCTCTCGTGTCCATTGATCGCGGCGACGCCGCGCGCCGGGGGCGGAAGGGCTCGGCGTGACCGTGCAGGCGGGCGCGTGGGGACCGATCGGTCGCCTTGCGGAGGGGCGCGACGCGAGCTGGGCCATCGGCAGGAGGGCCTCCTGAGTGACACCACGTGTGTCCCGGCGTTTACAGGAGGGCCTCTGAAGTGACACTACGTGTGTCCCGGCGTTTACAGGAGGGCCTCCGAAGTGACACTATGTGTGTCCCAATGTTTACAGTAGGGCCTCTGAAGTGACACTACGTGTGCCCCGACGTTTACAGGAGGGCCCGCGAACCGAGGGGGGCATCATGCGACGGCGTGGCATCGTCCCGTCAGGTACGCCGGGCGCGCTTGCGCGCCGGGGGGCGCCGCGCTGGGGAGACGCGCGGGCCGTCGTCACCGAGCACCTCTTGCGGCGTCGGCGCCGTGAGCACCCGCGTGGTGCACGTGACGAGGGTCGCCTCGTCCGCGGCGAGGATGCGGGCGCTCACCTCGGCCGGCACCGAGCCGAACCGGGCCGTGAGCACCTCCAGCAACGTCTGCGCACGCCCCTGTACCCGCCCCTGCACTCGCCCCTGCGCTCGCCCCCTACGTTCGATCTCGTCCAGCTCCGTCACGATGGCCTCCTGGGCCCGCGGGCCCACCGCCTTCTCCAGGATCCCGCCGATCTCCTGCACGCTCAAGCGCTCGTGCGTGGCCAGAAGATAGCGCAGGAGCGCCTCCAGCGCAGCGAGGCCGCTCGGCGCCCGCAGCACCTCGTCCAGCGCCGCCCCCACGTGGCCGATCTCCCGCTCCAGCCGCGCGTCGTCGCCGGACACGGACAGGCACCACAGCACCACCTTTCCGAGCGCCGTCAGCGCGTCCTCCACCACGTCGCCGGCCCGCCCGCCGCTGACGTCCACGAGGAGCAGCTCGAAGCAGGGAATGTGCGGCAGGAGAGCCGCCCGCTCCGGCCCCCTGGCCGCGACGATGTCCTGGAACGCCCTGGCCGCCGTCCACCCGGTATCGCTGTGGTGGATCAGCACCGGCATGATCGGCGGCAGCTCCGTCAGCCCCGGCCGATCGCGGGTGATCCGCTCCCACAGGCGCATCATGTACAGGCCCATGCGGAAGACCATCAGCGCCTCGACGTCGCGCTGATGCTCGACGATCACATAGAAGTAGATGCGCCCCGCGCCCATGCGGGCCGAGAGCACCAGGTCGCTGTGGCGGCTGCGCAACGCGCGGTCCACGAAGCTGCCCTTCTCGATGCGCAGCGTGCTCCACCGCACGGCCGCGACAACCGGCCGCGGCAGCGCGGCCTTGAGCAGGCCAAGGGCGTGCTCGCGCTGAGAGAAGGTCCACTGGAACAGCGCATCGTGGGGGGAGGTCAACGCACGTTCGCGCGGCGACTTCGGCATGAAGCAACCCTCGATGACCGAGGCGCGAAAAGCAAGTCTGCGGCAGGAAAAGCGATGCACACACGAACGGTTGAGCCGCTCAGAGTGGCATTGCGCGATATCCGACGATCTCGTTTCGCAATCCGGCGTAGGCGCGCCCATCGCGCGGATCCGAACCCTCACCTCTCGCCATTACGAACAAGCCTTTCGCGACGTCACACAAAGCGACCGCTGACGCAGGTCGTGCCCGGGCGAGCCACGGCGACCTCGGGCCCGACCTCACGCCAGCGCCCTCGCGCGCTACCCCACGCGCGACGGCACCCCCCGCGCAGCCTCGCTGGTGCCGCTGGATCGCTGGCGCGGCGAGCCGCGCTCTCGGCGCACCTCGCCTCAGGCCGGGTCGGGCGGGATCGGCAGCACGCGCTGGACGAGGTAGCGCAGGATGTCCTGGGGCGTGATGATCCCGACGAGACGTCCATTGCGCACGACCGGCAGATGGTGAATCCGGTTCTCGCGCAGCAACGTCATCACGTCGTCGGTGGGCATGAACTCATCCACGGAGATGGACGGGGTGCTCATCACGTCCGCGGCCGTCATGCCCTCGTACTCCTCGCGCAGAAGCGCGCCCAGGAGATCCGTCTCGCTGACGAACCCGACGACGCGGTGGCCCTCGTCGATGACCGGCGCGCCGCTCAGGTTCTCGCTGGCGAAGAGCTGCAACATGTCGGTGACCGGCGTGCCCTGCTCCAGCGCGATCACGCGCTCGGTCATCAGATTGCGCGCATGCCCCTTCATGGTGTGTGCCATGTAATGATCGAGCCGCAGCGGCGTCAAGGGCGCACCGACGCGATGCGCCGAGCAGTCCGTCCGTCAGCAGCCCCGGCGCGCAGCGACCCTACGTGAAGAGACGCAGGCGGCCGTCAGGAACGACCGGATGCGTGACACAGGCCGCCGAACAGATGGCCTCACGGCACCCCAGGAGGGCTTCGCGCCGGAGCAGACGGACTCGTCGTCTTCCTCCTGGGCCCATCCCTGTTGCCCAGGGGACCGATCCCGGCATCGACAGGTAAGGTGGGCAGAGCGACGGCGGCGCCGGCGTGACGCGCGCGCCGCCCGGACACCTCCCGGCAGGAAGGTGCGTCTCCTCGTCAGGATTTCACCTCACCCACATCGCTCCTCCGTCCCCGGTGCGGGCGTCGCCGACCATGGCGCCGTGGACAGAGCGGGTGTGTCGCAACGACAGAGCGATCGCCGCTCGACACAAAAAAAGAACCTGTTGCGTGCGCGTCGGTCTTTGCCAGTCGGGTTATCAGTGACATCTTACCATTTGTCGCTGTAGCGAAGATGGCCTGCACCGCCGCACCGGGCCGTAGACGTCTTCGCGGACCGTGCAGTTGAACCAAGATGTACGCACCGGCCGCCGAGGCGCGCCTCCGTGGGCGCCTCGGCGCCGGTCGTTTCGGGCGCTCACGGGTCAACGCCCATGGGCGTCCAGGGGGGCACGTCGTTCATGGATCATTCGCCGAAGCTCGCCGCCTTCGTCCTGGCCGTCACCGCGCTCGCCACGAGCGCGTGCGCGGCCTCGCTCGACCCGGAAGCCCCGGCTGAGGACGCGGAGGACGCCGCGTCGCAGGCCGTCCAGACGCACAACGCGCTGACGTCGAACGCGCTGACGTCGAACGCGCTGACGGCCGACGTCCTGACGTCGAGCGCGCTGACGTCGAGCGCGCTCACTGCCGAGGCGCTCTCGGCGAGCGCGCTCACCGCCGAGGCGCTCCGCGACCCGGCCGCGCGCACCCTGCTGAAGTACATCGCGAGCTGCGCGCTGCCCGCAGGCGAGCGCCTCACCGTCGCGGTCGACGGCGCCAGGCTCTCCTTCCCGGGAGAGCTCGGCCTCGCGCCGGCCTGGGGACAGGAGGGCGGCTCGTGCGACGGCGCGTGCCGGAGCTGGGTCAGCGGCTGCGTCCTCGCCCGCGTCAACTACCTGGGCCAGAAGGTGAACATCTCCGTGCGCGGAGACCGCGAGGAGCTCGAGGCCGACAAGGCCGAGCGCGCCGCGTTCCCCACGCGAGAGGCGACGTACTACGGCGACATCTTCGCGGAGCAGCCCGTCTACAAGGCCTGCCTCCCGCCCGGGGCCTCCGCCATCCCCCGCGTCTGCGGGCCCTCGCTCGAGGCGTGCGCCATCGAGCTCGCCGGCCCGTGCGACGCGCTGTGCGATGAGCCGACCCACGACGGCAGCTTCCCGAACTGCCGCGACGCGGTCCGCCGCCCCTCGGGCAAGCTCGCCGTCGGGAGAACGCCGCACGCCGGCTCGGTCACCGTCTTCCTGCGCTGACGTGGGCTACGCGGAGGTCATCGCGGGGCGCTTCGTCGTCGAAGGAGAGGCCGCCTCCGGAGGGATGGGCACCATCTACAGGGCGCACGACCGCGTCGGCGGCGCGGCCGTCGCCCTCAAGATCGTCCGCCTGAGGAGCGCGATCCAGATCGAGCGGTTCGAGCGGGAGGCCGCGCTCCTCGCCGCGCTCATCCACCCTGGCATCGTGCGCTACGTCGCGCACGGGAGCACGCCGGCAGGCGACCGCTACCTCGCCATGGAGTGGCTCGAGGGCGAGGACCTCGCCGCCCGCCTCGCGCGCCGCGTCCTGCCCGCGAGCGAGGGGCTCTCGCTCGTGCGCCGCGCCGCCGACGCCCTCGCGTTCGCGCACGCGCGCGGCATCGTCCACCGCGACATCAAGCCGAGCAACCTGTTCCTCCCCGGCGGGGACGCCGCGCGCGTCAAGCTCGTCGACTTCGGCATCGCGCGGCCCAGCGCCGAGGCGGGGCGCGTCACCGTCACCGGCGGCGTCCTCGGCACCCCCGGGTACATGGCCCCGGAGCAGATCGAGGCCAGCACCGCGCCCGATCCGCGCAGCGACGTGTTCTCGCTCGGGTGCGTCCTGTTCGAGTGCCTCACCGGCCGCCCCGCCTTCGCGGGCGCGAGCCCCATGGCCGCGCTCAGCGACCTGCTCCTCAAGGAGCCGCCCCGCCTCCGCGACGTCCGCGCGGACGCGCCAGCGCCGCTCGATCAGCTCGTCGCGCGCATGCTGTCCAGGGCCCCCGGCGAGCGACCGCGCGACGCCGCCGAGGTCGCGGCCGAGCTCGACCGGATCGCGGCGGTGGAAGGCGCGTGGACAGCGCCCCCGGACGCGGCGACGCTCTCCGGGAGCGTGCCACCGGACGCGCCCGCCCGCGCGGACGGCGCGGGCGCGCGGGCGCCCGGCGCCGCCTCCGGCGAGCGCGTCGCCCTCACCCTGGGCGAGCAGCGCCTCGTCAGCCTGATCTTCCTCGGCGAGGCCGACAACGGCGCGGCCCAGGCCCCGCGGTCGTCCGCGCGGGCCGCCCCGCAGGCCGCGGACCTCCCGGGGGCCCCTCCGCGCGATCCGCCGCCGAGCTCGCCCGGATCGCTGGCGCCCGCGTCGAGCGCACGCGCCGCGGAGATCCGCGCGCTCGTCGAGCTCCACGGCGGCCGGCTGACGCAGCTCGCGCCGGGCGCGCAGCTCGCCATGATGTCCGGCCCCGGCAGCGCCGTGGACCGCGCCGAGCGCGCCGCCCAGTGCGCGCTGGCCCTCCGCGCCGAGCTGCCGGGCGCGGCGCTCTGCGTGATCACCGGGCGGGGCGTCCTCTCGGCGGGGCTCGTCGAGGGCGACGTCATCGATCGCGGCGTCGCCGAGCTCCGCGCCGCGCTCGACGCGCGGGAGGCGCGCGCCGTTCGCCTCGACCGCGCGACAGCCGACATGCTCGGGCCGCGCTTCGTCATCGCGCGCGTCGCGCGCGCCGACCACGCCGCGCGCGGCGACGGCGACGGCGACCCCCGCGCGCCCGACGAGGCGCTCGTCCTGTCCGGCGAGCGCGCCGTCGACGAGGTCGCCCCCGCGCTGCTCGGGAAGCGCACGCCGTGCGTCGGCCGCGCCCGCGAGCTCTCGATGCTCCACGGCGTGCTCTCCGGCTGCATCTCCGAGTCGCTCGCGAGCGCGGTGCTCGTCCTCGGGCCGCCAGGCGCCGGCAAGTCCCGGCTCCGGCTGGAGCTGTTCGCCGCGCTGCGGCGGCAGGACCAGCCGATCGAGATCCTCTGGGGACGCGCCGACTCGGGCTCGGCAGGCTCGCCGTTCGGCATGATCGCCGACGTGCTGTGCCGGGCCGCCGGCCTGCGCGAGCGCGACCCGACGCGCGCGCGGCACCGCAAGCTGAAGCAGCGGCTCGGGCGCCACCTCGGCGGCCCGGAGCTCGAGCGCGCGGCCGCGTTCCTCGGCGAGATCGCCCGCGCGCCGTCGCCCGAGCACGCGCGCCTCCTGCGCGCGGCGCGCCAGAGCGCCGCCGGCATGAGCGACGGCGTGCGCGCCGCGTGGGAGGACTGGCTCGCGGCCGAGTGCGCGGCGCGCCCGGTGCTCGTCGCGCTCGAGGACCTGCACTGGGGCGACGCCGCCACCGTGCGCCTGCTCGACGCGACCCTGCGGAACCTCCGCGAGCTGCCGCTCATGCTGCTCGCGCTCGCGCGCCCCGACGTCCACCGGCAGTTCCCGAGCCTGTGGGCCGAGCGCGAGGTGCAGACGATCAAGCTCGGCCCGCTGCCGCGCCGCGCGAGCGCGGAGCTCGTGCGCGCGGCCCTCGGCGCGGCCGTGCCGGAGGGCGTCGTGGCGCGCCTCGTCGAGCGCGCCGGCGGCAACCCGTTCTATCTCGAGGAGCTCATCCGGGCGGTCGCGAGCGGCAACGGGGAGGCCCTGCCCGACTCGGTGCTCGGTACGGTCGAGGCGCGGCTCGACGCCGAGGGCAACGAGGGCAAGCGCGTGCTCCGGGCGGCCAGCATCTTCGGCGAGCGCTTCTCGAAGCGCGGCGTCGCGGCGCTGCTCGGCGGCGAGGAGCGCCTCGACGACGTGGAAGCGTGGCTCTCGGCGCTCGCGGAGCGCGAGCTCGTCGCGCCGATCGGCCTGCCCGCCGGCCTGGGCGACGCCGCCGACTACGTCTTCCGCCACACGCTCGTCCGCGAGGCCGCCTACGCCATGCTGACCGAGCGCGATCGCGCCCTCGGCCACCGGCTCGCGGCCGCGTGGCTCGAGCGGAGCGCGTCGGCCGACCCGCGGGTCGTTGCCGAGCACTTCCGGCGGGGCGGCGAGCCCGACCGCGCGGTGCGCTGGTACCGGCGCGCGGCCGAGCAGTCGCTCGAGGCGAACGACCTGCGCGCCGCGATCGAGCGCGCCGCGTGCGGCGAGGCGTGCGCCGCGGCGGGCGAGGACCTCGGCGCGCTCCGGCTTGTCGCGGCCGAGGCGAACATCTGGGAGGGCGACCTCGCCGCCGCCGAGGGGCTCGGCGCGTCGGCGGCCGAGCTGCTCCCGGCCGGCTCGCCCGGGTGGTTCCGGGCGGTCACCCAGGTCGCCGCCGCCGCCGGCAAGCTCGGCGCGGTGGACCGCGTGGCGCGGTGGGCCGCGATCGCCGAGGGCCTGTCCGCGGCGCGCGATGGG
>NZ_JEMA01000330.1 GCF_001589285.1 Sorangium cellulosum | reverse complement strand
CACGTCGCCCTGCGCTTGCCCGGCCGCGCAGGCTGCGTCGGTCGCTCCGGCGCCGGCGCCCCCTCGGTCCGCGTGGCCATCTCGACGACGCGGCCGAGCTCCTCGCGGAGCGCGTCGGCCCGGCCGGCGCCGAGCCGCTCGCGGACGTGCTTCTGGGTCCGCTCCCAGAGCGGGAACGCCGCCTCGATCGCGCGCTCTCCCTGGCGCGTCAGGAGGATGAGGCGGACGCGCGCGTCGTCCGGCGCGCGCGCCACCCGGAGCAGGCCGGCCTTCTCCAGCGGCACGAGGTTCCTCGTGAGCGTCGTGCGATCCATGACCAGCCCGTCCGCGAGCGCGCTGAGCCGCACGCCCTGCTCGCCGCACGTCGCCACCGCGACGAGCATCGTGAGCTGCGTCGACTGGAGCCCCAGGGGCCGCAGGCTGTCGTCGTAGAGCCGCGTCAGCGCGCGCGACGCGCGGCGCACGCGCACGAGCGCGCACTGGCTCGCGATGGTCCGGGCCGCGGACGAGAACTCAACCACAAAAGTGTATATACACTGTCGAATGCAAGTCCGTCAAATCGAGCCGCCCTGGACTGCTTGACATCTGTACAGGTGCAGGTACACCTATCTCGTCAACGCGGCGCGGCTTCATCGGCCCGGCGCGCTGGCTGCGCGTCGGGCCCTGANCCGGCGCGCTGGCTGCGCGTCGGGCCCTGATGGCCGCGGCGCGCGCTGACGACGCGCTCTGACGACGATCGAACGGTCTGCCGGCCTTCCGGGCCGCGGTGGCGCCTCTGCGCGCGCCCGCGGCGCCGGGGCGCGGCCGGCGGCCGTGCGCTCGTCGTCAGCGCGCGGTCGTTTACGTGCAGGTACACCTATTTGAAGGTCCGGACGGCGCAGCGGTGAGCGTCGCACGAGACGTCGCGCCCGCGCGCGGCGCCGAGCGTGTGCGACGCCGCGCGCGGCGGACCTCCAGGAGACGGTCCATGGAGGCGTTCTTCGTCGTTCCTTATTGCGTGAAGTTCGAGGACAGCATGGCGTACGGCAGCCATCACTACCTCACCAACTTCCGCTTCCAGTGCATCGCGCGCGAGACGCTCTACTTCGCCGAGGCCGCTGACGGCTCGCTCCCCTACGAGGACGATCGCGCCGCGATCCGGCTGCTCACCACCGAGGGATACAGCCGGAACCTCGCGCCGGTCCGCGTGGGCGAGCGCGTCGCGATCTTCATGACCCTCGGCGCCGTCACGCGCTCGAGCGCGTACGGCTACTTCCGCACGGTGCGCTTCGACGGCGAGCCCGTGGCGTGCGGCTACCAGCGCATCGTCGCCGTCGCCGCGGCGAGCGACGAGCTCGCGCCGCTGCCCCGATCGGTGACGATGCACGCGGGGTCTCTCGACGAGCGCCTGCCGCACCCGCGCTTCGTCGAGCTCGCCCTGCGCGGCGGCTCCGCGCTGCGCGAGCTCTTCCCCGAGCGCCTCCTGCGGCACGCCGTCGAGGTCGCGCGCGGACCGCTGCACGCGTCGCGCCCGCACCACAAGGCGTGGGGGGCGGCGGGCGAGGCGGCGCCGGAGCGGGGAGGGGAGGCGGCGCGGGACGGCGAGGCGGCGCGGGGCGGCCGCGCGAAGGTCGCGCTGCTCCTGCCCGGCCAGGGCTCGTTCGATCTGCGGCTCCTG
>NZ_JEMA01000329.1 GCF_001589285.1 Sorangium cellulosum | reverse complement strand
GGAGCGCGCCGGCTTCTCCTCGGCCACCTCGCGCGCGGCGCCGGCGTCGCCGTCGCCCTGCTGCGCCTTGAGCTGGCGGAGCTGGTCGCGCAGCCGCGCCGCCTTCTCGAACTCGAGGTTCTCCGCCGCGGCGAACATCTCCTGCCGGACCGCGTCGATCTGGTCGACAAGGTCCATCGCCGCGCGCGCCGCCTCCGCCGCGGGCTTCGCCGGCCCCTTCGGCACGGCGTAGTAGTCGCGCGTGCCCGACGTGGGCGATAGATCGAGGATCGCCTTCTTCACCGTCGCCGGCGTGATCCCGTGCTCCTTGTTGTACGCCTCCTGGATCGCGCGCCGCCGGGTCGTCTCGTCCATCGCGCGCTTCATCGCGTCGGTGATGCGATCGGCGTACATCACGACCTCGCCGTTCACGTTGCGGGCGGCGCGGCCGATCGTCTGGATCAGCGAGCGCGGGCTCCGGAGGAAGCCCTCCTTGTCGGCGTCGAGGATGGCGACGAGCGACACCTCGGGGAGGTCGAGCCCCTCGCGCAGCAGGTTGATGCCGACCAGCACGTCGAACTCGCCGCGCCGCAGATCGCGGAGGATCTCCACGCGCTGGAGCGTGTCGATGTCCGAGTGGAGGTAACGGACGCGGATGCCGAGCTCCGTGTAGTACTCGGTCAGATCCTCGGCCATCCGCTTGGTCAGCGTCGTGACGAGCACGCGATCGCCGCGGGCCACCCGCTCCCGGATGCGCGCGAGCAGGTCGTCGACCTGCCCGGACACCGGCCGGATGGTGATCTGCGGATCGATGAGCCCGGTCGGCCGGATGATCTGCTCGACCACCGTGCCGGCCGACTTCTGCAGCTCGTAGTCGCCGGGCGTCGCGCTCACGAAGAGCACCTGCGCGTAGTGCTGCTCGAACTCCTCGAACTTCAGCGGCCGGTTGTCGAGCGCGCTCGGGAGCCGGAACCCGTACTCGACAAGCGTCTCCTTCCGCGCCCGATCGCCCCGGTACATCGCCCCGACCTGCGGGACCGTCTGGTGCGACTCGTCGATGATCAGCAGGAAATCCTTGGGGAAATAGTCGATCAGGGTCGGCGGCGGCTCGCCGGGCTTCCGGCCGGAGAGGTGGCGCGAGTAGTTCTCGATGCCGTTGCAGAACCCCATCTGCTCGAGCATCTCGAGGTCGTACATCGTGCGCTGCTCGATGCGCTGCTTCTCGAGGAAGCGGACGGCCTTGTCGTAGTGGTCGATGCGCTCGCGCAGCTCCTCGCGGATCGCCTGGATCGCGAGCCGGAGCTGCTGCTGCTCGGTGACGTAGTGGGAGCCGGGGAAGACGGCGTAGCGGTCGAGCTGGCCCACCACCTTGCCGCGGACCGGGTCGACCTCCTTGATCGCCTCGATCTCGTCGCCGAAGAACTCGACCCGGATCGCCAGCGACTCCTCGTAGGCGGGGAAGATCTCGACCACGTCGCCGCGGACGCGGAACGTGCCGCGGTGGAAATCGACGTCGTTGCGCGTGTACTGGATGTCGACGAGCCGCCGCAGGAGCTCGTCGCGGCGGATCTCGGTGCCGCGCTCGAGCTTGATCAGCAGGCCGTGGTAGCTCTCGGCCGAGCCGATGCCGTAGATACAGCTCACCGAGGCGATGATGATCACGTCCGGGCGCGAGAGCAGCGCGTGCGTCGCCGCGTGGCGCATGCGGTCGATCGCGTCGTTGATGATCGCGTCCTTCTCGATGAACGTGTCGCTCGTCGGGACGTAAGCCTCGGGCTGGTAGTAGTCGTAGTAGCTGACGAAGTAGTGGACGGCGTTGTTGGGGAAGAGGTCCCTCATCTCGCCGTAGAGCTGGGCCGCCAGCGTCTTGTTCGGCGCCATGATGAGCGTCGGCTTCTGCAGCTTCTCGATCACCTTGGCGGCGGTGAACGTCTTGCCGCTGCCCGTGACGCCGAGGAGGACCTGGAAGGTCTCGCCCTGCTCGAAAGCGGAGCAGATCTCCTGGAGCGCGCGAGGCTGGTCACCGCACGGCTTGAATTCGGAGACGAGCTCGAAGTGTGTGGGCATGGAGCGAAGGACCCTAGTGCGGCCAGGGCCTCCTCGCAACCTCCCGCCGCCGCTCCGGCCGGGGAGGGCCGGACGACGCCGGCCTCGCGGTCTCAGATCAGGTCCCGGGCTTCGGATCTCGGGGTTTCGTGGCTTTTGCCCGGCGCCTGTGCGTCGGTGTCGACCACCCCTCGTCCCCACCCCTCCCACAGCGGTCCACCGATTCCGCCGCCCGAGGGCGAAGCGCGAGCGCGAGCGCGAGTCGACCGAGGACCGCCGCGGCCAGCGCGGCGCGACCGGGCAGGCGCGGCGGCGCTTGACGGCGGCGCCGCGCTGGCGGATTCTAGGTGGCGCCGCGTCGTTGTGACGCACGCCGAACGGAGGTCAGGTCATGAGTGGCAAGACACAGCACACGCATCACCCCGCCGCCGCCGTCGTGTCCGCCGCGGTTCGCTGAAGCTCGTCCCCACGCCGTCGCCTGCCCGAGCGCGCGCCGTTCGCCTCGCGATTTCGCTCGTCCAGCAGGGCATCCGCCCTGGCCGGGCGCGCCCTCTCTGGCGTGACGTCCTGATCGGTCGACGAGCCTCTGCGCCGCGGCGGCCCCGCGCGTGATTGGCCGGCGCGGGCGCGCTCGCGCGCCGCCGCGCCCCTGTCCGTCGACCGCCGCGCGCCGCAGCCTGCGCGCGGCCGAACGCCATGGAGCGCTCGTCCCGTCATGTCCATCAACTCCGACTCTCTCGTTGATCCGTCTTCTCACCACGAACAGCAGTCCGGCCTGATCGGGCTCGGATGGACTCCCTTCTTCGCGAGGCAGCTCGCCAGTCTTGAGGACGCCGTGCAGCCCGCGCGCGTCGTCCTCGCCTCCGCCGCGCGGCACCACGTGCAGACAGCGGACGGCCCGCGCGTCGCGGTCGTCAGCGGGCGGCTCGCGCACGAGGCCGCGGACCGCGCGGCGCTCCCCACCGTGGGCGACTGGGTGGGGCTCAGGCCCGGCGACGGCGCCGGGCCCTCGTACATCGTGCACACGTTCGCGCGGAGCACCTGCCTGCGCCGCAAGGCCGCGGGGCCCACGGTGGAGGCCCAGGTGATCGCGGCCAACATCGACAAGGTGTTCATCGTCACGTCGCCGAACGCCGACTTCAACCTGCGCCGGCTGGAGCGGTACATCGAGGCGGTCCTCGACAGCGGCGCGCGCCCCGTGCTCGTGCTCAACAAGGTGGATGTCTGCCCCGACCCGGGGCGGTTCATCGACGCGGCGCGGGAGGTCGCCCCCGCGGCGCCGATCGCGCTGGTCAGCGCCCTGTCCGGCGCGGGCCTCGACGCGCTCCGCGCCGAGATCGGGGCCGGGGAGACGATCGCCCTCGTCGGCTCGTCCGGCGTGGGGAAATCGGCGCTGAGCAACCGCCTGCTCGGCGCGGAGATGCAGCGCGAGGGGGAGATCCGGGCGTCGGACGAGCGGGGCCGCCACACGACCGCCCACCGGGAGCTCTTCCCGTTGCCCGGCGGCGGCCTCCTCATCGACACGCCGGGGGTGCGGGAGCTCGGCCTCTGGTCCGCGGACGGGGCGGGCCCGGCGGGCTTCGACGACGTCGAGGCCCTCGCCGGGACCTGCCGCTTCCGCGACTGCGCGCACGAAGGCGAGCCCGGGTGCGCGGTGCTCCGCGCCGTGAAGGCCGGCGACCTCGACCCGGACCGCCTCGGCGCCTACCGCAAGCTCGGGGCGGAGCGGCGCCACGTGGCGCTGCAGCAGGACGCGCGCGCCCGGAGCGAGGAGAAGCGGCGCTGGAAGCAGATCTCGAAGCAGATGCGCGCCAACCCGAAGCGGTAGCGCGACCCCTCGACAGCGCCGCCGCTAGGCAGGACGCGCGGCGGGGCCGAGCTGGCCCCGCCGCGCGACGCCCCGCAGCGCGTGGACGATCCCGCCTTGCAGCGACCCGAACGTCGCGACGCCGTCGAGCTCCGCGCCGATCTCGACGAGCGCCCGCGCCACATCCGGCCGGATGCCGCTGAGCAGCACCTGCGCGCCGAGGAGCCGCGCGGCGCCGACCGAGCGGGTGAGCCCGTACACGGCCTGCTGGTCCATCGTGCGCACCCCGGTGATGTCGAGGATGACAACGCTGGCTCCCCGGGCCGAGAGCGCCTGCAGCAGCGCCTCCGTCATCCGCGACAGCCGCTGCTCGTCCAGCGTGCCGACGAGCGGGATCACCAGGATCTCGTCGGCGATGGGGATGATCGGCGTCGAGAGCTCCTCCACGAGGATCGCCTGGCGATGGACGGCCTCGCGGAGGCGCCAGCGCTCCTCCTCGGCCCGCTTGCTCTCGCTGAGGTCCCGCGCCACGCAGACGATGCCGTGGATCTGCCCGCCGTCGGTGCGCATGACCGAGGCGAGGAACGACACCGGGACGGTGCGCCCGTCCTTCCGCAGACAGACCCGCTCGTCGCGCGCGCCGCCCGCGTCGATCAGCGCGCCGGCCGAGAGCCCGGGGAACACGAGGCCGATCGGCCTGTCCATGAGCTCGTCCCGGGGATAGCCCGACAGGTCGCACGCCGCCTGGTTCACGCTGCGGATCCCGCGATCCCGGTCGGCCACGATGAGCACATCGATCATCGACTCGATGATGCTCGTCACATAGGTCTTGGAGACCGTCGAGCAGGCGAGCTCCTCGCCGAGCATGTTCAGGCCGGCCGCCATGCCGTCGATGAGATCGTTCCTGTCGCTGATGGGCGCCTTCTTGGCGTAGTCGAACCCGACGAGCGCGACGATCACCTCGAGGAGCCCTTCCAGCCGCTCGCAGCGGTCGTCGAGCGCGCGCGCGCCCGAGCGCTCCGCCGCGAGCGACCTCAGCGCGGAGAGGGCCACGTCGAGCGCATCCGCCCCCGGGACCGCCGCGAGCTCGCCGCGCCCTCCGGCCGGGACGAGGCTCATGGCGAGCTCGCAGAGCTCTGCGACGCGCGGATCGTCTCGGGGGTCGGCGGCCATCAGCCAGCGAATCCCTTCAACCACCGGGTCGCTTCCCGCTCGTCCGAGAAGAGCCGGATGGGCCTGTCACGGTTCCCGTAAACAGCGAGGAAGACGTTGCCGATCATCCGCCCGATCGGCCGCGCGCCCACGAGCGCCATCGCGAGGTATGCCTGCCGACCCTCGTCCGCGCCGTAGTAGCTGCGAGCGTCGAGGTCCGTGGCCTTGCATCTCGTGAGATCGCACAGGAATGCGTACGGCGTGCCCTTGCTGAATCGCCTGAGTCCAGCGACGTTCTCCTTCGCGTCGGCGAGCGTCTGGACGGCGCCTTCGTGGAGGTCAAAGCGAATGATCCTGTTCTCCTTGTCGAAGGAGAACTCCCCGGTTCGCGTCCTCAGACGCTCGTCTCCGAGCTCGTTCACGTTCCCGCCTCCCCCTCGTGCTCGCTTGCCGGCCGGAGCGGCGCGCGGTCGCGAGCTTCGCCCCCCTCGGCCGCCCGGCAAGCACAGCCGTCCGCGCTGCGCTCATCCGATCCCCCCGAGACGATCTGGTTGTAACACCGACGGCCGTCCGAAGTCCAAGGCCTTGGCGGGGGCCGCGAGCACCGGGCCGTGAGCGCTAGAACAGCCTGGAGACGCCCGTCGCGAGCTCGAGGGACACGGAGAACGCCTGGCACCGCTGCGCGCAGCCGAAGCGCGATCGGATCTCGAGCGGCATGCGCGAGACGCCCTGGGTGCCGAGCAGATCGCGCTCGAGCGGCAGGAGGAGCGCGGGCCCCTCGACGTCGAAGCCGTCGAAGAACGGCCTGTCGGAGCTGGTCAGATCGAAATAGAAGCGCGCTCCGCAGGGCATGAGCTCGATGACGTCGGCCGTGTCGGCGAGGCCGCGGCCGCCGTCGAAGGCCCTTGTGACGCCGTTGGCCATGGCCCAGAACATCATGGAGAGGACAGGCGTCCTGAGCTCCGTCAGGGCGGAGGACCCGAAATGGGAGCGGCCGCCGCTGCGCACGGTGGTCTGGAGACCGACGTTGGCCTCGAAGAGCGCGGCGTTGGGGCGGCCGGACAGGACGTATTGCCAGCGGTACGAGACGCCCATGAGGAACGAGGGGTTCCACGAGATATGGGTTGGCTGCTCGTCGGAGGCGCCGCGGAGGGCGAGGGGCGCGGAGAGCCAGACCTGGTAGCTGAACCCGCGGGCGATCGGGTCCTCGCCCTCGAGGCTCCCGGCCTCGGCCTGGGGCACGGGCCAGACGGCGAGGATCGGGCGCAGGAGGCTCGTGTCGGGGGCGCCGAGGACGACCCGCTCCGGATCGGTGCAAAGCACGCTCGCGAACCAGTCGATGCCCGGGTCGGCGCGCGCGGCCGGCCGGGTGCAGAGCGCGAAGGGGCGCCCGAGCGCGTCGGGCTCCACGAGGCGGGGGACGTCCTCGTTCGTGTTGCCGGAGAACGCCGGGACGCCGCGGCGCTCGCGCAGCCGGGAGAGCGCCGCGAGCGCGCTCCGCAGCACATGCCTCACCCGCTCGCACGTAGGGCTCAGCATCCGGCGCTGCGCCGGGCCGAGCGACCACGCCGGCGTCGGGTCGAGCAGGCTCATGGCGAGGTCGACGTCGCGCGCGGGCGCCCGCGCCCCGCGGGCCGGCGCCGGCTGCGCGCACGCGGCCGGCTCGAGCAGCCGCTCGACCCAGCGGGGGTCGAGCGCCATCGCGAGCTGGATCTGCGCGCGCGCGGTCGCCTCTGCGGCGTGGAGCCGGTCCTGGCTGGCGGGCGAGGTGCCGAGGAAGCCGTCGCCTGTCGTCTCCCAGCAGGCGGGCAGGCCGGGGGTGCGCGCGTCGTCCACGCCGGCCCGCAGGAGCGGGCAGGGCGCGGCGTTGAGCACGCGGGTCACCGACACGCCGATGCGGTTGAAGTGATCGTGCGTGCCGATGCGATCCTCCGGCGCTCTCCGCTGCTTTGCGGTGATCACCGCGTGACCCGCGGCGAACGCGTCCTGGAGGAAGTGGAGCGCATAGGCGTGCTCGAGGAGCGCGTCGCGCCGCAGCGCCGCCCTCGCGCCGCCCGGCGCCTCCCTCGCGCGCGTCGCGAGCTGCAGCGAGCGCAGGTGGTGTCCGATGAACTGGCCGAGCGCGTTGTCGACTCTCCCTCTCCGCGCGACGTCCTCGGTGACCCGGGTCAGCGGCTCCCCCGCCGCCTGGAAGTGGGTGATGTTCTGCTTGGCGCGAGCCACGTAGTCGCCGTCGACGCCGAGGAGGTAGATATCGAGATCTCGGACGAGGTCGCTCCGGTCCGAGGGCGCCGCCGCGTCGTCGTCCTGCCGCAGCTTGCGGAGGAAATCGCGCCACTGGGTCCGAGCGCCGAACTGGAGCCGCTGCCCCGTCTCCCCAGCCTCGTCTCTTCGCACGAGACTCCACAGCTCCCCCGCGGTGCTCGCGTGGTCCCCCGCGAGCGCCGCGAGCGTGGCATAGGGGATACACGCGTCCCGCTTCAGCGAGGTCGTGACGAACGGCTCATCGAGCCGTTCGCACACGAGCGAGCTCGCGGCCACATCCCTCACCGCCTCCCCGAGCGCCCCCCTGGCGCCCTCCGGCAGCCACGCCAGCCCCTCCTCGGCGAGCACGACGTGCTCGGGAAAATACCACGCGTTCGCCGTGCTGCTCAGTCCGACGAGCACCCCCGCCACGGCGCCCCCGATCCACCCCGCGCTCCGGAACATCGTAGTCTCATGCCCCGTCCGCGCCCCGACCGCCAACGCAACGCGACCGAAACGACCCGCTGTATCAAGCCCGCATTCCCCCCAACAGGAAGAGCCAGCGGGAGGATCAGATCCCGTATTGCCGGAGCTTCTTGTGGAGCCCCTCGCGCGTGATCCCGAGCGTCTTCGCCGCGTTGGTCTTGTTGTTGTTGTGCCCCCGCAGCGCCTCGAGGAGGAAGAACTTCTCGACGGCGTCCATCATCTCCTTGAGCGACCCCTTCGGCGTCCCCGCCCGCGCCACGAGCCCCTCGACCTGCCGGATCCGCGGCGAGAGCAGCTCGGGCGTCGCGAACGACCCCGGATCGAGCTGGATGACGAGCCGCTGCACCTCGTTCTGGAGCTCCCGGACGTTGCCCGGCCAGTCGTACGCGACCATGAGCTCCATCGCCTGCTGGCTGAACCCCCCGCACGGCTTGCCGATCTCGTCCGCGTACCGCTCCAGGAAGTGCCCCGCGAGCACCGGGATGTCGTCGCGCCGCTCGCGCAGCGGCGGCAGGCGGATCGGGAAGACCTTGAGCCGGTAATAGAGGTCCTCGCGGAACCTCCCCCGGGCCACCTCGTCCTCGAGGTTCCGGTTCGTCGCCGCCACGATGCGCACGTTGACGTGCTTCGGGCTCGTCGCGCCCACGGGGCGGATCTCGCCCTCCTGGAGAGCCCGCAGGAGCTTCGACTGGAGCGACAGCGGGGTCTCGGTGATCTCGTCGAGGAAGAGCGTGCCCCCGTCGGCGATCTCGAACAGGCCCTTCTTCTCCTCGGTCGCGCCCGTGAACGAGCCCTTCTTGTGGCCGAACAGCTCGCTCTCCAGCAGGCTCTCGGCGAGCGCCGCGCAGTTCTGCGCGACGAAGAGCTTGTCGCGGCGGCGGGAGCGGTAGTGCACGGCGGCGGCGATGAGCTCCTTGCCCGTGCCCGTCTCGCCCTCGATCAGCACCGTGACGCGCGTGTCGACCACCTTGTCGAGCTGGGCGATCACCCGGCGCATCGCCTCGCTCTTGCCGATGATGTCGACCGCGCCCCCGCCCCGGCGCTTCTCCTCGCGCCCCTTCAGGAAGCTGTTCTCCTTCTGGAGCCGCTCCTCCGCGAGCACGAGGCGCTTGATGAGCCGGGCGTTCGCCACCGCGAGCGACGCGTTGGCCGCCAGCACGAGCAGCGTCTCCAGGTCGCCCGCGTTCAGCATCCCGGGCACGCTCCGGTTGTCGGCCTGGAGCACGCCGATGATCTCCTCGCCCTTCCAGAGCGGCACGGCGAGGGTGCTGCGGATCGAGGCGCCCATCAGCGACTCGGTCTGGCCGACCTCGATGGGCGCGTCGGCCGCGAGCACCGCCGCCCGCTCCTTGATCACCTTCCGGTACACGCTGCGCGTGATCGGGACCGGCCCCGCCGGCGGCGCCCCGCGGCCCGACTCGGAGCGGACGCGCGTCAGCACCGGGACGAACGCCGCCGGCGCGGCCCCCGGCTCCTGATCGTCGTCGCGCAGCACCACGGTCACGTGCGTCGAGCTCGGCACCAGCGCGAGCACCGCGTCGGCGATCTCCGTCAGGACCTGGTCGAGATCGTTCGCGGCGCCGATGCGCTTCTGCGCCGCGTACATGGCCGAGAGCGCGCTCGGATCGCGCTCGATCTTCGCCTGGGCGGGCTCGATCTCGTCGAGGCGCCGGATCGAGACGACCCGCGCTTCGTCGGCCTCCTCCGGGATTGTCACGACCATCCGCGTCACCGCGTCGCCCGAGCCGAGCTCGATGACGTCCCCCGTCTGGAGCGCGACAGCGCTGCGCCCCGGGCCGAGCTCGATCCGCTCGCCCCGCCGCGTCACGCTCGTGCCGTTCGTCGAGCGCAGGTCCTCGAGGATCACCCCCTCGGCGCTGCTCACGATGCGCGCGTGCGCCCCGGAGATGTGGCGGTCGTCCAGCACGACCCGGTTGTCCGGCGAGCGCCCGAGCGTGATCAGCTCGCCCTGGAGCTCGAAGGTGCGCCCGGCAGCGAGACCCTGGGTTACCTCGAGCACGATCATGGTTCGTTCAGCCAGGAAGACCCGTGAAGAGGGCCCGGAGTAAACCGTCAAGACGGAGCAGATGCCAGGAAAAACCGGGGAGCCCGCCCCCCGGCGGATCCGCGGGCCCGGGCCGGTTGAATTCTTGTGATGCTAGAAAAATCGCGGACTGCTGGACGGGGAGCCCCATCCCTGGCTGGCCGCCGGGATGGGGCGCGCGGCCGCCGCTGTCACTGGGCGCGGGCGGCCAGGCGGTAGATGACCGTCTTGAACGGCGCGTTGCCGGAGATCTTCTCGGCGTCCCTCGAGGCCTCGCCCTCGTCGACGATCTTCTGCAGCTTGCTCGCGACGTCGGCGTCGCCCTTCGGCGAGAGGGCGTCGATGACCGAGACCGACACGAAGCGGACGGCCGCGTTCGAGATCTTCGGCATGGCGTCGATGATCTGCTGCCGGACATCGGGAGAGCCGAGGACGCCGACCATGTAGGCGGACTTGATCCCCTGGAACTGCGTCTCCTTCGCCTGCGACGCCGGCTCGCTGAGCTTGCCGACGTAGCACTCGACCTTGGCGCCGCAGGCGCCCAGCAGGTCCTTCGCGAGCTTGATCTCCTTCTCCATCGACTTGCCGACCGTGCCGCCGCCGCTCGTGCGGGTGTTCGCGAGCCGGTCGACGTCGGCGACCTGGTCGGGCTTCATCAGCTTGAGCGCCGTCTGGAGCGAGACGTCGCGGATCTGCGCGACGTCGTCCTCCTCGCCGCGCGCCTCGGTGGCCGTCTTCACGATCCACGGCACCATGCTGGCGTCGAAGAAGTTGCTCGCCGCCTCCGCGAGCATCACGCGCGCGTTGATGCCCGCCGGCGGGATCTGGAGCCCCGCGGGCGTCTTCTCGTAGGCCGCCTGGAAGGCCGCGATCGTCTCCGGGGTCCTGGGCACCTTGGTGAGCTCGCGCGCGATGATGGCGCGCGGGATGTCCTCGGCCTTGTCGAGCGCCGCGAGCAGCGGCTTCACCGACTCTTCGCGGCCGATGGTCGCGAGGACGAGCGCGGCGGCCGCCACGTGGGCGGTCTCCGCGGCCTTCTTCTGCTCCGGGCTCGCCTTGTCGCCGGCGCCCTTCAGGTTCTCGATCTTCGAGTACTCGATGAGCTCCTTCTGATCGCCCTGGAGCAGCGCGATCGCCGGCTGGATGGCGGGCTTGCCGATCTTCGTGAGGGCGAGGATGGCCGTCGTGGCGGCGTCCGCCTTGACCGGCGAGAGCACCACCTTGAGCAGCGGCACGACCGCCTTCTCGCTGCGCTGCCACCCGAGCAGCTCCGCCGCGGTGATCTGCCAGAACAGCTCGTTCCGCATCGTGGCGACGTCCTTGGGATCGTTGATCGGGCGCTCCACCATGGTGATGAGCTGCCCTTCCCAGGACGGATCGTTGATCTCGACCATCGCGTCGTGGACGTCGCGCGAGATCGTCGAGCCCTTCGGCTTGCCGTGCTGGAGCTTGACGAAGACCTCCATGAGCGGGCCGGCGGCGGCCTTCGACTTCATGGCCCCGAGGCCGCGGACGGCCCAGCGGACGTCCTCCTCGGTCGACTCGGGCTTGTAGTCCTTCAGCGCCTTGATGAGGCAGGCCTCGCCGCGCGGGTCCCGCGTGTCGGAGATGAACTTGATGAGCTTCGACCGCGTGCGCTCGTCGAGGTCGCCGCCCACGCACTTCTGCGTCATCGGCTCGATGATCTTGTCGAGGAGCGGCTTGACCGTCGGCCCGCTCCGGTCCTTGTTGTCGCGCGTCATCGCGTCCTCGAAGAACTGGACGAGACGGTTGACCGAGGGGGTGAGCGTCGCGGGGTCATCGAGCCGCTTGACGTGCGTCTCGGGGTCGTTCTCGTCGGCGCACCCGGCGACGATGCCTGCGGAGAGCGCCATCGACGACGCGGTGGCGGCCCCCAGGAGGAGCGAGCGAACGAGCGGCAGGATGCTGCGTGCTGAGCGGGACATGGTGTTTCCTCCGGGACCTCGGTGATGCTGCCGGCCTGACCTCGCCGCCGCGCGGTGCGCGCAGCAGGAGAGGCGGTCAGCAACGAGCCTTCGTTAGCCTGAGGGGACGACAGCGGGCAACTACAGCGCGCGGCAGGGGGCGCGGCCCCCCTTCGGCCACGACGTGTCGCCGCCCCGTGACGGAAGCGGCGGAGCCGAAGCTATTCGTCGTCAGAGAACGTGTCAACGCGAGCGGGGTACCTGGACCAGCCGGCGGATCCCCGTGGCGAACAGCCGGTCGGGGATGACACGGCGCAGCGCGACGAGCGCGCGTGCGTCCCGGCCGATGAGGGTCCGGAACGGCGGCGAGGGGGCCTCGATGAGGCGGAGGATCGCGGCCGCGACAGGCGTGGGCGCCGGGGCCCTGGCGGCGTCCTCGAGGACGAGCCGCTCGATCGTCGTGGTCATGGCGGCGTAGGGCCCGTCGGGCGCGATGTGGGCGCCGCGGCGCTGGTTCTCGAAGAAGATCTCGGTCTTGAAGGTGCCGGGCTCGACGAGGCAGACGTGGACGCCGAAGGGGGCGACCTCCCAGCGGAGGGCCTCGCTGAAGCCCTCGACGGCGTGCTTGGTGGCCGCGTAGACGCTCACGCCGGGGAGGCCGACGAGCCCGGAGACGCTCGAGACGTTGATGATGCGGCCGCGCCCGGCGTCGCGCATCGCCGGGAGCACCGCGCGCGTCGCGGCCATGAGGCCGAAGACGTTGGTCTCGAACTGCGACCGGACGTCCGCGTCGGCCTGCTCCTCGAAGGCGCCGCCGACGGCGATGCCGGCGTTGTTCACGAGGGCGTAAGCGGGGCCGTGCTTCTGGAGGATCTCCCGGACCCTGTCGGCCGCGTTCGCCGCGGCGACGTCGAGCTGCTCGACCTCGAGCGAGGCGCCGCGCGCGCTGGCCGCGGCGAGGAGTGCGGCGGCCTTCTCGGGGCGGCGCATCGTGGCGACGACCCGGTGGCCCGCGGCCGCGCAGGCGACCGCCGTCGCGAGGCCGATGCCGCTCGAGGATCCGGTGACGAGGATGAGGTGACCCATGGGAGGGGGCAAGTATAGGCGATGCGCGGCTGGCGCGGCTGGCGCGGCTGGCGCGGCGGGCGCCGGGAGGCGGCAGGGCGCCGCTCAGCCGATGATCATCGCCTCGCTGAGGAGGCGGCCTTCCTTGAAGCGGCGCAGGTTCCAGCGGTCGAACAGGGGGAGGGAGGTGCCCTCGGCGATGTGCTGCGCGATGAGCTTGCCCATCACCGGCGCGATCATGAAGCCGTGGCCCATGAAGCCCGACGCCTGGTAGAAGTGCTCCACCTCGTCGACGCCGCCGACGATCGGGTTCTGATCCGGGGTGAGATCGTAACAGCCGGCCCACTGGCGCAGCACCTTCACGCTGCCGAGGATCGGGCACGCGGTGACGAGCGCCCGCGCGTAGAGCGCGAGGAACTTGTGGCTCGACCCCATGTCGAGGCCCTCGGGGACGTCCTCGTTGGAGACGCCGCCCACGATCTCGCCGCGCATCGACTGGGAGAAATAGAGGCCGTTCGAGAGGTCCGCGACCAGCGGGCCGAGCCAGGGCTTCAGCGGCTCGGTCGAGCAGATCTCGTGGCGGTGCGGGCGGTTCGGCAGCTCCACGCCGAGGAGGCGCGCGACCTCGGGGCTCCACGCGCCGGCGGCGTTGACGACCTTGTGCGTGCGGATCTCGCCGCGGTCGGTCACCACGGCGTCGATCCGCGCGCCGCGCGTGCGGAAGCCGAGGACGTCCGTGAAGGTGGCGATGTCGACGCCGAGCTTCTGCGCGCGCTCGGCGTAGCCCCAGACGAACGGCCAGGGGAAGACGACGCCGTCGTCGGGGTTGTAGCTCGCCGCGACGACGCCCTCGGTCGAGAGCTCCGGCACGATGGCGCGCGCCTCGTTGGCGGTGAGCATCCGCGTGCCGAGGCCGCACGCGTTCTGCACGGCGACGCTCTTCTCGAGCGTCCGGCGGCCGGCCTCGCTGCGCACGAGGAAGAGGTAGCCGCCCTGCCGGAACCAGACGTTGATCTTCATCTCGCGGGCGAAATCACGGCAGATGCGGATGCTCTCCTGCATGAGCCGGATGTTGCCCTCGCTCGAGAACTGCGCCCGCACCCCGCCGCCGTTGCGGCCGCTGGCGCCGCCGCAGAGGTAGCCCCGGTCGACGACGACGACGTCCGTGACGCCGTGGTGCCGCGCGAGGTTGTAGGCGATCGCGAGGCCCATGATCCCCGCGCCGACCACGACGATCTCCGCCTCGGACCGCATCGCGCCTCAGCCGAGCTCCGACCTCGCCGCGGCGACCACGGCGTCCTGGAGGGCGCCGTTCGATGCGATGATGCCGCGGGCGAGCTTGAGCCCGGGGCCGGCGTAGTCGATGGGCGCGCCGGAGAGGTCGGTGAAGCGGCCGCCGGCGCCCCGGAGCACCGCCTCGGGGGCGCAGCTGTCCCAGAGCTTGGCGCCGCCGCCGCCGTGCAGGTAGAGGTCGACCTCGGCCGTCGCGATCCGCGCGATCTTCACGCCGACCGAGCCGCACGGGACGACCCGCGTGATGCCGAGCCGCGCGAGGAGGGGCTCGAGCTCCTTCGGCCGGTGCGACCGCGAGACGATGAGCGACGCGTCGGCCGTCGAGCTGACGGAGGAGACCCGGAGGGGGCGGCGGCTGCCGTCCTTCGCCTCGAGGAAGGCGAAGCCGCCGCCGCCGTCGTCGCCGCCGACGCGGCCGGCCAGCGCCTCGCCTGTCGTGGGCATCACCACGACGCCGAGCGCGGCGCGGCCGCGGACCGAGAGCCCGATCATCACGGCGAACTCGCCGTTCCTGTCCGCGAACTCGCGCGTGCCGTCGAGCGGGTCGACGAAGAACACCCGCTCCCGCTGGAACCGCGCGGCGAGCTCCTCGGCGGCGGGGACGCTCTCCTCGGCGAGGATCGCCTCGCCGGGGAACGCGGCCTCGAGGGCGCCGCAGATGAGCGTGTTCGCGTCGCGGTCGGCCCGGGTCACCGGGTCGCCCGGGCCCTTCATCTCGACGGTGAACGGCGTCGCGTACACGTCCATCACGACCGCCGCCGCGGCGCGCGCGATGCGGACGATCTCGTCGAGCTCCCTGTCGTTCTGGTTCATCCTGCTGACACCTCGATGCCGGCGTGCTTGAGGCGCCCGGAGAGCTCCGCGAGCGTCGTGAAGTGGAGGTAGGGGGGCATCCCGGCCTCGCGCACGAGCTGGTCGAGCTGGGCGACCGAGCGGGGGCCGAGCACGGCGGACGAGACGATGTTGTTCGCCAGCACGAAGCGCAGCGCGACCGAGCGGAGCGAGACGACGGGGCCGCTGATCAGCGGCCGGAGCGCGTCGAGCTGGCGGATGCGGGTCCTGAACTCGTCCCGGTTCCACCGGTGCATGCGGTGATCGTCGGCGTAGAACTCGCGGTCGGGGCTCCACTGGCCGGCGAGGAGACCGTGCGCGAGCACCGAGCGCGCGAGGACGCCGGCGCCGCTCTCGGAGACGTCGCTCGCGACCTCGTGGAGGTCGCCGGGGAGGAAGGCGTTGTAGGCGATCTCGATGAGGTCGACCTCGTCGCGCAGCGCGGAGCGGGCGACGTCCGCGGAGCCGGCGCTCACGCCGAAGGCGCGGATCTTCCCCGCCTGCTTGAGGTCCCTGAGGAAGGCGAGGGGCTCCTTCGAGCGCATCGCGGCCACGGTGGGGTTGTGGAGCAGGACGACGTCGACCACGTCGCGGTCGAGCCGCTCCTGCGACCGCTCGAACGCGGTGCGGAGGTGCGCCGGGTCGAAGCGCTTCTTCGCGGGGAGCTCGTCGAGATCGGTGCCGATCTTGGTGACGACGAACGTCGGGCCGGCGCCCTTCAGCCGCTTGCCGAGGCGGCGCTCCATCTCGCCGCGGCCGTAGACGTCGGCCGTGTCGAAGAGGTCGATGCCGACCGCGAGCGCGCGGTCGATGACGCGATCGACCTCGGCCTCGGAGACCGGGCCATAGCCGTCGCCGGACAGACCCCAGGTGCCCAGGGCGAGCTCCGAGACCTCGAGGGATGTCTTGCCGAGGGGGCGCTTCCTCACGGGCGGCGATCTACACCAGCGCCGGAGGGGCGCCACGAAATAGGGCGCCGGGCCGCGTCTTCCGGCCGGCAGCCGCTCAGGCCGGGATCCGTGGGGCGGAGGTCGCCCGGCTCACGAGGCGCGGGCCTTTCCGCGGTGCGGCGCGGCGCCGCGCCGGACGCGCG
>NZ_JEMA01000328.1 GCF_001589285.1 Sorangium cellulosum | reverse complement strand
ACAAAGTACGTGAGCGAGATCTTGTCCATGAAGTCTCCTACAAAACGAAGCCGTCCAGCGCGCGCGGCTCGCGAGAGCACGCCGTCCGTCACCCCGTGTTCTTGACGTCTACCATGGATGGCCACCTTCGACCCGTCCGGAAAGGGATCGGTCGGACGGACATTGTCCCAGCTCGCCAGGGCCGGAGGGCGGGGCTCTCGGCCGGATAAACTTAGCAAATTCAACGTGTTGGATGCGTCCCTGCGCCCGGTCGCGCCGGGATCGACCCGGCCCTGCGATGCTGCGACGGAGGGGGCGCAGGCCACGCAAGGAATCGACAGAAATCATCTGTTCTCCGGGGCGCGCCGCGGCGAAGAGCCGGGGGATGACACCGGCCCGCGCCGCCTCTTCCCGNCGGGGGATGACACCGGCCCGCGCCGCCTCTTCCCGGCGGTGCGCGCGGCGATCGCGCGGGTGATGCCGGTCGAGCGGCTGCGCTACGTTGCGTTCTCCCACTGCGAGTCGGACGAGTGCGGCTTCTCGCCGACGTCGACGCCGGGGTCGTCACGCCGGTCCCCTGGCCGGAAGCCCGGCGCCGCATCCTGGCGGCTGCAAACGGCCGTCGTGAAGCTCTTTATTGCGGAGGCGCCGGGCCGCTGGCCCTCTACCCGTTACGGGACGCGTCGGGTGCGTTTGACACGGTTTCCGTATCTCGTCGTGTACCGAGACGAGCCAACGCGCATTCTTGTCGTGGCCATCGCACACGCAAAACAGAGGCCGGGCTACTGGAGAAAGAGGTGATGTGAGCGCCGCATGCGGTCCCACCGACCTCTGATGGTTGGACGTCCAGTGACGAGCCAGCCCCGGCTCTGCACCCGCGGTTGTAGCGGCGGGCCGCTGCCCCCGGACCTGTGGACGCGCCGGCTTCTACCGCCGCGGTTCGCCGAGCGAGCTCCAATCCAGCGATTCAGGAAACCGGCGCATCTCCACGGCGACGCCGTCCTCGCCCGAGATCATCTCGCCCTGGTCGTCTCAGCCGATGCCGCCCTTGCCCGGCGGCCCCAGCCCGGGGGTGACCGGCCCCGCGCCGTGAAGGCGACGGCGATCGGCTGGTTCGAGGTCGAGGCGGACGAGCCGGTACTCGAGGTCGGCGAACTCGCAGGGGCGCGCCGCGTGGCGGAAGCCGGCCTCGGCGAACTCGTGGTCGTCGGGGTGGATCGTCTGCAGCAGGTCGGCGAAGCGCTTCGGCGCCTGCGTGCTCAGCCGGCGGTGGATCTGCAGGATCCCGTCGTCGAACCTCGATCTCGTCCTCGCGCACGTCCCCCGGAAGACATGGGCTTCACCGCGTGAGGTGCGCGAAGGCAGGGGTGCACGCGAGTGCGAGCGCAACCCCGCGGTGCGGTGATTGGCCGCCGGCGCGGGGGTCCTCGCGGTGAATGCCGGCGCGTGTTGCTGCGTACAGTCGGCGGTGTCCGCGCGCCTCGGGTCGCCGCGGCGGTCGGCGAGGCGGTCGGCGGGGCGGCGATGCGCTGACGCCGATGCTTTACCCGGTCGTGTCGCGTCACGTACGCTCGGGACGTACGCTGGGAAACGGTGGCGCGATCGATGGTTCGCGCGGCGGCTGGGCGCGACGATCGACAGGTCACGAGGCACAATCATGGCAGAACTGGGCGCGTACACGTTCACCGCGAAGCTGCACGAGGGCGCGGGCGTGGTGATCCATCGGGCTGTCCGCGCCTGCGACGGCGCCCGCGTGGTCGTCAAGATCGGCAAGGGCGGGCCGCTCGCGCCGGCGATCCACGGCGCGCTGCGGCGGGAGTTCGCGGTGCTGCGATCGCTCGACCTGCCGGGGGTGATCAAGGCGCACGCGCTCGAGACGCTCGGCGACGAGCTCGCGCTGGTGCTCGAGGACTGCGGCGGCCGCTCGCTCGACGTGCTGTTCCACGCCGGCGCCCTCGACCTCGCGGCGGTGCTGGCGATCGGCGTCGAGGTGGCGGGCACGCTCGACCTGCTGCACCGCTATCCGCTGCTGCACCGCGACGTCAAGCCGCACAACATCGTCTACAACCCGTCGACCGGGCAGGTGAAGCTGATCGACTTCAGCCTGGCGATCGCCGGCGGCGAGGACGGGGCGCTGCGCGTCGATGCGGGCGCGGGGATGGCGGGCACTCTGGCGTACATGTCGCCCGAGCAGACCGGGCGGATGAACCGGCCGGTCGACGCGCGCTCGGACCTGTACTCGCTCGGCGTGACGCTCTACGAGCTGGTGACCGGCGTGCTGCCGTTCGACGCCGGCGACGCGATGGCGCTGGTCCACAGCCAGCTCGCGCGCGTGCCGGTCGCCCCGGCGGTGCTGATGCCGAAGGTGCCGCCGGTGCTGTCGGACATCATCATGAAGCTGCTCGCCAAGGCGGCCGAGGATCGCTACCAGAGCGCGGCCGGGCTGCGGGCCGACCTGCAGCGCTGCGCGGCCGCGTGGGCAGCGACGGGGACGATCGAGCCGTTCGCGCTCGGCAGCGCCGACCGGCCGTCGACCCCGCGGATCCCGCCGCGCCTGTACGGACGGCAGCAGGAGATCGACGTCCTGCTCGCGACCTCCGCCGCCGTCGCCGACGGCGCGCGCACGCTGCTGCTCGTGCGCGGGCC
Organism: Sorangium cellulosum; assembly: GCF_001589285.1. Lineage (GTDB taxonomy): Bacteria > Myxococcota_A > Polyangia > Polyangiales > Polyangiaceae > Sorangium > Sorangium cellulosum_G. The sequence goes on along the minus strand of NZ_JEMA01000328.1, from coordinate 10,021 downwards.
CGGCGGCGCCGGCAAGTCGGCGCTGGTCCAGACGCTGGCGGCGCCGGTCGCCCGCGGCGGCGGGTTCTTCGTCGCCGCCAAGTGCGATCAATACGAGCGCGGCGCGCCGTACGCCCCGATCGCCACGGCGCTGCGCGAGCTGTGCCGCACCCTGCTGACGGCCGCGCCCGAGGTCCTCGAGGCGTGGCGGCGCGCCATCGCGTCCGCCCTCGGCAGCAGCGGCAAGCTCCTCACCGATCTGATCCCCGAGCTCGAGCTCATCGTCGGCCCGCAGCACGAGGTCCCGCGGCTCGGCCCGGCCGAGTCGCAGAACCGCTTCAACCTGATCTTCACCGCCCTGCTGCGCGTCTTCGCCGCCGCCGACCACCCGCTCGTGCTCGCGTTCGACGATCTGCAGTGGGTCGACCCGGCGTCGCTGCGCCTCTTGCAAGAGATGCTGCTCGACGCCGAATGCAGGCACCTGCTGGTGCTCGGCACCTACCGCGACGACGACGTCGGCCGCGGGCACCCGCTGCCGGCCGCGCTCGCCGATCTCCGCGCGGCGGGGGTCGAGGTCGGCGACGTGCCGCTCGGTCCGCTGGCGCTCGCCGACGTCGAGGAGCTGCTGGCGGACACGCTGGTGATGGAGCGGCCGCAGGTCGCCACGCTGGCGCGGATCGTCGGCGAGAAGACCCACTGCAACCCGTTCTTCATCGGCCAGTTCCTGCTGCTGCTCGCCGAGGACGGCCTCCTGCGCTGGGACCCCGCCGCGCGCCGGTGGGTGTGGGACGAGGCGCAGGTGCAGGCGCGCGACGTCACCGACAACGTCGTCGCCCTCGTCACCAGCAAGATCCGCCGCCTGACCCCCGCGGCCCAGCGGCTGCTGCAGCGGGCCGCGTGCGTCGGCTATCGCTTCTCGTGGCGCGTGCTCGCGGCCGTCGGCGGCGACGACGGCGACGACGCGACCGCGGCGCTCGGCGAGCTGGTCCGCGAGGGCCTGGTGGTGCCGCTCGCCGGCGGCGAGGGCGACGATCTCCACCGCTTCCTCCACGACCGCGTGCAGCAGGCCGCCGACTCGCTGCTGGCGAGCGAGGTGCGGGAGGCGACGCACCTGCGCGTCGGCCGGCTGCTGCGCGACGCGTACCCGGCGGGCGTGCCCGACGAGGCGCTGTTCGAGGTCGTCGGCCACCTCGACCTGGCGCTGCCGCGGATCGGCGGCGACGAGCGGCTCGAGCTGGCGCGACTCAACCTCCGCGCGGGCCGACGGGCGCGCGCGGCGACGGCCTACCACGCGGCGCGGCAGTACTTCCAGGCCGGCTGCGAGTGCCTCGGCGCCGACCCGTGGGCGCACGGGTTCGAGCTCGGGTTCGCGCTGCGCGTCGAGCTGGCCGAGTGCGCGTACCTGTGCGGGGCGTTCGCCGAGGCCGACGCGCTGTTCGAGGAGGCGCTCGCGCGGGCGCGCTCGCGCGAGGAGCGGGCGCAGGTCTACGACCTCCGCGTCCTCCTGCACGCGGCGATGGGCGACTTCGCGGCGGTGGTCGCGGCCGGGCGCGCGGCGCTGGCGATGTACGGCATCGGCCTGCCCGATGAGGGCCCGGCGCTGCAGGAGGCCGTCGCGGCCGCGTTCGCGGCGGCCCACGAGAACCTCGGCGAGCGGCGGATCGGCGCCCTGCTCGACGCCCCGCCGGCGCGCGACCCGGACGTCGAGGTCGTGATGCGGCTCCTGGCGTCGATGTCGGGGCCGGTGTTCGTCGGCAGGCCGGCGCTGTTCCCCCTGATCGTGCTGCACATGGTCAACCTGTCGCTGCGCCACGGCAACGTCGACGGGTCGGACTACAGCTACGCGGTGTACAGCCTCCTGCTCGCCGGCGTCACCGGCGAGCTCGGCAAGGCCTACGAGTTCAGCGAGCTCGGGGTCAAGCTCAACGAGCGCACCGGCAACCTGCGCACCCGCTGCATGGTGCACTTCTTGTTCGGCACGTCGGTCGTGTTCTACCGCCAGCCGTACGCGGCCGGCGAGGAGTACCGCGATTCGGCGCGGCGCGTCGCGCTCGAGGTCGGCAACTTCGCCTACGTGTCGTTCTACTGCCTGCAATCGGCCGCGCTGGCGCTGATCGCCGACGCCGACATCCGCGGCGCCGAGGCCCGCATCGACGACGTCACGGCGCTCCTGCGGAAGACCCGCGACGTCGCGTCGACGGCGGTGGTCGAGTTCATGCGCCGCGTGGTCGTCAACTTGATGGGCGAGTCGGCGACGAGCGCCCTCGGCGGCGACGGCTTCGATGAGGACGCGTTCGTCGCCCACATGCCGCCCGGGGGGCTCGTGCCGTGGCTCTACGCGGTCAGCAAGCTGCGCCTCGCCTACCTGTACGGCGAGTACGAGCGCGGGCTCGAGCTCGCCGTCCGCGCCCGCGAGCTGCACGAGAGCGGCGCCGGGGCCGGGCACATGTACTCGCCCGAGCAGTACTCCTATTCGGGCCTGGTCGCCGCGGCCCGCTGGGATGCGGCCGGCGAGGCGGAGCGCGAGGCGCTGGCGCAACAGCTCGAGCGCGAGCGCGCGGCCCTGCGGCCGTGGTCGACGAGCAACCCGTCGCAGTTCGTGGCGCTCCAGCACCTGCTGGACGCCGAGGCGGCGCGCCTGGCCGGCCGCGACGCCGAGGCGATCGCGGGCTACGAGCAGGCGATCGCCGAGGCGCAGGCGCGCGGGTTCGTGCTCCACGCGGCGCTGGCGAGCGAGTGCGCGGCGCGGCTGCACCTGCGCCGCAACCGTCGCGCGCTGGCCGGCGCCTACCTGCAGGACGCCCACGTCGGCTTCGCCCGCTGGGGCGCGGCCGCCAAGGCGAGCCAGCTGCTGCTCACCCGCGCCGACCTGCTCGCCCCGCCCGCGCCCGCACGCGCCGGGCACAGCACGGGCCGCTCGACGAGCACCAACCGCGTGGTCGGCGGCGGCTCGCTCGACCTCGAGGGCCTGATGCACGCCGCCCAGGCGGTCGCCGGCGAGCTGGTGCTCGACCGACTGCTCGACCGCCTGATGCGGATCGTCATGCTCCGCGCCGGCGCCCAGCGCGGCTTCCTGCTCGTGCCGCAGGGCGAGGACCTGTCGATCGCCGCCGAGATGCGCACCGCGCCCGACGAGGTCCGCGTCGGCCTCGACCAGCCGATGCGCGCCGACGCCGCCCTGGCGACGTCGGTGGTCCGCTTCGTCGCCCGCAGCCGCGAGGGCGTGCTGCTCGGCGACGCCGGCGCCGAGCCCCGCTTCGCCCGCGACCCCTACGTCGCCAGCCAGCGCCCGCGCTCGGTGCTGTGCCTGCCGCTGCTCCACCAGGGCCGGCTGTCGGGGATCCTCTACGTCGAGAACAACGCGACCCGCGACGCCTTCGCGCCCGAGCGCGTCGAGCTGCTGCAGCTGCTGTCGGCGCAGGCGGCGGTGGCGATCGAGAACGCCCGGCTGTACGCCAGCGTGCAGCAGGCCCGCGAGCAGCTCGAGCAGCAGGTCGAGGCGCGCACACACGAGCTGCAGACCGCGCTCGAGCAGCTCCAGGTGGTCAACGCCGACCTGGTGCACCAGGGCGAGGCGCTGCGTGAGGCCCACGCGCAGACGCGCCGCGAGATCGGCGAGCGCGAGCGGGCCGAGCGCGAGCGGTCGGCGGCGCAGGCGGAGATCTTGCGCGTCCAGGAGGAGCGCCTGGCGGACATGGCGGCGCCGCTGCTGCCGATCACGGAGAGCATCGTGGTGATGCCGCTGATCGGGGTGCTCGACGACGCCCGCGCGTCGCAGGTGCTGGCGACGGCCCTCGAGGGCTCGGTCCGCGCGCGCGCGCAGGTGGTGATCCTCGACATCACCGGTGTGCGCCAGCTCGATGCCGCCCCGGCGGCGATCCTCGCCCGGGCCGCGAGCGCGCTGCGCCTGGTCGGCGCCCAGGCGATCCTCACCGGGGTGCGGCCCGAGACGGCCCAGTTGCTCGTCCGTGACGCCGCCGGGCTCGACGGCCTGCTGACGCTCGGCACGCTGCAGAGCGGCATGGCCTACGCGCTCGCCCATACCCGCGGCCGCGGCTGAGGCGCCGGCGCCGCGGCCGGGGCATTTCGGCCGTTCCCTCGCGCCTCGCCGGCGGCGATCGCGCTCAAGGCCGCGAGGGCCAGGTGGGTTGTCGTGGAGGAGAGGTTCCGATGCATGAGGCCTCCGGAGGTGGCGGGCTGTTCGGCGAATGCGAGCAACAGCGAACCCAGAACGCTGTCGGGGAGTCGACGGCGCGCGGCCGAGCAAGAGCAAGGCGCGGGTGCGGGGGCGCGCGTCGCGCCCGGGAGGCGCGGTGTTCGGAGGTGCGGGGAGCGCTGGGCGGGCCATGGGCCGACGTTGTTCGCGGGGCTATCGAAGGTCGTCGACTTGAAGCTCGTGAGCCGGCCGGAGCTCGGCTCGGGGGGCGGTCGCGATGCGGTATGAGCCGAGAAGGTAGCCATGAGGACTGAAGTCTACGCGCCCGCAGGTCAGACGACCGAGGAGGTCGAGGCTGCGTGGGCCGAAGAGATCCAGCAACGTCTCGCCGACGTCGACGCCGGGGTCGTCATGCCGGTCCCCTGGCCGGAGGCCCGGCGCCGCATCCTGGCGGCTGCAAACGGCCGTCGTGAAGCTCGTTGAGGTTCTGCCAGCCGCGCTCGCGGAAGCCGAGGAGGCTGCGGCGTGGTACGCGGAACGGGATGCACGCGTGGCGGCACGGTTCGCCGACGAGATCGCCTAGCTGGCCGACGTCCTTCGCGTGATGCCCTGCTGGCCGCGGGACCGCTACCTCGCGCTCGCCCCCAGGTACTGGGCGCGCACCCGCGCCCGGCTCGTTGACGACGAGATGAAGGTCGCCCTCGGGCCGACCACCGTGCCCCCTCCGCTTCCCGCGGAAGAGCAGCGCGCGACGAGCTGACCGAGCCGGCCTCATCGCCCCCATCCTGCACCAGCTGACCGAGGTTGGGGCCGACGGCGCTTCGCGCAGCGCTCACGAACATCGGTCTGTCGCCGATCCCCGGAAGGCCCTGGTCGCTACCCAGGGCCTTCGTCTTTTCGGCGCGCCGCCTGGGCGCGATCTCTACCGCCGCCCCTCGCGCGGGCGAACTTCCCGGCCGCCCGTGCTCGCGCCAGGCGTCACGACGCGAGGGTCAGAGCTCTGCGGATCGAGGTGGCCGTCTGCACGCGTGCGCTGCCCCATCCTGGTCTCCTCGTTTCGCTGGCTGTGAGCACGAAGGGACCACCGCAATACGGCGGAGTCGATGAGTCAGCGCACTTTCTATGTCCATCACCGATTCGCGACGAAGAGCCCATTCCCCTTCGATCAGGGCGTCGCGTTCCAGACGCGACCCGATGCAGTTCCATTGCTACCGGGGTTGAACACCTCGACGGCCATGACCTGATAGGTGGGATCGTCGCTCGCATCCAGATTGTTCATGTTCGGAACAATCCAGCCGGTTTCGGCCCATGCCTTCACGTGATCGGCGAATATGATCTTGTGGTCCTGTCCGAGGGCCTGCTGCTGAGCAGGCTTGCTCCAGTACTGGTAGAAAGTGGAGCGACCATTGATAGAGGGCTGCTGCTGCCGCGTTGAGCGGTACGTGGAATACGTGACCCCATCGCTCACGAAGGTCTTGCCAGAGGTAGCACCCTGGCTGGGATCATAACTCCATCGTTGCAGGATGTAATACTCCACCAGGTGTGCCGCGTTTGAGGTGGGCATACTCTTGTCGTACCCCCAGCCGTACAAAGCGATATAGCTCGCGCCGCTGTCGTTGTTGAGGCGGTAGCCGATCACCCTGCTCTCATCTCCGTAATGCCATCCTGGACCACCGACATAGTTGTAGCCACCGCCCTGCCATGTCACGCTGAATTCGCCATTCGGGTCCACAGTCAAAGATGTCGAGCCGCCATCTTTCCAGTGGGTGAAGAAGAACTCTCCAACGTGGCCCGTTGCGTGATTTGAATTGATCACGGTTTTCTCAGTGTATTGCTGAGTGTAGGCTGAGTACTTGGACAGATCGGGGATGGGTGTGGCCGTCGTGTCCAGCTCAGCATCGTTGGAATAAATGGCAAATCCTGCGATGGTGGGATTGTCTATGCCCTTGATCAGCTCGATGGTGACGCTGCCGTCATTCACCGCAATGTCCGCGAAGGTCTCCGTGTGGCCCACGTCATGACCAACTTCGGCATAAAGATCCAGATCGCTGACGACGGTGTTCCCCTCGATTGCAACGCTGAAACTGCGCGAGCCAGCGCTGTTTTTTGCGATCTCCGCAAAATGCAGTTGCACGGTGAATCTGCCGTTGGCGGTGACCGGGACTTCGTAGCTGAATGAGCCGTACCGCTCTGTTTGATAGAGCTGGCCACCAACGACAGCGTCTTGCGTGCTGTTGGGTGAACCGCCGCGAGCGTATTTGTCCGCCTGGTACTCTACGCCATCAATCGTCGCGCTCGAATTGCTGCCGGAGTTGATGGCGACCACCAGCGCGAGATCGCCGCCAGAAGAACCGGAGCTGCTCGAAGATGAGCTGGAGCTGCTCGAAGCAGAACCGGAGCTGCTCGAAGATGAGCTGGAGCTGCTCGAAGATGAGCTGGAGCTGGAGGATGAAGCGCTGCCAGACGACGATGAGCTGCTCGAGGACCCTGTGGTATTGGTGTCATCGCCACAGCCCGCCAGCGCGACTGACGCGAACGCCAGTATGAGCCAACGGGAGAGTTGATTTTGCTTCAAGTTTGTCATAGATGTTTCCAGATTGCTTGCTGACGGTTGTTGTCGTATGATGTTTTACGGCCTGTGCCGTGGCCCATTCTCTGGCAAATAATGTGTCCCGGGCCATGCTCTCTCTGGAAGAACATGTGGTCCTTCGACTAGATCCATGCGCTATGGAGCGGCCGCGGAAGTTGCCAACAGGTTTGAGGCAGGCCGGACGAGAATCCCATGAGTGGATCGCGTTGAGAGGCGCGTTCCGGCTCTGGGATGTGAGCGGTCGAGGTCGCGCCGCTGCGGAGGGGGTGGCGCACGGGGGCCGTGGCGGTGAGCGTCGGCTTGGCATGCGTCATCGGTCCACGCTGCGCGCGCCGCTCGTCGCTCTCGCCGGACGCCGCGAGCAACCGGTACATCATGCGGATGGAGGCGAGGTGGACGCCGCGCGACAGCAGCGTCGCGTAGACCTCCGGCGTGAGCCGCGCCGAGCGCTTCCCGAGCCCGGCGATGCGCCGGTCCTTCGCGTCCTGCTTCGGCTTCCGGCCGGGCTTGCGCCCCGCGAGAGCCTCGCTGCCGTGGAGGGCGAGCTGCTTGCGCCAGGCCGTCAGGAGGGAGCCGTAGATGCCCTCGCGGCGCAGCAGCGGCTCGATGTCTCCGCGCTGGGTGCACGCGGCCGCCTCGCGACCGATGCGCAGCTTCTCCGCCGCCGAGGACTGCCGCCGCTTGCCCGGCGTCGGCACGGTCTCGACGGCAACGCCACTCGGGCGGGAAGCAGTGCCCTGCGCCGCTGGGGCGGGGGTAGGATCGACGGATCGGAGGTGGGAAGGCGTCGGCACGGGTCAGGTCCATTCTCCGCCCTCTCACCATAGATTTCCAGGGGCAGCTTGTCTCACCCGACGTTGGCACAGAGGGAGCGGAAAATGCCACCAGGCTTGAGACAGGCCGGACGAGAGTCCTATGAGTGGATCGCGCAGAGAGGCGCGTTCCGGCTCTCGGACGTGAGCGGCAGAGGTCGCGCCGCGGCGGGCGTGGCGCCGGGCTCGGGCGCGTCACCTGTCGTACCCGTGTGCGTCGACGCCGCGGCCTCGCCGGCAGCGTCGTCCACGGACAGCGGGTTGATGGCTACCGCGGCAGGCGGCCTGCGTACGGCGGGCGGACCGTTCGGGAAGCGCTCAGGATGCGCGGCGTAGGCCGCATCGAGGGCGCCTGCGGCTGGGTACGCGCCAAGCGACGAGACCGCTCAGGAGCTCGCCCTGAGCGCGGCGAACTCGCCTGGATCGTGGATGGTGGGGGGATTGATCCCGCCACCGATGAAGTCGTCCGTCCGGTCGTACATGCCGAAGTGGGTCACCGGCTCCGAACCGCCCCGTGCCGGGAAACCATCCGCGCCTGCCTTGACCCCGAGGGCGTTCATCAAGCTGCAGAAGTACTTGTTGATCGGCGCGTTGGCGAGCGACGGATCGGTTCCCGTTTCTTGGGACATCCCGTCGACCTCGTCCGGAGTGCCGTCGGCACACGTGATCTCGCTGTTGCCGGTCGTGAGATCGGGCGAGCCGTCATCGACGTTCACGGCGCAGCCGGTCTTGAAATAGCCGCCGGCGCTGCCGACCTGGACGATCGGCAGGTTGTTGAGGTTGCGGGCGCAGCCGTCCGACACGTCCTGGAACCAGACGGCCGCGCAGTTGTCGAGGAGCGTCCCGTCGCCCTCGTCGATACCGTTCAGCTGCCCGACGAGGTGGGCGAACTTCCTCGCATAGTAGTCGTCGATCGTGAGGAGCTTGTCGATCGCACCGGGGACGCAGGTGCCGACCATGCCCGCGCTCGCCAAGCGACTCGAGAGACCCGCGCTCTCCTGCGTCAGGCCGAGCCCCTTGAAGGTGTAGTTCCCGGGGTACTTCAGGAAGATGACGGGGTTCGCGTTGCACGCCGCCGCGAGCACGGCGAGGTTTGAACAGAGGTCCGCTGCGTCCAGACTCTCCGAGATTCGCCGCGTCAGCCTGTCGTCGACGCTCGGGGCCGTGCTCGCCAGGTCGATGTTTTCCTGCGTCACACCGAGCGCCGTGGCGAGGGACGCGTCGCACTGCGCAGAAGCCATCACGTTTCCTGTCGAGTGGAGGAGCTCCTTCCAGGCTGCGAGCTTCTGCTTGTCGGCTCGGCTCATGTCGAACCGCTCGAGCGTCTGCAGATCTTCCTTCACGATGTCGAGGATGCTCTTGCCGCGCATCGCCGCATAGGTGTCCGGAGACGGCGGCATCCCCGCCTCGAGGATGCCCGTGAGGCTGCTGAAGGCCTGCGACGCGTTCAGGCCCTTGAAGAGGGTCACGGCGGCGGAGTAGGAGATCGCTGACTGAGCGTTGTCCGTCTGACCTGTCGTGTTCAAGAGCAACGGAGCGCCTTGCGGGCTGAGCTGTCGTGCGATGACGTGATCCAGCGAGGGACCGGTCGGCATGGCCTTGAACTTCGTCTCCTGGGCGAAGCTGAACGGGTCGTCGCTGTTGGGAGTGACCGGGTGGCAAGTGAAGTACGACCCGTTCACCTGCGTGTGGCGATCGTTCCCTTGTCCCCGCGCCAGCGTCGCCGTCCACTCGTTCATCGCGCGGATGCCTCGGGGCATGAGGAGCTTGTCGACGTGAGGCGCCAGGTGCTTGAGCGTCGTCGACTGGAGGTCCGCGGCGGTGAGCGGGCCGTGCGACTTCTTCGGGAACCACCGCGTCGTGATGCAGCCATAGTGCGTGTACATCACGATCAGCCGCCTCGGTGGCGTGGCCGGCTGAGCCATCACGGTGCGGTCGGAGATCGAGCCGAGGAACGGCGCCGCGACGCAAGCTCCGCCCAGCCCCCGGAGGAAAATTCTTCGGTTCATGCGCTTCGACATGGTCGCAATTCTCCTGCCTCAATGGATGCAAACGCCCAGCTGCCACTCGGAGCGCCCTCGGATGCCCGGGGTTGCCACGGCTCCATCATCCATGGAATGCCCGCGGGCCCGTGAACGTATTTGTATTTCGCTCGGCCGGGCGTTCATCGAACGGAAAGGTGCCCCGCCGAGCACGGATCGACGCGGCAACTCGGCACGTCGCGGCAGTCCTCGGAAGCGATCTCGGAACAGGGCGCCGGGGTGCCCTCGCAGTACTGCGAGGGCAAACGATTCGAGGCGCTGCTCTCCGTGGGCTGGCGATCGTCATCGAGGTGCAGCGCGACGTGGACCCGGACAAGAAGTACTCGTGGCCGGCGTATGTCGCGGTCGTGCGCGCCAGGAAGCGCTGTGGCGCGATCGTCCTCGTTGTCGCGCCGGACGCGGGCGTGGCTGCCTGGGCGGCGGAGAACATCGACCTCGGCCT
>NZ_JEMA01000327.1 GCF_001589285.1 Sorangium cellulosum | reverse complement strand
GTCCCCCGAGGCCGCCGGGTCCTGCCCCGTGGATGGGGGGCAGGCGGNCAGGCGTCGCCCACCGCGCCGTCCCCCGAGGCCGCCGGGTCCTGCCCCGTGGATGGGGGGCAGGCGGGCGGGGAGACGGCCTGCCCGCCGCCGCCGGCGGCCGAGGGCTCGACGAGCACGGTCGAGCCCCACGAGGACACCGCGGCGGCCAGGCGGGAAACCGACGCGCAGCGGCCGACCGAGGAGGCGCCGCCGGCGCCGGCCGCGGATGCCGGGGCGGCGGAGTGGTCCCCGGACGCCCCGGCGGCGCCCTAGCCTGGCGGCCGATCCGCTGAAACAGCCAAGAATGAAGAGAGTTGAACCACAGAGGCACAGAGGGCACAGAGGAAGAGAGAAAGAGAAGAGAGATCAGGACGACCTATTCTATCTCTTCCTCTCTCTTTCTCTTCCTCTGTGCCCTCTGTGCCTCTGTGGTTCATTTTCTCTGGGTTTCGGCCTGTTCGCTGCCCTGGAGGACCGGCGTCGACGAGCTGGCCACGGCTCACCGCCTCGCGCGCAGGCAGGCGGCGAGCTCCGGCGTCGGACGCCAGCCGCACTGGCCTGCCGCGTCGCGCTCGCAGACGCCGTACGACGCATAGCAGGCGTAGGCCTCGCGCCACTCGCACGTCGTCGTGGTCGGCTTCTCGGCGCAGAGCTGCCGGCTGCATCCGGTCACGAGGCACCTGCCCGTCGCGGTGGCCTCGGCGCTCCCCTCCCCCAGCGCCTCGTCACCGCCCTCCGCCGCGCCCGGCGGCTCGTCGTCCGCGGCCCTCCCGGGGGGGTCGAGATCGGCGCAGCCGATCAGCGCGAGCAGCGCGCCGGCGACGCCCGCCGGAACAACGCCCTTCCAGGGCTGCATGATACGACGTTTCATCCTGCTCTCCCCTCCTGCCCTCGGCGGCCGCGGGCGCCACGTGACCCATCGTCTGGGCCTGTCCCTGCTGGGGCCGAGACGCCGTGGCGCCAAGCGGCGCGCCGCGGGACGTCGCAGGGGCGGCCGTGGAGCGCTCTGGAGATGAGCCGCGATGCGCCGGGAGGCGCTCGACCCGATCGAGGGCCGTTGTTCTGCCGGCCTGGCGGCCGTGGGCCTCACTAGACACCGAGCGAAGGCAGCAACCCGCCGTCGCGCTCGGGGAGCGCGCTGTGCCAGCGCACGCCCGCGTACCGCGGCTCCAGCAGATCGAGGCCCATGCTCCACAGCGCGTTCCGCAGCCGCGCCAGCGGCCCCAGCCTGGGGAGGTTGTTGAGGCACACCGCCTCGCTCTTCTCGAGGTCCCGCTCGAAGACCAGGGCGGCGTCCCTCACGAAGGCAGGCTGCTTGACGATGAGGTTCGCCTCGCTCACCCACCTCAGGCTGGTCGGGTTCACGTTGAAGGTCCCCACCGTCGCCCAGTCGTCGTCGATGACCGCGAACTTCGAGTGGAGCATCGAGGGGAGGAACTCGTAGATCTGGAGCCCGTTCTCCAGCCACGACCTGTACCGCGCGAGGCTCGCGTTGCGGATGACAGGGAGGTCGGAGCTGCGCGGCACGATGATCTTCACGTCGATGCCGCGGCGCGCGGCCTCCATGAGCTCGCGCTCGAGCCCGCGGGGCGGGCAGAAATACGCGTTCTCGATCCACACGCGGCGCCGCGCCGCGCGGATCCGCTCCAGGTGACGCTCGTAGATGACCGCGGGCGGCCTGGGCGCGTCCGTGATGAACTCCACGTCATCGTAGACGCCGCCGGTCCAGTAGTCGAAGGATCGGCCCGCGGCCTCGTTGGCGAGCATCCAGCGGCACTCGAACACCCGCTCCATGTCGGCCACGCACGGCCCCATCACCCGGCTACAGACCTCGTGCCAGCCGCCGCCGCCCTGATCGCGCGGCAGCCACTCGTCGGCCCACGCGGCGCCGCCGACGTAGCCCGCGCCGTCGATGACCACGACGCGCGAGTGCTCCCGCGGAAACAGCGCGCCCCCGCGGAGCACCGTGCTGAGCGGCCGGTAAGCGCGGGCGCGGATGCCGCGAGCCCTCATGTCCTCGAAGAAAGGCGCAGGCGTGGTGTGGCTGCCGAGCGCATCGTAGAGGAGCCGCACGTCGACGCCGCGCCGCGCGGCGTCCGCGAAGGCGTCGGCGAAGCGGTGACCCATCAGGTCGTTGCGGTAGATGTATGTGGAGACCCAGATCTTCTCCCGGGCGCGCGCGATGTCGTCGAAAAGCGATTCGAGCACCGTCGTCATTCCAGGCAGGAGACGCGTGGCGTGGGGCGCAGGCGCGTTGCCCGCCGTCGCGTGACCTGGTCTGGAATGCGCCCTGGAGCCTGAAAAAGTCAGCACCGAGCAGGTCATGTCGAGTCCTGAGCGCCGGGCGGCTGCAGCTCGATTGCCGCAGTGGCCCGCACGCCCTCAGCACAACGGCTGAAGCAGCCCGTATGCCATCTCGCCTCGGCGCGAACCCGCCAGGACGGCGGCAGAAGGAGACTCGCTACGTGGCAGACTGCCTCGCTCGACCGCCTCGCCCCAGCGCCGCCGAGGCAAGCGGCCTCTCCGGCCGATCCCGGCGCCGTGTCCGCGAGCGCCGGCGCGGCATCCGATTTGAACGGCGGTGGAGATCGCCGGCGCGCGAGCCGCCGGCCGCGCCGGCCATGCAGCGGCGACCTCACCATCATCCCGGAGCAGGGGCACGGCCTGCCCGTGTCGCGGATCAGGGACCGGGAGGCGGGGGTCTGAGCGCGGGTCAGGCGGGGCGGGAGGCGAAGCGGCGCGCGCCGCGGCGGACGACGGCGGCGGCGAGGGCGAGGGCGCCGAGCGTCATGCCGACGAGCGCGCCCTGCCCCCGCGAGCGCGACGCGCGGTCGACGTCGAGGACCGGGAGCGCCGCGCCGCAGAGCACCTCGGCGTGGACGCTCACGCGGGCGCGCAGCCAGTTGTCGACCCGCTCCTGCGGCCCGGGGTTCAGGACGAGGTCCGTGTCGAGCGCGGCGCGCGGCAGGTTCGCCTCGAGGCGCGTGAGCCAGACGTCCTTCGGGTGCAGGCCGATCATCGCGACAGCGAGGTCGTCGAGCGGGCCGCACGCGAGCTCGCGCGCGTCGATCTGGCCGGAGGCGACCTCGTCGCAGCTCGGGTCGGAGAGCGGGACGCCGGCCGGGCACGGGTTGCCGACGGCGCGGCCCTCCGCCGCGAGCTGGGCGAAGCGCACGGCGCAGGCGGTGTCCTGCGTCTCGCCGTTCGCGAGCCCCTGCTGCGCGAACGCCGCGGCGATCGTGTCGACAGGGGCCGTGGTGCCGCTCGTCGTGTACTGGACGCCGAACGGCGCCGCGGGGCTCGACACGGGCGAGAACAGCGAGCCCTGCTGCGCGTAGGACGTGAGGAACGCGCGGCCGCCGTCGGCCGCGGAGAGCGCCTTCTCGCGGAGCACGCCGTAGTTCGACTCCTGCGAGGCGAAGTCCCACGCGAGGAGGTCGTGGGGGACGGCCGCGGCCTTGAACCCCTCGGGCGTGAGCCGCGCCTCGCTGATGGTGAAGAGCGTGATCGCGACGTTCGCGCCGGTGCCGGCGGCGACCATCCGGAGCGGGAGCGTGGGGTTCGCCCCCGGCATGACGACCCGCACGGGCGTCATCTCCTTGACGTCCTTGCCCGGCTGGAGCTTGAGGGCGATGAAGTCGAAGTTCTCCTCGACGTAGGCGTCGATGACCGGCTTCGTGGACGCGTCGACGCCGAAGCCGTTCGTGTCGAGCCACTTGTTCAGCGCGCCGGGCGTGTCGGTCGTGAGCGTCACCGTCTCGTACGGGCCGACCGTGCCGCGGTGGAGCACCGTGACCTGCTCGCCGCCGAACGCGTCGCCCCCGAAGGAGGCCGAGTCGCTCGCTGCCAGACTGCCGCAGCCCGCGCCGTTCGAGGCGCACGTGGAGCTCGGCGCGGTGATGCGCACCGACGTGGCCGCGTCGAGCGTCTCGAACCACGCGTCCGAGCCGACCTGGAGGGTCGCCCCGCGCTTGACCGGGAGCACCCAGGCGAACTCGCTGGGATCGCCGGCGTACTGGATCTGATCCCAGAGCACCGACTGGACGGGCGATACGGAGAGCACCATCCGGTGCGCGTTGACGACGGTGGTCTCGGTCGCCGGGGCGAAGCACCCGCCGCACGCGAGCGCCTCGCGCGGTGGCAGGAGCGTCGCGGCAGGGGCGGCGAGCGCAAGGAACGCGAGCAAGCGAAGTCTCATCGGCTACCTCCATGGGGCGCGGGCCCGCGCACGGGCGGGCTCCTGGAGCGCGCGGGCGGCGCGCAGCGCACCAGCGCCAGGGTATCGAAGCCCG
>NZ_JEMA01000326.1 GCF_001589285.1 Sorangium cellulosum | reverse complement strand
GCGTCGACCGGGAGCGGCGCGACCTCCGTCAGCGCGTGCCCCGCGGCGCGCAGCGCCTCGACGACGCGCCGGTGCTCGGCCACGACGTCCTCGCCGGCGCGGAACGTCGAGATCACGCGCAGGCCGGGCTCCGCGGGCGCGTTCCGCCGGACGAGCGCGGTCAGGGCGCTGCCGCCGCCGCACTCGACGACCGTGCGGCAGCCCGCCGCGTGGAGGTCGCGCACCGCCGCGCCGAAGTCGAGCGGCGTCACGAGGTGCATGGGGAGCAGCCGCGCGGGCGCGAGCGGCCCCTCGCCGTGGTAAACGCGGTCGATCGGCGAGTACGTGGCCAGCGCCGNTAAACGCGGTCGATCGGCGAGTACGTGGCCAGCGCCGGCCGCGCCGCGCCGGCGCGCGCGAGGGCGCCCGCGAACGGACCGACCGCCGGCGCGAGCAGGGGCGAGTGGAAGGCGCGGCGGCTCGCGAGCACTGTCGCGCGGACGCCAGCGGCCGCGAGCCGCTGCTCGAGCGCCGCGATGCCCTCCGCCGTCCCCGAGGCGACCGCCTGGTCGGCCGCGTTGACAACGGCGACGAACACGTCGTCCCGGCCGAGCGCCTTCACCTCGTCGCGCAGGCGATCGGCGCCCGTGTGCGCCGCGAGCATCCGGCCGGGCGGCGCGTCGCGGAGGGCGAGCACCCGCCGGCACACGATCTCGGCGGCGGTCGCGAGGGAGAAGGCGCCGCCCGCGGCGAGCGCGGCGATCTCGCCGAAGCTGTGGCCCGCCACGACGTCCGCCGCGAGCCCGGCGGACCGGAGCAGCGCGACGGCGACGTGGTCCTGGACGAGGATGCCGAGCTGATCGAGGTCGGGGCACGCCTCGAGCGC
>NZ_JEMA01000325.1 GCF_001589285.1 Sorangium cellulosum | reverse complement strand
CTCGCGATCGACGCGGGGGCGCTGGGCGCGGCCGAGGCGCTCGCCGGGGCCGAGCTCACCGCGCCGCTCTGCGAGGCGCGGGCGCTGATCGCCGTGCTGCGCGGCGACGCAGCGCGGGCGCTCGCCGNGTGCTGCGCGGCGACGCAGCGCGGGCGCTCGCCGAGGTGGCGCGCGGCGAGGCGCTCGCGAGCTCCGTCGAGGAGCTCGCGCGGATGGCCTCCGTGCGCGGCTACGCGTGGCACGCGAGCGATCCGGAGCGCGCGCACGCGTCGTTCAGCGCCGCGGTCGACTACGCCGTGCGCGCCGGCGCCGTGGTCGAGGAGGCGACCTACCGGACCGGCGAGGCGGCGGCCGCGGTGGATCTCGGCGACCTCGGCGGCGCGATCGCGACCTCGACGCGCGCGGCGCTGCTCTGGGAGCACCTCTGCCGGCCGGCGCAGGCGGCGCGCGCGCTGCTCGCGTGCGCGGCGGCCTACGCCACCGCGGGCCTCGCGCACGAGACATGTCGGATCGCCGAGGACGCGATCGCGCGGGCCCGCGACGCCGGGGACACGAAGGCGGAGGCTTACGCGCTCTGGGCGATCGCGGACGTGTCCGCCGCGCGCGGCGACGGCGTCGCGGGCGCGGGGCTCGGGT
>NZ_JEMA01000324.1 GCF_001589285.1 Sorangium cellulosum | reverse complement strand
CAGCGCGGACGGCGGGGGCGGCGGCGCCGGCGGCTCCGCTGAGCCCTAGCCCAGCAACGATACCTCCGAGCAGCTCCATGCGGAGTCGCAGCGTCACGATCGCGGTGACCAGTACGACGCGAGCGGCAATCAGCGGATGTGGACCTTCCGAGGCGCCCCCCGCGAGATGATCTGGAACGAAGAGAGCCTGACCTGCCCCGAGGGCTGGAGGACGCGGCAGGGATCGTCTGGAACCAGTTGTTACCGAGCAGGCTGCTTGATGGCTGGAAGATCCGGCTCCGTGACGGCCATCGTCGACCCGGATCTGAAGCCAGGACCGTGCTTCAGCGGCGGCCAGCGGCTCGGCCCGTGACGCGCGGCCATCACGCGCGATCCCCGCCCTCTTCGCTGGTCCTTCTGCGCGCGGCGCCCGCCGCACGCCGAGGCGGGCGCCTCCCGCGGCTCGAGTCGCCCGTCTCAACGCTTGCAACGGCCCGCTCGGTCCCCGAGCCGCCGCTTTCAACGCTTGCAGCGGCCCGCTCGGTCCCCGAGTCGCCCGTCTCAACGCTTGCAACGGCCCGCTCGGTCCCCGAGCCGCCGCTTTCAACGCTTGCAGCGGCCCGCTCGGTCCCCGAGTCGCCCGTTTCAACGCTTGCAACGGCCCGCTCGGTCCCCGAGCCGCCGCTTTCACCGCTTGCAGCGGCCCGCTCGGTCCCCGAGTCGCCCGTTTCACCGCTTGCTTCAAGCCCTGCAACGGTCGGATCCCGCCCCGCCCTGCCCTACATCCAGCCAGGGCCCCGCCTCAGACGAGGTCGAGCAGCTCGTCCTTGAGCGCCGCCGTCCCTGGCGCCCTCCGCTCCACCGCCTCGGTCAGCGCCGCCGCCGCACCCGCGCGAGCGCCGCGGCGTCGCCGTCACGCGGAGCACGCCCCTCACGCCGGCTGCGTTTGCCCATGAGCGAGGCGCCCTATCGTCACTCACGTCGGTCGAAGGATGCAGGATTGCTCTCGCCGCAAGCGCTTTACTACGCGACGACGCGGGCGCTTTGCCTGGCAATCCCAGGCACCGAAGCGCGATGTGCTCGGCGTGATCGCCGATCGCGCCAGTTGCTCGGAAAGCGCCGATGCGATCGAGACACCGACGCTGGAGCCCGTGACCGAACAGGCGTTTCCACGGCAATTCAGATCCGGTGTCGGAAATGAGCCCCACGCATCCGGGGCTCCCCACGTCTGAGCTCGCGCTCTGCCAGCAGAGAGACGCCGCGAGGGCGCCCAGGACACGAAGGTTCGGGCCGCGCGAGGCCGGCGAGCTGTTCTGGCGGCGGTCAGGCGACGCGGCGGGCGCTCTCGCGCTGGGTCGGCGCCGCTCGACGGCGCCGCGCGCCGGCCGCCGCCCTCCCCGCGGGTGCGGCGCCGCGTTTCAGGTGGCGCCGTTCCCCGGCTTGGACTAGTGCCCCCTGCCGATGGGCCGAGCTCGTGCTGCTTTGGAAACCTGGTTCGGCGCGCGTCGCCGGGACGCCTCCCCCCTCTCCCGCGCCCTGACCGGCCGGCGCGCGCTGGCGCTCGGCGCGCTCGCGCTCGCGCTCGCGGCCTGCAACGAGGGCACCGGCGCTGCCGACGACGAACAGCCGATCCAGACGTCGCTCACCATCGACCCGCTCGCCTTCCTGGGCGACGTGCGGTGCTCGAACGAGCCGGGGGCGATCCGCAGCTACGTCGCGACCCTCACGGACGAGAGCGCGGCCGGCGGGCCGTTCACCCTCGCCTCGTCCCCGCCGATCCCCTGCTCGTCGCGCGTGTCGTTCACCTACGTCGTCGCGGGGCACGAGTACACGGCGAGGATCGACGGCTACGAGCAGTACGCCGAGGAGCTCACGCCGGTCGGCGACGAGACGTCCGGCAGCCGCCACATGCTCCTCGACGGGGCCCCTGTCGCGCCGCGCTGGACGTGGGGGTGCCCCGGCCCTGACGCCGCGGACGGCGCCGACAAGCTCGTGGCGGCCACGGGCGTCAACGTCGTCGTCCAGGGCTGCGACCCGCTCACGGGGCCCATCGACCCGGCGAGCGCGGCCATCGTGATCGACCCGGCGAGCGCGCTCGGCGCGCTGCGCTGCGAGGGCGACGACGGCGCGATCGCGTCGTTCGATGTCGTCCCCCAGGACGGCGCGCTGGCGCCCGTGCTCGGGGTCGGCTGCCCGCCCGCCGAGCCGGTCGTCTACGACCTCGGCGTCGACCCGGGGCGCGCCTACTTCTTCCGCCTGGAGGCGAAGGACGCCGCGGGCGACCTCCTGTTCGGGGCGAGCTGCTTCGCCGCGGCGAGCGAGGGCGTCACGGTGACGGCGACCTGCGACGCGCTGTCCGCGACGGGCGCGCTCGAGATCGACCTCGACGCGCTCCTCGCCGAGGCGGACCTCGCCTGCGGCGCGGCTGCTTCCACGTACACCGCGACAGTGCCGCCGCCCGAGGGCGACCAGCCCGGGGCGGAGGAGCTCCAGGTCGGCCCCGTGCCCTGCGGCGACCGCGCGCTCCTGTCGGCGCTCGCCCCGGGCGCGTACGAGGCCACGGTCGAGGTGCGCGACGCCAGGGGGGCCTCGGCGCTCTCCGCGACGTGCCGCGGGGAGGTCCGCCCCGGCGCGACGACCCGCGCCGCGTGCAGCCGCCTCCCCTGAGCCTCCGGCGCAGCCTCGATCTGCCCGCGCGTCCCGCCCGCGCGTCCCGCCGCCAGAGAGACGCCTCGGGGCCGGCAAACCCTTTGCGCCGGCCTGCCCCTTGGAGTACCTGAACGCATCCGTCGCATCCCCTGAACAGCGCGGGTCAAGGGCGCGCGGCGGAGGCCGAACTCGCCTCATCGCTCGTCGATAGAGGCCGGAGGCGCCTCCGCCGACCCGCTCGACGCTCGAGCCGCGCTGGGATGGGCCTCTACGACGGGGCCGCGCGCGCCGCGCTCGCCCCGCGCCTCGGGTGCAGATCCCATGGAAGAGACGTCGAACATCCAGCAGAAGGTCCCGGTCAGCATCCAGGACGAGCTCCGGACGAGCTACCTCGACTACGCGATGAGCGTGATCATCGGCCGCGCGATCCCGGACGTGCGCGACGGCCTGAAGCCGGTGCACCGCCGGATCCTCTACTCGATGAACGAGCAGAAGATCGGCCCCGGCGGCTCGCACAAGAAGTGCGCGCGCGTCGTCGGAGACGTCCTCGGCAAGTACCACCCCCACGGCGATCTCGCGGTCTACGACGCGCTCGTCCGCATGGGGCAGACCTTCAGCCTGCGCTACCCGCTCATCGACGGGCAGGGCAACTACGGCTCGGTCGACGGCGACTCGCCCGCGGCCATGCGGTACACGGAGTCGCGCCTGTCGCGCATGGCCGTCGAGCTGCTCGCCGACCTCGACAAGGACACTGTCGACTTCGTCCCGAACTACGACGACTCGGAGCTCGAGCCGAGCGTGCTGCCGGCCAAGTTCCCGCAGCTCCTCGTGAACGGCTCCGGCGGCATCGCCGTCGGCATGGCGACGAACATCCCGCCGCACAACCTCGGCGAGATCATCGACGCGACGATCGCCATCATCCGCAACCCCGACGTCGCGCTGGAGGAGCTGCTCCACCTCGTCCCGGGGCCCGACTTCCCGACCGGCGGCCTCATCTACGGCAAGAGCGGGATCGTGCAGGCGTACACGACCGGCCGCGGCTCGATCACGATGCGCGGGCGCAGCCAGGTCGAGAAGACGATGAAGGGCGACCGCGAGCAGCTCGTCTTCACCGAGATCCCCTACCAGGTGAACAAGGCCCGGCTGGTCGCCAAGATCGCCGAGTGCATGAAGGAGAAGCGCATCGAGGGGATCAGCGAGGTGCGCGACGAGAGCGACCGCGAGGGGATGCGGATCGTCGTCGAGCTGAAGAAGGACATCTTCCCGCAGGTGGTCCTGAACCAGCTCTACCGGCTGACGGATCTCCAGGCGACGTTCGGCGTGATCAACCTGTCGATCGCGAACGGGCGCCCGGCCGTGCTGAGCCTGAAGGACACGCTCTCGCACTTCATCGAGCACCGGCGCGAGGTCGTGACGCGGCGCTGCCGCTTCGAGCTCCGGCAGGCCGAGTCGCAGCGCGAGCTCGTCGAGGGGCTCGGGATGGCGACGAGCGACATCGATCGAATCGTCGCGACGATCCGGGCCTCGAGCGACACGGAGGAGGCGCGGGAGAACCTGCAGAAGCTGCCGCTGCGCGGGCTCGGCGAGTTCCTCCGGCGCGCCGGCCGTCCGGAGCCCGAGTGCGTCGAGGCGGACGGGCGCGGCGACTACTTCCTGTCGGAGCGGCAGGCCAAGGCGATCCTCGAGATGCGGCTCTCGCGCCTGACCGGCCTCGAGCGGGAGAAGCTCGCGAAGGAGTACGGCGAGCTGTCGCAGACGATCGAGCGGCTCCGGGCGATCCTCGCGGACATGGGGCTGCTCATGAACGTGATCGTGATGGAGCTCGAGGAGATCAAGGCGCGCTTCGGCGACAAGCGGCGCACCGAGATCGTGCCGGCCGAGGCCGAGATCCAGATGGAGGACCTGATCCAGGAAGAGGACATGGTCGTGACCATCTCGCACGCCGGCTACCTGAAGCGGACGCCGACCTCGACCTACCGGGCGCAGCGCCGCGGCGGCAAGGGGATGGTGGGGATGGAGGCGCGCGAGGAGGACTGGGTGAGCCAGCTCTTCGTGGCGTCGACGCACTCGTACGTCTTCTTCTTCAGCGACAAGGGCAAGGTCTTCGTCAAGAAGGTCTACGAGATCCCGCAGGCGCCCCGGAACGCGAAGGGCCGGGCGATCGTGAACTTCGTCGGGATGGAGCCGGGGGAGAAGGTCGCGGCGATCACGCCGGTGCCGAGCTTCGACGGCGAGACGTTCGTGGTGACGCTGACCCGCCGCGGGCAGATCAAGAAGACGGCGCTGAACGAGTACGAGAACTACAGGGACAAGGGGATCATCGGCGTGCGCATCGAGGAGGGCGATCAGCTCTTCACGGCGGCGCTGACCGACGGCAAGCGCGAGCTCGTGATCGCGACGCGGAGCGGGATGAGCATCCGCTTCCCCGAGGACCAGGTGCGCCCGACCGGCCGCGCCACGATGGGCGTGAAGGGCATCGAGCTCGAGGACGGCGACGTGGTGGTGGGCCTCGGCGTGAGCGGCGACGGGCGCGACCGGGTGCTCACGGTGTGCGAGCGCGGCTACGGCAAGCAGACGGCGCTCGAGGAGTTCCGGCTCCAGAGCCGCGGCGGCAAGGGCGTGATCCTGATCGACGCGAGCGAGCGGAACGGGCCGGTCGTCGGGGTGGCCATGGTGAGCCCGAGCGACGAGGTGCTGATCGTGACCGACCGCGGGCAGATGATCCGCACCAAGGCGAGCGAGATCCGCGAGACGGGGCGCAACGCGCAGGGCGTGCGGATCATGCACGTGGGCCAGGACGAGCGGGTGGTCGCGGTCGAGGCGTTCGCGGCGGAGGCCGCCGAGGCGGCGGAGAGCGGCGGATCGACGCCGCCGGCCGCGGAGGGGACCAACGGGGTCGCGGATCACGCGGGCGCGGACGGCGGCGGGGCCGACGGCGGCGGGGCGGACGGCGGCAGCAGCGACGTGAACTGAGAGCGTCGACCCGGGGGCCTGGCCCCGAGGGAGAGGTCGCGCGCGCGACCCCTCCCTCGGGGCCCACGGAGGTCGTTGGCTCGCCAGGTCGGCGAGGCGGGCGGATCGCTAGAGCGATGTCTCGGCGATCTGGGTTGTCGATCCGCGCGCTGGGTCCGGGCGGTGCATCGCGGCCCGTTCATGGGCGCGGATGAGCGTCGCGAGCTCGGCCACGTGAGCGTCGTCGGCGCTCATGGCCGCGAGGGACTCGGCGAGGCGCAGGACGTACTCGACGTTGGAGCCGCTCGGACCGTGGGACGCGAGCACCTGCGCGACGATCGCGGGGAGCGGCGCCTCACCGAGGTAGTCCGGGTTGTCCGGAGTGGCCATGTAGACGATGGCTGTCCGGGCCGCGCGAGACGGCGTGTCGTCCGCCATGAAAAGCGGCATGTCGTGGCGGGCATAGCCGCCCTTCTCGCGGTGATCGAGCGCGCGGAGCACCCCGTCGAGATCGGGCTCGGCGACCCGGTAAGCCATCCCCCAGCAGCGCGCGCCTGGCTCGGGGACGAGCGTGACCACCCGGCCCGGCGCGCCGGGGACGCCGCGATGATCGGTGGAGCCCTGCCAGAAACGGCGCGCCCACCCCGTGATGTACCCGGGCGCCATCTGCTCGAAGCGAAACGCCGGC
Source organism: Sorangium cellulosum (assembly GCF_001589285.1). Classification (GTDB taxonomy): domain Bacteria; phylum Myxococcota_A; class Polyangia; order Polyangiales; family Polyangiaceae; genus Sorangium; species Sorangium cellulosum_G. The sequence goes on along the minus strand of NZ_JEMA01000324.1, from coordinate 6,667 downwards.
CGCCAGATCAGCGACCCGTAGCCGAAGATCCAGGTCTCGCGCTGCACGGGACCATCCTACCAAACCAGGCTGCCGGCCGGGGCCGCCCCGCGCGCCCAGGGCCGCGCGGGCTCGGCGCGCCGGGCGCCCGCTACCGGCGCCCCTCCCTGAGGCCCTCCACGGACCGCGCGCCGGGCCGCTCCAGCGGCTCCCCGCTGCGACGCTCGCGCTCGGCCTCCCTGGCCCTCCGCTCCTCGGCGTTCCTCTGCAGGAGCTCGTCGCGCTCCCGCTGGTCCTCCGTGGCCTGCCGGGCCCTCTCGGCGGCCTCTCGCGCGGCCCGCTCGCTGGCGAGCGCCAGCTCGAGGTTGTACTCGGTCTGGCGGATCTCCTCGAGCTGCGCGGTGATCACCCGGTTCTGGCGGACCACCTTGATGATCCCCAGCGTCGCCCCGGCGACAAGCAGCGCGAGGCCCGCCATCACCCCGACGATCAGCGTGCGCTTCCTCCGCTGCGCCTGGCTCGCCAGCCGGAGCACGGCGTCCAGATAGCGCTGCTCGCGCGCGGGCAACTGGCCCTGATGATAATCGCTCTCGCGGAAATGGCGCGCCTCCTCGGCGAGCTTGCCGCGCCAGACGGTGTCGTCGGCAGAGCCGCTCGACTCCCACTGCCTCGCCGCCACGCGCAGCTTGTCGAGGAACGCCGCGTCCTTCTGGTTCTCGTCCAGCCAGCGCAGCAGGGTCGGCCAGCGCTCGATGAGCGACTCGTGCACGATCTCCACCGTGCTGCCGGCGTCGTCGCGCCCGCGCTCCACGGCCAGGAGCCGCGCGTCCGAGAGGACCTGGACGACGCCCTCGAGCTCGTCCGGGTCGCCGGGCAGCTCGCGGAGCTCCCTCAGGCTCGCGATGGCCCTGGTGCGCTCGGGCGTGACCAGGCGCTCGAACACGGCCCGGCAGAGCTTCGCCTGGCGGACGCTCATCCCGGCCAGCACCGTGTCGGCGTGGCTCGCGAGCGTGCCCGCCACGCCGCCGATGGCCTCGTAGCTCGCCCGCGTCAGGAGCCGGCGCCCGCGATCGCGCAGGTCCCACCAGCGCGCCGCCATGAACTGCAAGAGCGGCAGCGCGCCGCGCGTCGTCTCCAGCACGTCCAGGATGCCCTCGACCAGCGCCGGATCCTCGATCTCGTACCGCGCCGCCTGGACAGGCCGGGTCAGCGCCTCGCGCAGCCCCGCTCGGCCGATCGGCGGCAGGACCACGAGCCCGCGGGTCACCGCCGCCATGAAGTGCCTGTCCTCCGCCACCCGCTCGATGAAGTCCGACCGCAGCGACAGGATCACGCGCAGCGGCGAGGAGGCGTCGTCGGCGACGCCGCCGAGGCACGAGAGGAACGCGGCGCGCTCGCCGGCGTCGCAGGAGAGCGTGTAGAGCTCCTCGAACTGGTCGACGAAGAGCGCGACGCGACGCTGCTTGCGGGCCGACCACGCGCGCAGCTCGGCCCCCAGATAGCCCGGCTCGGCGCGCAGCCGATCGAGCAGGCGCCCGCGCGCGTCCTCGTCGTCGAGGGGCGCGGGGCGCTCCGAGCCCCCCTTCGACATCAACGAGGGGTGGCTGAGCAGATCGGCGAGCGCCGCCATCGGCTCGCGCCCTGGCCGGAGGATGAGCGACTCCCACCCTGCGCCCGAGCGCTTGAGCGCCGGGACGATCCCCGCCCTCACGAGCGACGACTTCCCCACCCCCGACGCGCCGACGATCGCGAGCAGCGGCTGGCTCCGGAGGCGCGTCACCATGCTCGCGACGTCCTCCGCGCGGCCGAAGAAGCGGTCCGCGTCCGCCTCCTGGAACGCCGACAGGCCAGCGAAGGGGCTCTCGTCGGCCCCGAGGACGATCTCGTGTCGCGCGGGCAAGAGCGGCAAGAGCTCCGAGAGGAGCTGCTGCGCCGAGGCGGTGCGCTCGGCCTTCCGCTTGCGCAGGCAGCGATCGATGATCCCGGCGAGCGGGCCCAGGTCGGGGCGCGCCTCGTCGAGCTCGGGCATGGGCTGATCGAGCGCAGCGACCTGCATGAGGCTGTGCACCGTCACCGGCGCGAGCGGGTGCGCGCCTGTCACGAGCTCGTGGAGCATGATGCCCACGGCCCAGATGTCGCTGGCGTGATCGATCCCCTCCCCGGTCCACTGCTCCGGGGACATGTACGGGATCGTTCCCATCAGCGCGCCCTCGCGCGTCAGGGTCGTCCTGAGCGAGGCGGGAGGGCGCTCGACCGCGCCGCCGACGTCCGTGTCGAGCAGCTTGGCGATGCCGAAATCGAGCACTTTGATCGCGCCGGACGCCTCCAGCATGATGTTCTCGGGCTTGAGATCGCGGTGCACGATGCCGAGCTTGTGAGCGCACGAGAGGGCGCGCACCACGGGCACCATCATCTCCACGGCCGCGCTCGCGGACACCGGCGCCGTGGCGGCCCCTTCACCGGCGCCGGGGGGTCTTCGCTGCTCCATCCAGGCGCGGAGGCTCTGCCCTTCGATGTACTCGAGCACCATGTACGGGTATCCGTCGTGCTCGTTCACATCGTGGATCGTCACGATGTTCTCGTGCTTGCAGAGCGCGGTCGCGCGGGCCTCGACGAGGAAGCGCTGCAGCCGGACGCCGCTCAGGGTGGTGACGACCTTGATGCCGACGAGGCGGCCCAGCCGGACATCGCGGGCCAGGAAGACGGTGCCCATGCCGCCCCGGCCGAGCTCGCGGATGAGCTCGTAATGCCCGATCGTGCTGCCGCCGGTGAGCGGCAGCACGGAGGCCTCGTCGCTCGATCCCCGGCGCGAAGACGCCGTCCTGTCCGGGGCGGGCTCCGGCGCGCGCGGATCGCGGGTAGCCCACCCCGCGCTCCCTTGCCCGGCCACCAGGGTGCTTGTCAGGCCGCAGTCGCTCACGACGGGCGGGACTCTCTCTCGACAAGGCGGCGGGACCACCGCAGCCTCCCCGCCGAGCCGTTTCTCGTCCACGCCTGTCACGCCGGGGCAGCGTACCCCACCGGCCCGGTCATCTCACCCTTCCAGGAGCTCGAACCGGATCCCCGCCGCCTGCAGCCGCTCGATGAGCCGCTCCCCCATCGCGACGGCCGGCGTGAGGACCCCGGCGCGCGCCGGCAGCCGCTCGCGATCGAACGCCATGCAGAGCGCCGACTCCGCCACCATCTTCGCCGTCTCCGAGTAGCCCGGATCCCCGCCGCTCACCCGCGTCACCACCTTGCGCGACGCGCTCTTCCCCTCGAACGTCACCTGGAACCAGCTCCGCGCCCGCTCCTCCGCGCTCGGCCCCTCCCCCGGGCTGCGCACCTTGCGGAGCAGCTCCCGCGTCGGCCCGACCTTGGCGAGCGCCGCGACGGCGCCGAGGCCGGCGATCCCGATCACGAGCTGCAGCCCGGATTTGACCTGCATGTAATGACCGTACTGGAAGTCGGGGCCGTAGACGTCGAGCTCCCGCGCGCTCCGCAGCACGACCTGCGGGTCGATGCTCGGCATCGGGGAGACCCAGGCGCGCAGCCCCTTCTCGTAACGGATGCGCGCCTTGAGCCCACGCACCTTGCGCGGCCCGTGCTCCTGCTCCTTGCCTGCCTCGCGCTTCCTGCGGCGCGTCTGCGCCACGATCTCGATCAGCGACTGCCAGGTGCCGCCCGAGAAGCTCCCGTGCGCGCGCACGACGCCCTCGACAACGATCGGCTCGCCCGCCGGGAGCTTCGTCACCGTGAAGAGCACGCCGAGGTCGTGCGGGATGCTGTCGAAGCCGCAGCAGTTGACGATCCGCACGCCCCGCGCGCGGGCGGCCTCGTGGTGGCGGTCGAGCAGACGGTCGACGAACTCGGGCTCGCCGGTGAGGTCCGCGTAGTCGGTGCCCGCGCGGATGCAGGCCTCGACCAGCGGCTCGCCGCGCGTCGAGTAAGGGCCGACCGTTGTGAGGACGACGCGCGCCTGGCTGGCCATGCGCTCGAGCGACGCCGCGTCCTCCGACGTCGCCTCGATGACCCCCACCTCGGAGCAGGCCGGATCGATCGCCTCCATCGCCGCCTTCACCTCGGCGAGGCGCCCCGCGTTCCGCCCGGCGATCGCCCAGCGAACGGGCCGCGCCGCGGCCTCGCCGGCGGAGCTGTCCTTGCCCTTGGTGGCGAGATACTCGGCGACGAGGCGACCGGTGAAGCCGGTCGCGCCGAAGACGATCACATCGTACGTGCGGTCGCTGCTGCTCATGGGGGCAGCCTTGATATCACGACCGCGGGCGGGAACGTCACCGTCGGCACCACGACAGAGACGGCGGGACCCAGCCGCCGAACGAGCGCTCCAGGTGCTGCGCCACCGCGATGGTCACGTGGTCGTTGCCATGGATCGCCGCGACCTGGACGCCGAGCGGAAGGCCCTCGGCGTTGAGCCCCAGCGGGACCTGCGTCGCCGGCATCTCCATGACGTTGAGCACCGCGGTGTACGTCCACTGGAAGGGCGGCAGGAGCGGCGCGTAGTGCCGCGGCGCGGGCCTCGGGTACGTCGGGTAGAGCATCACGCCCCGCTCGCCGATGCGCGCCACGAGCTCGGCCCGGAGCGCCTCGCCGAGCTCCAGGGCGCGCTCGATGCGCGCCGGGAGCCGCTTGCCGAGGTCCTCCAGCAGCGTCAGCCCGAGCGCGGGCAGCGTGTGCGCCGAGCGGCGCATCGACCATCGGGCGAGCTCGCGCGGCAGGCTGACCGGGCGGCCGTCCCCGAGGAGCGACCGGAACGTGACGCCGCCCGCCACGGCCAGCATCGCGGTCCAGATGTCGAGCGCGCGCGCGAGCAGATCGACGCGCCCCACGCGGACCGTCGCGCCACGCGCCGCGAGCGCGTCGGCGGCCCTCCGCTGCGCGGCCAGCAGATCGTCGCTCACCGGGCGGACGCCGTCGTCCTCGATCGAGAGCACCGTCAGCCCGGCGAGGTCGACCGCGGCCGGGTCGCCGAGCGGCATCGGCGCGCAGCTCGGATCGCGCGCGTCGGGACCCGCGAGGATGCGGAGCACCGGCATGAGATCCTCGGCGCGCCGCGCGATCGGCCCCGACGTCATGAAGCGGAGCCCACGCTCGCCCGGCAGCGGGAACTGCCCCGACGTCGGCACGAGCCCGCCGGTCGGCTTGTGGCCGAAGACGCCGTTGAAGAACGCGGGCATCCGGATCGATCCGCCGATGTCCGAGCCGAGCCCGATCGGCGCGCCGCCGGCGCCGACGACCGCGGCCTCTCCGCCCGAGCTGCCGCCCGCGGTGCGCGCCGGGTCGTAGGGGTTGTTCGTGCGGCCGTAGAGCCGGTTGTTCGTCTCCATCCACATGCAGAGCTCCGACACGTTGGTGACGCCGAGCGGGATGAAGCCGGCGGCGCGCAGGCGCGCGACCGTCACCGCGTCCTCCGCCGCGCGCACGCCGGCGCGGGAGACGAGCCCCGCGGAGTTCGGCATGCCGGCGACGGCGAAGCTCTCCTTGATGGAGCACGGCACGCCGAGGAACGGCGGCGCGCCCGCGGGCTCGCCGCGGTCGAGCAGCGCGTCGGCCGCGCGCGCCTCGGCGCGGGCGGCGTCGAACCGGTCCGCCACCACCGCGTTGAGCGTCGGGTTCACGCGCTCGATGTGTCGGATATGGGTCTCCACCACCTCGGCCGACGTGACGGCCCGGGCGCGGATCAGCGCGGCCAGCCGCGTCGCGGAGAGCAGGAGCAACGGATCTCGTGAAAGCATGGATGCGAACAGGGATCAGGCGCAGGACGACGTCGCGGGTCAAGGATTCGCCGCTTCGAGGCCAGACGACCGCTGTTCTGACATCCCTGGCGGGCATCCCGCCGGCCGGCGCGCGGCGCCCCTGAGCGCGTCCGGACGCCGGCGCGTCCGCGGAGCACGCCGCAGCGGCCTACTCGCCCGCGGATCTTTCCACGCAAGGCGCCGGCGCCGCGGCGGCCGGGCGCTCGCGCGCTCGCTGCGGGAACGCCCAGCGCACCGCCCCGGTCACCAGCCAGTCGACCGCCCCCTGGCTGCTCACCTGGATACCTGGATCGACGTACACCTGCACGCGCTCGCTGAGCTCCGCGCCGACCTCCAGCACGCTCGTGGACACGACGCGGGGCCCGCCGAGGTGGTTGAAATGGAAGCTCTGGTCCGGCCCCACCCAGAACCCGCGCGGCAGCTCGACGACAGCGAAGGGCCGCACCACGGACACCTGGATGTCGTCCCGCCGCGGATCGCCGCCGAACGACACGGCGTGCTGGACCTGCAGCCCGATCCGCGCCGGCCGCGCCACGCGGACGTACGCCTGGACGAGCGGCGCGACCTGGTTCTTCCCCGCGCCCAGCGCGCGGTTCGTCGCCGAGTCGAGGACGAGATCCGAGCCGACGAGCAGCGCGAACCGCGGCGTGCCGACAGCGCGCACGAGCGGCCGGATCATCACGTCGCCGAGCCCCATGTTGCGCTTGCCCTCCAGCCCGCCCGCGTAGACGAGCGGCACGTCCGCCCGCAGCGAGAAGCTCCTGTCGAACGCGTAGTCCCCGCGGATCACCGCCGCGTTGAAGAAGCCGTTCCTGCCGCGCGAGACGTAATCGTTCCGGAGCTCGACGAATGTGCCGAGGTTGGCGGCCGCGGGCGCCGGCGTCCGGGGCGCCGCGGCGTCGCGCCGATCGCCTCCGCGGCGCGGCGGCGTCGAC
>NZ_JEMA01000323.1 GCF_001589285.1 Sorangium cellulosum | reverse complement strand
CTCGAGCTCGCGAGCTACGCGGCACTCCCCTGCCATGACGACGCCTGGGTCGCCGCTCGCCTCCGGCTCCCGGACGACGAGGTGCGCGCGTGCCTCGAGGCCCTGTCGCGGGGGCCTCGTCCGATGGCGCAAGGGGCGCTACGCCGCCACGTCCGAGACCGTCGATATGACGCGGGGCGCCGCCGAGCCGCGACAACGGTTGAAGACANGCGGGGCGCCGCCGAGCCGCGACAACGGTTGAAGACACACTGGCTCGACGTCGCCGCGCGCCGGCAGAGTCGCGGCGATCCGGGCCTGTATTCGTACAACCTGATCAGCGTCGCGCGCAGCGACCTCGAGCGGCTGCGCGCGTTGCACGTGCGGTATTTCCACGAGATCCGCCAGATCGTGTCCGGTTCGCGCGCGCCCGATTGCGTCGCGCTGGTGGCGATGCAGCGCTTCGAGCTGGGCGCTTGAGGGGAGAGGGCATCACAGACACGTGGCGTCCGCAGGCGACGCTGCCCGTTCACTGCGACCAGGGCGCGCGAGGATCCGGTCCCTTGCGTCCCCGCGCGGGCGCGGCGAGGCGGCGCGGTGGGGCGGCGTGGAGCAACGGGGTTGTCCGGGCGATGCCCGTCGGGCCATCATGCGCTCCCTGGCACCCCCGGTCGCGCCGGCGGTCCGCGCCCCCGAGGTGGGCGCGGGTCCGCGTCGCGGCGGACGGGTCCAGGCGAGCCGCTCATGTTCAAGCTCGTCCGCCGCCGCGAGATCGTCGAGGGGTACCGCAGGGAGCTCCTGCGGGTCTGGACCCCGTTCCTGCTGCTCGGCCTCGTCGCCCTCGTCGCGACCTACCTGCTCTTCGTCGAGCCCCCGCCGCCCCGCCAGGTGACCATCGCCACCGGGCAGCCCACCGGCCGCTACCACGCCTTTGCCGAGCAGTACCGCGCGTACCTGGCCGGGGTCGGCATCACCGTCGAGATCCGCGAGACGGCGGGCTCGGCCGAGAACGTGGCGCTCCTGCTCGATCCGGCGAGCGGGGTCTCCCTCGCCTTCGTGCAGGGCGGCGTCATGCCGCCCGAGGCCAGCGATCGCCTGAGCAGCCTCGCCAGCGTCTACCGCGAGCCGCTCTGGGTCTTCCACCGCGGCGACGGGGCCCACGATCGCCTCACCGATCTCGCGAGCATGCGCCTCTCCATCGGCCCCGAGGGCAGTGGCACCCGAGAGGTCGTGGAGCGGCTGCTCGCGGACAGCGGCGTCACCGCCGACGCGCAGGCCGCAGCCGGCGCGCCCTTCGAGGGCTTGCCCGATCAGGAGGCCGCCGAGGCGCTGCTGGCTGGCCGCATCGACGCCGCGCTCTTCATCGTCGGCCCCGGCTCCGCGCAGGTGCAGGAGCTGCTCCGCGCCGAGGGCGTGCACCTCATGAGCCTGCGCCGGCACGAGAGCTACGTGCGCCGGTATCCCTATCTTTCCAGCGTACCTCTCAGCGAGGGGTTGCTCGACCTCGACCGCAACATCCCGCCCGCGCCGAGCACCTTGCTCGCCCCGCCCGCCGCGCTGGTCGCCAACGCGACGCTCCACCCCGCGCTGATCCCGCTCCTGATCGAGGCGGCGCGCGCCGCGCACGCGCCGGGCAACCTCCTCGACGCGCCAGGCGAGTTCCCGTCCACGCGCTTCGTGGAGGCGCCGCTCCACCCCGAGGCGCGGCGTTACCAAGAGGAGGGGCCTTCGTTCCTGCGGCGCGTCCTGCCGTTCTGGCCGGCGTCGATGGTGAGCCGGCTCAAGGTCATGCTGCTGCCCCTGGCGACGGTGATCTTCTCCATCTTCAAGATCGCGCAGCCGCTGTACAACTGGCGGATCAGCGCGCGCATCTACCGCCACTACGAGATCTTGCGCCGCGCGCAGCGGGAGCTCTCGCGCCCGGTCGATCCGGCGCGGCGCGCGGAGCTGATCGCGACGCTCCGGCAGCTCGAGGACAACCTCGCGGCGCTGTCGGTCCCGCTCAGGGCCACGGCGGATCTCTACCAGCTCTACCTGCACCTCGGGTACGTGCGCCGGCGACTCGAGGGCGAGCAGCCCTCGATCCCGCCGCCACCCGCCGCGTGATCCGCGTGCGGTCACGCTGATTGCGGCGGCGGTCGCGTCAGGCCCGCACGAGCTCGCCGGCGAGGCGGATCGCCGCGTCCAGGTCCTCCGCGACGTAAACGCGATAGGGCTTCTCCTCGTGGAGGCGCGCCCTGTCGAAGATCTCGCGAGGCCTGGGCAGCGGCCCGGCCAGGATCACCGTCTTGTGGCGCCGCGCGAGCCCGTCGAGCGCGTTCTCCAGCGCGACGAACCCCGTGCTGTCGATGACCGGGACCTTGCCGAGGTGCAGGACCATGACCTCGTAGCTATCCCCGCGGATGGAGTGCAGCGCATCCATCGCCTTCTGGGCGGCGCCGAAGAACAGCGGGCCGTTGACCTCGTACAGCGCGACCCGCTTCGGGAGCTGGATCGCGTCGGAGTCCTCGCTCGAGTCCAGCACCGTCCGGCTCCCCGTCAGCTCTGCCATCCGGCGCATGAAAAGGATGGCGGCGAGGACCACGCCGGCCGAGACCGCGACGACCATGTCGAGGATCACGGTGAGCCCGTAGCAGGAAAGGAGCACGAAGACGTCGCTCTTCGGCGCGAGCCTCACGATGCGGACGACGTGGTGGAGCTCCGACATGTTCCAGGCGACGAGCAGCAGCAGCGCCGCCAGCGACGCCATCGGGACGTAGGCCACGAGCGGGGCGAGGAAGAGGATCGACAGCAGGATGACGAGGGCGTGCGTCACGGAGGCGATCGGAGAGCGCGCGCCTGCGCGGATGTTCGTCGCCGTGCGCGCCAGCGCGCCCGTCGCCGCGATGCCGCCGAAGAGCGGCGCGACGATGTTCCCGACGCCGAGCCCGACGAGCTCCGCATCCGGATCGTGCTTGGTCCCCGTCATGCCGTCGGCGATGACCGCCGACAGCAGCGACTCGATGGCGCCGAGCATGGCGATGGCGAAGGCGGAGGGGAGCAGGTCCCTCACGAGCTCGTAGGAGAGCCCGTCCCCCCACGGGAGTGACGGGACCGGCAGGATCGACGGGATCCCGGCGACCTCCACGCCGTCGATGGTCGTGCGGAAGCGGCTGCCGATCGTGGCCACGGAGAACACCGGGTAGACCTCGGCGATCACCATGCCGGCGAGCGAAACGACGGAGATGGCGATGAGGGGCGCGGGCACCTTCTTGACGATCCGCGGGACGAGCAGGAGCAGCGCGAGCGTCGACGCGGCGACGCCGAGCTCGAAGAGGCTGGCCGTCCCGCGGGCCGCCCACAGGGCGGCGACCTTGTCCGTGAAGTGCTCCGGGAGCGCCCCTGTCGAGAGGCCGAGGATGTCCTTCACCTGGAGCGTCGCGATCACGGTGGCGATGCCGGCGGTGAAGCCCGTCGTCACCGGGTGCGGGATGTACTGGATGAGCTGGCCGAGCCGCGCGAGCCCCATGATCACGAGCATCACGCCCGCCATCAGGCCCGCGGTCATCAGCCCGGAGAGCCCGTGCTTCGTCACGATCGGCGCGAGGATCACCACGAAGGCCGCCGTCGGGCCGGTGACCTGGAACTTGCAGCCCCCCAGCAGGGCCACCAGCGCGCCGGCCACGATCGCCGTGTAGAGCCCGTGCTGGGGGGGCGCTCCCACCGCGATGGCGAGCGCCATCGAGAGGGGGAGCGCGACGACGCCGACGACGGTGCCGGCCAGGAGGTCCGCCTGGAGCTCGGCGAGGCCGTATCCCCTGGCGAAGCTGCGCCGCAGGGCCGTCGCCACCGGGATGAGGCGCCGCGCCGGAGAAGGCGGCGAGGCGGGCGGCCGGGGCGCTTCGCCGCCCTGGCCCTGCCCGGCGGCAGCCGGGTCGATTCGCTCGAACCTGGGAGACATCGTCACACCTCCACCCGCGCGCGGATGAGATCGAGGATCGTCCATCCCCAGGCGGGCTTCGGGATGATCACGGGGATATCGCGCGCGCCCGCCGCGCTCACGAGCGTCTCGAACTGTCGCGGATTCCGGGTCACGAGGACGGGCAGCACGGAAGGACGCTCGCGCAGGAGGCGCGCCACCGCGGCCTCGACCTCCGCCAGCGGGTAGTCGTCCGGGAAGAGCACGACGGCAGCGACGTCGGCGCCGTCGAGCGCGGCTGCCCGGAGGTGGCGCGTCACGTGCGCCGTCACGCCGGCGCGCTGGAGGTAGCCCTGCAGCCCGTCCAGCGTCTCCGCGTGGTCGGAGACGATGACCACGCCGCGCGGATCGCCCCGCCGTCTCCGCGCCGCGGCGTTCATTGCCGCCTTCGTCGTTCGCACCATCGGTTCCACACCCTCCTCGGCCGGCCGGCGCCACGGTGGAGCGCGCGGCGACGTGCTCCCGCACTGCTCCTTCACCGCTCCCGGCGGCCGGCCCGCCGCACCGCCGCACCGACACGGCAACATCGGTGCCACGCGAAGACCTCCGCGTTCTGCCGCGCCGCGACCGCACGACCGCGACGAATATCGGGTCGATGATGGCGTTACGACAAAATGTCGTACAATATAACGGTATGCCCCGCAGATTGCGACACATCGACGTGGTGATCGAACCGGTGATGCGCTCGAAGGCGATGCGAGAGCTGGGTCGCGTTCTCCGGGTGGTCGCCCCGAGGGAGGTGGGGATCTCGCTCGTCGGGGAGAGCGGGACCGGCAAGGAGGTGCTCGCCCGCCGGGTCCATGATCTCTCGCTGCGGCGGTCGGGTCCCTTCATCCCGATCAACTGCGCCGCCGTGCCGGAGGCGCTCTTCGAGAGCGAGCTGTTCGGTCACGAGCGGGGCGCGTTCACCGGAGCGGTCGAGAGGACCCGCGGGAAGATCGAGGCGGCGGACGGCGGCACGCTCTTCCTCGACGAGATCGGGGAGATGCCGATATCGATGCAGGCAAAGCTGCTGCGCTTCCTGGAGAACCGGCGGTTCATGCGCGTGGGCGGGACCGAGAAGCTCTCGGTCAACGCCCGTATCGTCTGCGCGACGCTGCGACCGCTGGAAGAGGAGGTGAAGGCAGGGCGCTTCCGGGCCGATCTCTATTATCGCATCCAGGGCGTCACGCTCGATGTGCCGCCGCTCCGCGAGCGGCAGGCCGATCTCGTGCCGCTCGTGCGCCTGTTCCTCCAGCAGCTCGCCGCCAAGCACGGGACGCCGCCGGCCCGGATGACGAGGGCGGCGATGGCCGCCCTGCGCCGGTACGACTGGCCGGGCAACGTCCGCGAGCTGCGGAGCGTCATCGAGCTGCTCACGCTGCTCCGCGCGGGGAAGCAGGTCCAGGTGCGCGACCTCCCGGCGCCGATCCGCGCGCTGGCCCCGGCGCGAGGAGCCCCCGCCGCGAACGGCTCCGGCGCTCGCACGGTCGAGATCTCCCTCGACGCCACGCTGGACGAGTCCATCCGGAGGATCCTCGACGCGGCGCTGGCGCTGGAGGGAGGAAACCGATCGAGGGCGGCGAGCCGGCTCGGGATCAGCCTTCGCACGGTCCAGCGGCACCTCGCGGCGCCGGATCGCGCTTGAACATCCGGCGCGGCGGCGGCGCGCTCGCGGCTACGGCGCGTGCAGGACGTTGACGTTCAGCACCGTCTCGGCGGCCCGGATGCCCTGGTAGAGGCTGTCGCACTCGCTGTATCCGGCCACCTGGAGCCCGCAGGCGACGTGCTTCGCGTACATCGGAGCGCCGCTGTCGCCGCCGGTCCCGCAGAACGACCCCGGCCCAGGTTGCGCACGCTCACGCCGCCGTACGTGGCCGTGACCCCGAGCTGGGTGACGCGCCCGCAGTCGCTGCGACCGTAGAAGGCGCCGGTGGTGCAGATGCGCATGCCCAGCACGCTCTTGTTGTCGGACTCCATACGTGTACGCCGTGTTGGTCGTGGTGTCCGGCCCGCTCGTGACGTAGACCCACGGCTTCGTGGTTCCACCCGGGCACGGCGCGTAGGTAAAAGAAGCCGGATCGCAGCGCGAGGAAGTGTAGCGCAGCAAACCTAGAGGGTGGGGCCGCGCGCGTCGTGATGCCTCGGTCCTGGGTCGAAAGAGCGTGGTCCGGGCGGCGCCGAGCGCGCTACGGGGGCGCATCGGCGTGCCGTGGGCACACGTGTCCGTCCGGGCGTTGGTCTGGCCCGGGAGGCGCGTCGCGAGACGCTCTACGGCGTCACCGGGCGCCTTGCGGCGCAGAACGGTGCTTTTCCAGTACGGTAGTTGACGTCGCATTCGCCGGCGGAACGCCGCTCGCGCCTCGCCGTCGGCCCACTCATGCCCCGTGGGCGCGAAATCAAGGCTGAATCGTCCCACCCCGCTCCAACGGCGTCGTCAGGAGCCGCTGAGACGCTCCTATCTCGAGCGGACAGTCGGCGCGCCATACGATGTGACGGCGCACGACGAAATCTGAGCCGTGTTCGAGGTCGAGCAGCAGGGACAGTGGACATGTCTCGTTTCTGCCAACCTGCAAGCGCACATGCGAATCGGCGTCACGCGCGAGCTGCGACAGCACGCGCTCGGGCGTGCTCGGGTTCTGCGCCACGGCGCCACGAACGAAGACGCCGGCGGAGTCGGCCAGCTGGGCGAGTATCTGCTCCGGTGTGAGCGGGTGCTTTGCGATCTCCTCATGGTTGTCGGGCAGGGCGCTCGCGGTGGTGAGGATGTCCGGCGTCACGCCTGGACGCGTGAACACGGCGCGACGCAACCATTCGCTCGGAGCAAGGCACCATTGGCGCAGCCACGCTTCGGGACAATCGGGTCGCTTCGCGAGCTCGCGCTTCACCTTGTCGTCGTCGTCGTTCGCAAGGGATTCGAACTGTTCGGCGCTCAGCGCGCGGCGTTGCGCTACGCGTCGACGAACATCCGCGCGCGGGTCGCGCAGCAAGCGCTGCAAATGCGCGGAATCGAGCGCGTCGTGGGTCGCGAGCACGAGACGCACGGCGGGTGGCGGATTGTCTGTGATCTGGGCGTAGAACGCGGCGGGGAAGTCCGGCCGTCGCAAGAGCGCGAGCAAGACGCGTTCATTCCGATCAGCGAGCAGCTCGGGCATCCTCGCGTCGTCCCACGGCAGCGACGCGGCGGCGGTGGCGCGATAAGAAGACGATCGGTGTCGCGCGAAGGCACGCAGTGTGTCGAGTGATAGACCCATGCGCGTCTCGGCGACGAGCCGCACGGCTGCGTCGGCGTCGTGACGGAAGCGCTCGAGCCAGCCGCGCGGACACTCGCGATGCGAAGCGACGGCACGGCGTGCCTGGCCTCCGAGCTCGGCGAACTCGGCGAGCACTGAAGCGGGCACCGACTCGTTGCGTACGATTCTCGCGAGGTCTTCGGCAAAGTGATGCGGAATCGCTGCGGCGTGTTGTGCGACCGCGCGCACGTTCCCGTCGCTGTCGGTCCAGAGCAGGCGGAGCGACTCGTCACAGCCTGGATGGGCGGCGACAGCGCACCGCACGGCGCGCGTGGGGTCATGCGCGAGTTGCGCGAGGACCTCGCGAGGAGCGCCCATGCGGCGGGCGAGGGCGCGACGAACGCCAATGGCCTGGTCGGTGGCGAGTGAGAGGAGCGTCGCGAGCGGCGTGTGCGGGTGCAGCGCCGCCTTGACGCGCGGACCTTCGCTGGGGGAGCGCGCGAGCGCTTGCAAATCCTCGGCGCTGAGCTCGGCTGTCCGTCGCTTCATTCACAGTGAGACTTAGCAGACCCCCCCGTGCCAGCACAGGTTCGTCCCGCAGGCCCTATCCCTTCGCGCCACACGGCCGCAGCCAGTAGGGTACAGCTATACGGTAAGATGCCTTCCGCTTGGTGCTACGTCGCGGTAATCCCAGGCGTCTCAGGCGTGGAAGACCTGCCTGGTCACATAAGGCCCGTTCTGTCAATGAGCTCGTACCGTCGGACTGCACGAGTCAGGAACGGCTCCGAGAATCTTGACTTTGCGGAACGCGTTTGCTTGTCCTATCCGCTCAACTGCCAAGCATTTGAGTTGATCGAAGCCGCGGAGCAGCTCCCTGTCGATCGACCGGTCGGCACCGCGCCGCAGCTCATCGACGGAGCAGCATCGCGATCTTGGCAGCGACGAGCTTCGCCACGAACCTGAGGGGGAAGGTCGAGTAACTGGGCACGTCGTCCGGGATGTCGCTGTTCTCCGGCTTGAACTTCGTGTAGATACGCATCTGCAAGGGCGGGGCATCTCCCTCGACGCGCCCTCGGTACACCGTAACCCAGTGCGGCCCGCTGTCGAAGCGGAGAAACAGGGCTGAGCTGCAGCAGGTGGCGACGACTCGGTTCGTGGGCGATTTCTCCCTGATCTTGTAGCCCTGCAAGAGCTGGGCTCCCTTCGAGCAGTTGAAGCGATCCTTCCGGTAAAGGACGTAGGCGGTCCCGCCGTCGGGATCTCGAACGGGGGGCGCGTTCGGGAGCGCTTCGATCTGACGGGCGCCTTCCTGGCAATCGTCGCAGTAGCAGGCGGCGCTGAGGATAGGAGCCCCTGTGGCTTCGAGCTCGACGCGTCCACATGAGCACCGAACAGTCGTGACATTCTTCATCGGCTCAGACATCGGGGGCTCCCGTCCTGGCGGCGCCCGATGACCTGGGCTTCCGCTGTGCGTGGGGTGCGCGTAGCGCACCCACGCGTCGATCGGCAAGACCTTCCTGGGCGGCGGCTCCCTCGACCTGGGTCGGGTCGCTCCGCGCCGCTCGTACCAGCGACGGGGAAATCCTTCGACGCCCTCGCTCGGCGCGGCGGGGGCAGTTCGACCGCCCTTCGGCGCCCCCTGCGCGCAGCCCACGCTGGCACCTGGCACCTGGCACCTGGCACCTGGCACCTGGCACGCTGGCACGCGGGCCCCGGCAGGCGAGTGACACACCAGCGTCCACGCGTTTGTGCCCCCTGACGCCGGCCTCGCCGGAGCCGCGCGGCCGAAGGGAGGAACGCCGCTCCGCGCTCCGCGCTGCCCCCCTTGGAACTCCCCTGGCATCGTGCTGACACGGTGGCATGCCGTCTGCAACACGGCGACGGCGACGCGCTGGCCTACGGTGCCCGCGCGCCGCCCATCGAGGCGTGGCCGGCAGCGGTGGCCGCCTGGCAACGGCGCCGTCCCGGCCTTCGCGCGCGAGCATGCCGCATCGCTCGCTTGCCTTGCCTTGGCCCGCCATCTCGACACGTTGATTCATAGAAGAGAATACCAGCGCCTTTGCGCCGCGAGAGAAGGAAGTTATCCGCATGCACAAGATCAAGCTCCCCGTCGGCACCCTCCTGTTATCTCTGCTCTCCGCGATCACCGCGTGCGACGCGCCCTCCGGGGGCGACTTCGACGCATCTCTGGAGCCCGTCGCGTCCTCCGCGCAAGCCCTCTCCCATAACTGGAGCGCGTCGTTCCGCGAGCCCTTCAGCTATCAGGAGCCCCAGCAGGTCGCGGTCGACGGATCCGGCAACGTCATCATCGCTGGGTATTACGGCGTCTCGGTGAACTTCGGCGGCAGCACGCTCACCACGAGCGCCTTCACCGCCGGCTTCGTGGCGGCGTTCAGCAGCGCGGGCATCCACCTCTGGAGCAAGAGCATCGACTCCCTGGACATCTTCGGTGTCGCCGTGGACAGCTCGGACAACGTGATCATCACGGGGTTGATGTACGATGACACCGACTTCGGCGGCGGGACGGTGACGAACAGCAGCAGCCTGGGCAGCAGCATGTTCGTCGCGAAATTCGACTCTTCAGGCACCCATCTCTGGAGCAGCAGCTTCGGTGATGGGGCCTATGCGGCGGGCCAGGAGATCGCGGTGGACTCCTCGGACAACGTGCTCGTCATCGGCCGATATTACGACGACCTCACGATTGGCAGCGATTCCAACTCGATCTCAGGAGGGTGCGGCGGGGTCCTCGCGAAGTTCAACAGCTCGGGGGTCCCCCTCTTCGCCAGGTTCTTCGAGAGCTCGAACCCCAGCAACGGCGTCTACGGCAACGGCATCGCCGTGGATCCCAGCGACGACAGCATCGCGATCACGGGCGCGTTCAAATCCACCGTGGACTTCGGTGGCGGCCCGCTGACCAGCAACACCAGCGGCGCTCAGTACGATGCGCTGGTCGCCAAGTACGACAGCAGCGGAAACGAGCTCTGGAGCAGCTCCTTTGGAGCCGGCGAGACGTGGGGCAATCACGTCGCCATCGACTCCTCCGGGGACATCATCGTGAGCGGCTACTTCAAAGGATCCGTCGATTTCGGTAGCAACACATCCACGCTAACCAACCTGGGAACCATCTCTACCTACGTCGCCAAATTCGACGACGGTGGTACCGACCTCTGGAGCATGCACTTCGGCAATGCCAAGACGTGGTATCACGGCCTCGCGCTCAACAGCGCCGACGACGTGCTGCTCACCGGGAGCTTCTCGAACAGCGTCAATTTCGGCGGGGGGATGTTTACCCCTACCGGCGGCGATGATGCCTTCTTCGCGCAGTGGGATACGACCGGAGGGTACGTCGACAGCGCAAGCTACGGCACCTGGGGATGGCAGGGGGTGACCGCCGTCGCGGTGGACAGCTCGGACAACACGGTGCTCCTGGGAGCGTTCGATGGCTCTGTGGACTTCGGCGGAGGATGGCTGCCGAACCAGGGCGACGACACCTTCGCTCTCGATACCTTCCTCGCCCACCTGTCCCCCTGACAGGATCGCGTCTGGCGGATAACCTGGCTGCCCCGGGAGCCCGAAGGCGATCGCTCCCGGGCAGCCCAGCGGCCAGCGCGCAACGCCCCTCCTGTCATGGCGGGGACCTGCGGTCCGCCCGGCTGTCGATCCGCCTACCCCACAGCCGGCGGGCCTGCGTCATCGCGGTGCGCGTGTTCCCGCGGCCGCCGATCGTGACCATGGCGATGGCGTCGGCGTGCTTCGCGGGGGCGCTCGTGACGGCGTAGCGCGCGACGCTAGCCCGCAGCCGAGGTAGGTTTCGAGCTCCTTCTTCGCTTGGGTTTGATGCAGACGTCTTTCGTCCTCCGTCGTCAAGACGAAGGACGGTGTACCAATTCCGGCTGAAAACCGCTCTAATGCGTCCGTTGGGAGAGCAGAAGCTGCAGTTCTCGATGCCGGGCACCGGATGGGCGACCGTCGTCGCGCCGTGAGATTGCCATAGGCTGCCCGATCGTCGATTCCGACTGCCATCGTTTCACTTGACAACGCCGTAGCCTTCGGCGTTACCATCCTCCGGCATGAGGCCGATCACATCTTGGCCGGTCGTGGCCGGGCTCGTCGTCATCGCTCTCGGCTGCAGCGGCTGCAGCGGCGGCAGCGCGGGCGCCGGCAGCGCTGGCGCCGGCGGAGCGGGCGAAGCGGACGCCGGCGGCGGCGCAGGCGGAACGAGCGACGGCGGCGGCACGGACGGCGCTGTCGCGGGCACCGGCGGAACGACCTCTGCGGCCGGCACCGGTGGATCGCTCGCGGGAACGGGCGGTGGCGGGGATGGCGGCGGCGCGGCGGCCGGCGGTAGCGGCGGCGACTCGGGCGCGCAGGGTGGCGCCGGCGGCAGCGCGGGCTCGACCTATCGGCCCTGCCCGACCGACGGTACGGCGTGCAAGATCATGCCGTTCGGCGACTCTATCACCGACGGATACAACGGGGACACGCCGGGCGGCTATCGCGTCGAGCTGTTCCGGCTCGCGCACGCGGCGGGCAAGAACATCACGTTCGTCGGTTCGGGATCGAACGGACCGAACACCGTTGGCGGCGTGGCGTTCCCGCACAACCACGAGGGCCACAGCGGCTGGACGATCGCCCCCGCCGGCGGAAGGAGCGGCATCTCGACGCTGGTGTCGACCGTCATGCCGCAATACAAGCCCGACATCGTGCTCTTGATGATTGGGACCAACGACGCGATCGACAATTACGACATGCCCAACGCCCCCAAACGTCTGGGCGCGTTGATTGACAGCATCTACGCGCAGCTCCCCAATGTTCTCATCGTGGTGGCCGCGCCCGTCCCGTCGCGCGGCGACGCGAGCAAGGGCGACGACACCGCGCTCAGCGCGCGCATCAAGACCTACGACGACGCCATTCCGGCGGTGGTGAAGGCCCGCGCGGACGCAGGCCGACACATCATCTCCGTCGACATGTACACGCCCTTCAATCCGAACAAAACCACGTTACTCGAAGATCAGTGGCACCCCAACCTCCAGGGCTACGTGCTGCTGGGCGAGCAGTGGTACGCGGCGTTGCAGCCTCTGCTCTGACGGCGCGGTCGCTCAAGCGAGGCGCGCGGAGCCTGACGCCCGGCGCCGCATGTGCAGGCTCGATGTCCTCCAGTGCCCAACTTGCCAGGGGCGGATGAGGCGCGTCGCCCTGGTGACCGAGCCAAGGAACATCGCCCGCTTTCTCTCCGCGCTCGGCGAGCCGACCGATGTTCCAGCACGCTCTCCCAGCGTCCACGCGGCGGCCGCCGTACTGGAAGAGCACCGTT
>NZ_JEMA01000322.1 GCF_001589285.1 Sorangium cellulosum | reverse complement strand
TGGACACGGGCGCCGCGACGCTCCATGCCTACGACCACGTCACANTGGACACGGGCGCCGCGACGCTCCATGCCTACGACCACGTCACATACGACGACGAGCTCCAGGTCTTCCCCTTCGCAGGGCGCGTCCTGCGGACGTGGCACTGGGCTCCGGGCCTGCCCAGCCAGCCCAGGCCGGAGCAGGTCGAGCTCGCGTTCGTCGACGTGAAGCGGACGCTCGTTCCGACGAACGACGGCGCGACGTACTTCACGCTGCCGACCGAGCGCCGGGTGAGGCGAGCGCAAGGGGTCTCTCCGCCCCCGCGCGGCGATCCGACCGCGATCGAGGCGTACGTGCGGCAGGTCGAGGGCGGAGGCGGCGGCGCGATCCTGCTGCGCGACTCGGTGTCGAAGGTGACCGAGTTCGACGAGCTCGGCAACGTGCGCGCCGAGGAGGTCTCGACGAGCGGCGTCGACCTCACGTTCAACGTCACGCGGACGTTCAAGAACGACACAGAGCGCTGGGTCCTCGGCCAGCTCGAGACGCAGGAGGAGTGCAGCGCCGCGGCGGGTAGTTCCCAGTGCCGGACCCTCACGCGGACCACGACGATCTACGGCGAGGTCGACACCGAGTCCACCGAGAGCGACGACGGTCTGCCCGACACGAAGCTGAAGCTCACCTACACGCGTGATGACTTTGGCAACATCACCGGCGTCACCGCGGAGGATGCCTTCGACCACCGGCGGACATCCAGCACGGACCTCGACGACGAGGGCATCTTCCCCGAGAAATACGTGAATGCGGCCGGGCACACGACCATCGTGGAGTACGACGGCGCGCTCGGCGTGCTCCTCAAGCGGATCGATCCGAATCAGCTCGTCACGGAGTGGCAGGTCGACGGCTTCGGGCGCCTCGGCGTCGAGACGCGCCCGGACGGCACCACCACGACGGTCGCGCTGTCGCGCACCAAGGACGGTGGACCGAACCAGGACGCCTGGCGCGT